>JAWLHT010000001.1:0-58362 GCA_041690195.1 Candidatus Latescibacterota bacterium
TGGCACGGAAGAGCGCCCGCGCCTTGTTCAGGCATTCCTGGTATTCCGTTTCCGGGTCGGAATCGGCCACAATGCCCGCCCCGGCCTGCACGTACGCCGTGCCGTCCTGAACCGCCATGGTCCGGATGGCGATGCAGGAGTCCACGTTGCCCCGGTAATCGGCATACCCGATACAGCCGCCGTAGAGGCCGCGACGGGTGGTCTCCAGCTCGTCGATGATCTCCATGGCCCGGACCTTCGGGGCGCCGGATAACGTTCCCGCCGGAAAAAAGGACAGGAGGGCGTCGAACCGGTCCCTGCCCTCCTGCAACGTTCCTTTCACGGAACTCACCATGTGCATGACATGACTGTACCGCTCGATGAACATGGCGTCCTCGACCCGCACCGAACCATAGCGGGCGACCCGTCCCACATCGTTCCGTCCCAGATCGAGCAGCATGACATGTTCGGCGCACTCCTTCTCATCGTTGCGCAGTTCCTCGGCGAGCGCGGCGTCCTCCGCCGGGGTTTTCCCTCGCTTGCGGGTTCCGGCTATGGGACGCGCCTCCATCTCGCCGTTTTCCACACGCACGAACATTTCGGGCGAAGCCCCGGCGATGTCCATGCGGTCGGTGGAGATGAAAAACATGTAGGGGGAGGGGTTGACAATGCGGAGCATGCGGTACACATCGAAGGGCGAAACTGTCAGCTCACGGGCGAACCGCTGGGAGAGCACCACCTGGATGACATCGCCGGCGGTGATGTATTCCTTGCAACGGAGGACGTTCTTGACAAACCCGAGCTTGTCTATGTTGGGGACCGTCTCGGCACGTCCGCCACCCCGGACTGGTGCGGGTGCGGTGCGCTTCGCCAGCAGAGATTCCAGACGCTCGATGCGGGAAACCGCCAGGTGATAGCGGTCCTCCAGCGTCCCCGGTCCGTCGGTGTGCACGTTGGAAATGATGGATATGGTGCGCCCGATGTTGTCAAACACCAGGATGGTGTCGTAGAACATGAAGAAAATGTCATCGATCCCGTAATCGTCCCGCGTCGAGTCGGGAATGTCTTCGACCAGCCGCACCGCGTCATAGGCGAAATACCCCACTCCGCCGCCGGTAAACCGGGGAAGCCCGGGAAGGTCCACCGCGTGATAGGACCCCATGATCCGCCTCAGTTCACCGATGGGGTCGCCGCTGAACCGTCGTTCCATTCCGGTGTTGAGATCGCGGACTGTCCCGGTTTCCCCCCGTGAACGAAATACAAGAAAAGGGTCGGCTCCCAAGAAGGAATACCGGGCCATCTTCTCGCCGCCTTCCACGCTTTCCAGGAGGAAGGAATAGGTACTCCGGTCCCGTATCTTGAGGTACGCGGATACCGGGGTCTCCGTATCGGCGAGGAGTGCTTTCACCACCGGGATGACATTCCCTTCATCGGTGCGCTTTTTCAGTTCTTCAAAGCTCGGGCTGATCACGGTCAACGTCCTTGATTGAAAGATATATATCCAGAGTACTTCATAAATGCAGCGTGAGTTGCTTGATTACAAAACTACCGGTATACATAGTCCGATACAGAAAACCGCAGAAGTTTATGTATTGTCCCAGCGCCCGCCTCCTGCCTTCTCAATACGTAAACCGTACCGTGTAACTCACCGTGGCTTCCCCGTTGGCGGGCACTTTCACCGTGAATTCGATAGTATTCGCATCCTTGCGGGTAAATTCCTGGCTTCTCTGCACAATTTCCCAAGAACCCGGAAGATTTTCCACTGCGGTGACCGTGACCGCCTCTTTCTTGCGGTTGCGAAGGACGATTTCTACTCTCTGTTCATTTACACGGGGGGAAATGCTGCGGGTTTCCACAACCCTGCGTTCACCGGAAAGTTCGAACGCCCTTCCCACCGCAAGCCGTACATCCCCGCCCACCGGAGTATGATCGAGAGAGTCCTCGCCAATGAGGATAGTGGCATCCTCACCCTCCGCCTTGTATACCCGAACCCTTCCGGCGGGAAGCGGAACACCCGGCCCCGCCTTTTCGATGTTGACGAACTTCAGGACGGTCATGACGTCCTCACGGTAGCGGTTCGGGTTGAAAACATACTGCTTTTCCACCGGAACGGTGCGCGGCGCAAAAAGCGATATCTGCTTCACCGATGCGTCTTCGAGCGTGGTGCTTCCCTGGAGGTCGTAAACATGATACTCGAACAGCCCGCGTTCCTCAAAGCCGCCCGCCTGGTCGGCCGCCTCCGCCATCATGGCCCGTTTCTCCATCCCGAACATCTGGGCCGGACGCGGAGTGCGGACCCGGTTGATCTCGCCCGCCACCAGTTTGAGCGCGGCGTTCTCGTAGCGCTCACCCGACTGGTTCTGAATGGAGGCGAGGGAAGAAAGCTCAAGCGCGGTTTCATCGGCATTCACCACCGCCGTATATTCCGCATGCCAGGAAAGTCCCTCCGTGAGATAGGACATGCCTACCGGAACCGTTCCCGCCCGGTCGCTCGTGAGTGTCCAGACCAGAGTGGGACGGTTCACCAGATCGACGGGAAGCTCCGGGAATTCGTACCGCTCGACCGCATTCGCCCGCACTACGACCAGTTGACCCTCTTCGGTCCGGAGCACGATATCTCCATCCGCGGAAAGCAGGATTCCCCGGACCACCGTTCCCCCGTCCATGAAGATGGATATTTCCCGGTTCAGGTATTCCCGAATCACCTTCTGAGGATTGGTTACATCAAACCGGAAGTTCTGTTCCACCAGGCGTACCGTCCCCTGCTGCGCATTCAACCGTACGGAGGTCGGATCAATGCGGTCGGCCACACCGGCATAAGACACGGTCTGGGTTCCGCGCGTCAGGTCGAGACGGATGGTCTTTTTTACAAGACCCAGGTTATTGTTATAGACAACCACCGAGGTGTCCTGTCCCCATGCGGAAAGCGCGAACACCGAGCAGGCGAACATGATAAAGATATTCTTTTTCATAACATTCTCCTTGGACTGGAAGTTCGATGTAGCCGCAAGGGCATAAAAAAACCACCGGGCGCCCGGTGGTTTCAAATCCTCGCGTGTCTCCAGACACGGGTTTGGGCGCAGTTCTATCCTCGATCGATGTACCACCACCAGAAAGCGATCTGAGAGAACGTGCGCAACATACCCTTGTTACTTCCTCCTGGAGAGATAAAAGTTCAATAGTGGTAATAAAATCTGATCGGGAGAAGATGTCAAGTGTATTTTTTCCGGACCCCGCTCCCCTGTGTCCCATTCTTGAAAATAATAGCCATGTCCTCACCCCCGGCTTACACGCCATTGTCGTAAACATAAGGAAAAATCGTTGGCACGCATGAGTACAAAAAGATAATCAATGGAAGCTATGGTCGATAACTCACCTCCTTACGCCCCCTCTCTCTGGAGAGAGAGGGGGACGAGGGGTGAGCTTAGTTCCTGGTCTGTACTGCAAGACACCCGTTCACTACTATCTGCTTATGTATACGACAATGGGCTTACACGCCGGAAAGCGGCTTGGATCTTCAACCCCCTCCCCATGGGCAAATAGACATATCTCGTGAGTTTTTCGTTTGGATACCGGCCGTTCTCTTTATTTATTATGTATCAATGGAAAGTTCAACATCCCTTATTCCTAGGAGGAATCCGCATGAGACGTCGCGACCTGTTTCGCATGATCCCGCTCGCCGTTCCCGCTCTGGCCGGGGCCGGAACCCTATCCGCCCAAACCATGACACAGTGCCCGAAAACTGGCGCCCCCGCCGAGCCGCTGGCGCTCATGTACACCCGCCGGGTCCGCGAGATACTGCAGATGGTCCGCGCGAGCCAGTCGGAAAACATTCTCGAATCCGCCTACGCCATCGCCCGCACGGTGCAGAAGGGCAGCCGGGTCTGGTGCTGCTGGGACCTGGGCCATACCAATAATTCGGACATTTTCCCCGACCGTAACGGCGAGCCGGAAATCGTCACCGCCGGGTATGATGCAAAACAGGTGAAGAACGGGGATCTCGTGTTGGCCAATTTTCCATGGCCGGCGGGATACCTGGACGACATGGCCAAAAAGGACCTCTTCGTGGTCGGCGGTCCCTGCCCCTGGGGAGGTGATATCGCTGGCGTGGGTTACATCACACCCGATATTCAACGGCTCAAAATCCGCCCCATGGCCGATATCTGGATCGAAACCTACACGGACCACATCGGCGCCCAGGTAAAAGTCCCCAATTCCCCTGCCCCGCTGGGTCCCGAGTCGGGGGTGGTCTCCTCTACGGTCTTCTGGATGATGATGGCGGACGCATGCCGGGTGCTCGCCCGCGATGGCAAACCGGTCAGGGTCAAGGGAGACGAACCTGCGCTGGAAGCCAAAGCGCCTCGCGCCAGCCTGGATGCCCCGCTCATGGATGACTTCTTCGACGAGATCATGCGCCAGCTGGAAATGATCGGCATGGAACTCGGCAGTATCCGCAAAATGGCAAGCCTCGCGGTCGATTCGCTTCTCAACGGCGGTTCTGTATACTTCTATAGCAGGTACCCCGAATCACTGGCGGGCGAAGCGAGCGGACGCCGCGGCGGATTCGCGTTCGCCAAGGGCCTCTCCGACGGGCGGAAGTTCAACGGCACATCCAAGGACTGCGTGATCATGGGTACCTACAAACCCGACGATGAAGTTGATCTCAAGCACCTCCAGGCATTCCGGAGCCAAGGCATGAAGGTTGCTTCTATCGGTCCGGTCACCCGGAATATCCGGGTCTCCGACGGTGCTGCGGTCTTCAGGCAGACCGATGTTCATGTCGGTCGCATGATGGATACCTACGGCTGCTTCGCTCTCCCCGGTTTCGAGAAGAAGGTCTGCCTCACTTCCGGCATCATCAGCACTGCCATTCTCTGGGCCATGAGCGGGGAGATCGTCCAGCAGGTCATGGACCGCACCGGCGGCGACGTACCGGGAATCAACTTCAACGGCGCGCTTCAGTGGGGCGGCGCCTATGATGCCCGGATTGGCGCCATGATGCAGACGAGAGGATACTGACGCTCCCCATAGTTCCCGGGAATCGGGAGCTATGCCTTTTGGGGAATGTTACGCAAACGGGGGACCGGTATATCGTACCGGTCCCCCGTTCTTTCAGAGTGTTTCGTTATTTACAGCATTCCTTTTGACGAGTGCTGTCCCCGGACCCGCGGGTCGGGACGCACTGCATCGGCAAGAGCGCGGGCAGCGGCCTTGAACACGGCCTCAAGGTCGTGATGTCCGTTGGCGGACTTGAGAAGATCGAGATGCAGATTCAGACGGGCATTGTCCGCAAAGGCCCGGAAAAATTCCGGGACGAGTTCGACATCGAAATCGCCCACTTTCTCCACGGAGGGCGCAACCCGGTAATCCAGCGCGCTCCGCCCGGAAAGATCAACCACAGCCCTCGCCAGCGCGTACTCCATGGGAACATGGGAACAGCCGTACCGGGCAATCCCCGCCTTGTCACCAAGCGTATCCAGAAATACCTGTCCGAGTACGATTCCCACATCCTCTACCGAATGATGATAATCGACCTCGATATCACCCCGGCAGGTTACGGTAAGGTCGAAAAATCCATGCCGCGCGAAAAGGGTGAGCATGTGGTCGAAAAACCCGATGCCGGTATCCACTGTGGATTCACCGGTCCCGTCCAGGGTCAGGGAAATGGATACATCGGTTTCCCGGGTGGTGCGCTTGCGGCTTGCCGATCTGCTCATGATCGATCCTCCCGTTGCAGTTCATCCATAACCCGCCGGAAAGCGTCAAGAAACCGGCGGTTGTCCTCAGGTGTGGAAACCGATACCCGGATTGCCTTTCCCAGCATTGGATAGGACGACACATCCCGAACAAGAAATCCTTCCTTCAGAAGCTCCGTAAAGATCCGCTTCGGCGCGTACGGCGTTTCGACCAGGAAAAAGTTCGCCCGACTGGCGTGCGCGGTGACATCCCCGATGGCATTCAATGCACGAATGAGGGGATCCCGCTCCGCCACGATGGTCCGCACTGTCTTGTCCAGAGCCGCCCGGTTCTCCAGAAGCTTGATGGCAGCGACTACGGAAAAGAAATTCAGGTTGTACGGCAGCTTGGCTTTATCCACTTCCCGGGCCAGCGTCGGATCCATGAGACCGTAACCCACCCGCAGACCCGCCAGGGAGAATGCCTTGGAGAAAGTCCGAAGCACCACGAGATTGTCATGCTTTTCGAGCAGTCCGGAAACGGTTTCCCCCGCAAACTCGAAATAGGCCTCGTCAACCACTACCGGTTTGTCGGTGCGATCCAGCAGTGAGGCGACCCGCTCCGGCGGATAGAGGCCGCCGGTGGGATTGTTGGGTGAACAGATCACCAGAAGGTCGCCTTCGGCGACAAAGCGTTCCTCCAATGTATCACAGTCGAAGGAAAAGTCCGGCTTCAGCGGCACCCGGATGACCTCCGAGCCGAGCACCGAAGCCAGGAGCCCATAAACGGTGAATGTCGGCTCCGGAATCACCAGCCTCTTCCCGGGTCCGAGAAACACGGTCATGAGCGCCTGGATGATCTCGTTGGAACCGTTACCCGCCAATACTCCGTCTGATTGCCAGCCGGCGTACCCGGCCAGGCGCTCATGCAGTTCCGCGGGAATGAACGGTGGGTATCGCGACCAGCTCCGTTCCAGAGCATAATCGAGAATTTCCCGTTTGATCCCTTCGGGAACATCGTAGGGGTTTTCGTTCTGATTGATTTTGATTTCGTACTGGTACTCCCGGAGCGTATAGGCGGAAATCTCCCTGATTTCCGGCTTTACCCGCTCCAGCACCGATCGCTTCTCCATCATCTCACCTGTATCGTATGGTGACCGCCCGGGCGTGGGCTTCGAACCCTTCGGAGCGCGCCAGACGGTCAATCTTGTCCCCGTGTTTCAGGATGGCTTCCCTGGTATACTCAACAACGTTCATACACTTCTGAAAATCGTAGACCCCGAGAGGAGAAGCGTATCGCGCCGCACCGGAAGTGGGTAGCACGTGATTCGGTCCCGCAAAGTAATCAGACACCGGTTCGGGGGAGTACGCTCCGAGGAATACCGCCCCGGCGTTACGCACCCGTTCCAAAAGCGCGGTGTAATCATTCACCACCAGTTCCAGATGCTCGGGAGCAATGCGATTGACCGCCTCGGCAGCCTGTTCCATATCTTTCACAAGGATGAGGGCGTTGGCGTCGAGTACCGAGCGGACAGCGTCCGCGTTTGGCAGGGACTCGACCTGACGCTCCAGTTCTTCACGCACGGCCAGGGCCAGTGATTCGGAAGTGGTCAGAAGCACCGCCATTTCCTCACCACTGCCGTGTTCGGCCTGGGAAAGGAGGTCCGCCGCAACAAAAGCCGGACTGGCGGTTTCATCGGCTACCACTACGATCTCCGAGGGTCCGGCGAACATGTCAATGTCCACATGCCCAAACACGAGCTTTTTGGCGGTCTGCACCCAGGAATTGCCCGGCCCGACAATTTTGTCAACCCGGGGGATGCTTTCCGTACCGTAGGCAAGTGCCGCCACAGCTTGGGCACCGCCGATGGTGTACACTTCCTCGATTCCCAGTTCCACCAATGCGGCGGCAACATGGGGATTCTCCCGGAACCGGGCGGGCGGGGTAACCACAACCAGCCGCCGGACTCCCGCCACCTGCGCCGGAACCGCATTCATGACGATGGTGGAGGGATACGCTCCTGCGCCTCCCGGAACATAGAGTCCCGCGGCATCGAGCGGGAGATAGCGCAGCCCGAGACGAACGTTGTCGGCTCCCATCATCCAGCAGGATTCCCTTACCTGGAGTTCATGGAACCGTCGTATGTTGTCAATGGACTCCCGAAGCGCATCGAGAAACTCCGGGGCAACGCCGGCGTGGAGCTCGCGCATGAGATCAAGAGGCACGGGAGCGAGCGCACCGAGGTCCACCTTATCGAACCGGCGCGTGTATTCGAGCACCGCCGCGTCACCCCGGACGCGCACATCCTCGACAAGCGCACGGACACTCGCTTCTACTTCCGCATCGAAGGATAGCTCCCTCAGGAATATGGACTGCAGCTTCGGGTTCCGTTCGACATCGGCATACGCAACGATCGGTATCATGACATATCCTCGAATGAGAAAGGCGGGATAACCGTATCCTCCGCATACGCACCGGAATACGCCCCGCCCCCCGATTACGGAATCAATAAATCACTTTGTTCAGCGGATACTCGATAATCCCCTCGGCGCCGTATTTTTTCAGGACAGGGATTAGTTCACGAACCTTGGTCTCGTCAATGATCACCTCAATAGCCAGCCATCCCTCCTGCTTGAGATGAGAAACCGTGGGATTGTTCAGACTCGGCAGGAGCGAGGAGACATCTTCCAACCGGTCGGCGGGCAGATTCATTTTGAGCCCGACCTTGAACTCGGCATTCAGCGCCCCCTGCAGGAGCATGGCCATGTTCTCAACCTTTTCTCGCTTCCAA
Source organism: Candidatus Latescibacterota bacterium (assembly GCA_041690195.1). Taxonomy (GTDB): domain Bacteria; phylum Latescibacterota; class Latescibacteria; order Latescibacterales; family Latescibacteraceae; genus JAWLHT01. Next base: position 8,447 of record JAWLHT010000001.1, read on the forward strand.
GGGTCGGCATAGGCCTCCCGGTTCATCACCAGCACCGTGGTGGATTCGAGAATGGTGTCAATGATCCGGAGCTTGTTGGCCCGAAGGGAAGACCCGGTCACAGTCACATCCACGATGGCATCGGCCAGACGGGGCGGTTTGACCTCCGTTGCTCCCCAGCTGAATTCGACATCCGCCTTGATTCCCCGCTCCGTGAAATACCGATCCGTATAACGAACCAGTTCGGTGGCGATCCGTTTTCCGGAGAGCTGGGATATTTCGGTGACATCGGAACTCTCGGGAACCGCCACCACCCAGCGGACCGGTACGAACCCGCCGCGGGCGTAGAGCAGTTTGCAGATTTCCACCACGTCCGAATCATACTCACGCACCCAGTCCTGTCCGGTGATTCCGGCATCCAGAACCCCGTCTTCCACGTAATGCCCCATTTCCTGGGCGCGGATGAGCAGTCCTTCCAGTTCCGGATCATCTATCGTCGGGATATAGGAACGGTCGGTCAGCCGGATGCGGTATCCGGCCTTCCGGAAAATATCGAACGTCGGTTCCTGCAGACTTCCCTTGGGCAGCCCGAGTTTCAGCTGGTTCATCGAAACGATTTCTCCTTCTTGAAAGATTTCTCTCGTAGAGACGCAGAGAGAAAAGAGAGCAAAACATTTCTCTCGCAAAAACGCAAAGACATCAGGGAAAAAGATACGGGAAAGAAAGACGCAGGAAAAACACGAATGATAAAGCTGATGAAATTATTTCCATCAGCGTTATCATTCCAATCACGTGCGTCACCGGTTCAGACCGGGGCGAGGCACTCCCCGTCCCCACGGTCTTTCTCCCTTTACACCTCTGTGCCCTTGCCCTTTTGTGCCTTCTTTTCATCTTTTCATCTTTTCACTCTGGCACTCTGGCACTCTCTTTCAGTCCAGCGCCTTCAATCCGGCCTCGAAGCGGTCCAGCGCTTTCTCGATATTCGCCATTGAGATTGCATAGGACAACCGGACGAATCGGTCCGCGCCGAATCCGATGCCCGGAATAATGGCGATACGCTGGGAATCCAGCATATAGTCGCAGAAATCAGCGGAGCCGCCGATCTTTTTACCCTGAAAACTCCGGCCGTATACGCCTGACACATCGGGGAAGGCATAGAATGCGCCTTCCGGCATGAGGCAACTGACCCCTTCACATGAGTTGAGGCGATCCACCATGTACCTGCGACGACGGTCATACTCGGCGGTCCAATCGACGAGAAAGTCCTCGGAGCCGAGAAGTCCGGCCAGCGCCGCCTTTTGAGCGATGGAGGTCGGATTGGAGGTTTCCTGGCTCTGAACCGCATCCATGGCCTTGATGATCCATTCCGGTCCCGCGGTGTACCCGATACGCCATCCGGTCATGCTGTAGGCCTTGGAAACACCATTGACCGTGATGGTGTGCTTGAATATCTCATCGCCGAGCGACCCGATGGACACATGCCGTTTGCCGTCATAGACCAGTTTTTCGTAAATTTCGTCGGAGAGAACATAAATTCCGGCTTCGACAATAACTTCCGCCAGCTCGCGCAGTTCCCCCTCCGAATAGAGCATTCCGGTGGGATTGGAGGGCGAGTTGAGCACCACGAGTTTGGTCCGCGGGGTGATGGCCTCGCGAAGCTGTTGCGCAGTTATTTTCAGCCCGTTCTCGGCTTTTCCCTCGACGATGACCGGAGTTCCGCCGGCAAGGAGGGTCATGTCCGGATAGGAAACCCAGTAGGGCGAGGGAATGATGACCTCGTCACCGGGGCCCACGAGCACAAAAATTGCCAGAAAGTCGCTGTGCTTTGCACCGCAATTGATGATCACCTGGGACGGTGAATAGTTGAGCCCATTATCCCGGCGGAATTTCTCACAGACCGCTTTTTTCAGGTCCATGATGCCCCCGGACGGGGTATACTTGGTGAAACCGGCCCGGATCGCCTCCACCGCCGCGTCGGCGATGTGTTTCGGGGTATCGAAGTCAGGCTCTCCGGCGCTCAGGGGTACGACATCGATACCCTGCGCTTTGAGGGCGTTCGCCTTGGCAGTGACCGCCAGGGTGATCGAGGGCTTGATCTTCTGTACGTTGGGCGAAAGGGTCATGGAGGCTCTTCTCCCTCTGGTCAAGTGGTGTATTCTGCGTTGATCTTGATGTATTCGTGGGACAAATCTGTGGTATAGATGGTCGCCTCGGCTTGTCCCATACCGAGTCCGACCTCGACATCAATTTCACGGGCGGCGAGTTTCTTCCGCATTTCCGCTTCCTCGAAGGGCGCCACCTTTCCGGTATCGAACAGTACAGAGCCGTTTATGGCAATGGTGGTCAGGGATTCGTCAATCGCAACCCCGGAGTACCCCGCGGCGCAGATGATTCGGCCCCAGTTTGGATCGCAGCCGTAGAAAGCCGTCTTCACCAACGGCGAGTTGGCGATGGCCAGACCCACCTGACGGGCTTCCTCCTTGCTCGCCGCTCCGGAAACCCTGATGGCTATAAACTTGGTAGCGCCTTCTCCGTCCATAACCAGCATCCGAGCCACACGGAGACAAACTTCGGTCAGTCCTTCGGTAAAGGCATCGAAAGCCTTGGAGCGGCTCCGGAGCGTCGGATTGCCCGCCCTTCCATTCGCCAGCACAAACACCGTATCGTTGGTGGACATGTCCCCGTCAACGGTGATGCAGTTGAAACTGACGGCAACGGCATGGCGGAGAGCCTTCCGGAGCGCGGAAGGCTCTATGTCGGCATCCGTAGTGATGAAACAGAGCATGGTCGCCATATCCGGCCGGATCATCCCGGATCCTTTGGCAATGGCTCCGATACGCACGGGAACGTCACCCGCCTCGATTTCAACCGCGACTTCCTTGGGCACGGTGTCGGTGGTCATGATGGCCCGTGCGGCGAGAGCTCCGCCTTCTGCCGAAAGAGCAGCCACCGCCCGGGGAATTCCCGCGACCGCTTTCTCGATGGGGAACGGCCGTCCGATAACCCCGGTTGAAGCGACCAGAACATCGGCTGGTTCGCATCCGAGCGCACGGGCGGTTTCCACGGTCATGGCCAAAGCAGCCGCGATGCCATCCTCGCCGTTGCAGGTATTGGCATTCCCGCTGTTGGCGACAATGGCGCGCGCGGCGCCGTTCTGAACATTACGGCGGCTCACCAGCACCGGTGCGGCCTTGATACGGTTGGTGGTGAACATCCCGGCGCAGACTGCTGGCGTATCGGACGCGATAACCGTAAGGTCCGGACGGCTGGAATACTTGATGGCGCACTCCGCCGTGCCTGCCCTGAAGCCACGGGGCGCGGTGATTCCTCCGACAATCTCTTTCACACCCGTTCCCTTCTTAGAATAGGCACTTCTTGATATTCCGTACGGCCTGATTGATCCGGTGCTCGTTCTCCACGAGCGCAATCCGTACATACCCTTCACCGAGTCCGCCGAATGCAATTCCGGGAGAAACCACCACTCCGGCCTCTGTAAGGAGTTTCATGGAGAAGTCCATCGAACCCATGTGACGATACTTTTCAGGTATGGGAGCCCAGATATACATGGTCGCCTTGGGACGGGGAACTTCCCACCCGATCTTCTTGAGACCGTCCACGAAAGTATCACGGCGCTTCTGGTAAGCTTTCACCGTTTCCGTGACCACATCCTGCGGACCGTCCAGCGCGGCTATGGCCGATACCTGCACCGGAGTAAAAATACCGTAATCGAAGTACCCTTTGATACTGTAGAGGTCCTGAATCACGTTGGCGTTTCCGACCGCGAACCCCGCCCTCCATCCGGCCATGCTGTAAACCTTGGACATGGTTACAAACTCCACCGCGATATCTTTGGCCCCGGGGACCTGAAGGATGCTGGGAGGAGTATATCCGTCAAAGCCGAGATGGGCGTATGCGAAGTCGTGTACGATGATGGTATTCGTCCGCTTGGCGAATTCCACCACTTCGCCGAAAAAGTCAAGGTCCACGCTGGCCGTGGTCGGGTTGTGCGGGAAAGAGAGCACCATGACTTTCGGCTTGGGCCAGATTTCCCGGGAAATATCCTCCATCGCGGGCAGGAATCCGGTTTTTGCGGTGAGCGGCACAGCCACAACATTGCCGCCCGCGATCACCACACTGTAGATATGCACCGGAAAAGTCGGATTGGTGACCATCACCGAGTCGCCGGGATCAAGGAGCGCGAGCATGAGGTGGGAAAGCCCCTCCTTGGAACCGAGCAGAGCAATGGCTTCCGTGTTCCAGTCGAGGTCCACGTTATAATAGTTCTTGTAGTGCCGGCAGATGGCCTTCCGCATATTGGGAATGCCCCGGCTCGCGGAGTATCGGTGCGTCTTGACATCACACACCGTTTCACGGAGTTTCTCAACCACATGCGGAGGTGTCGGGATATTGGGATTCCCCATCCCGAAGTCGATAATGTCAATGCCTTCCTGGCGCATCTTCAGCTTGGCGTCGTTCAGACGGCCGAAAAGGTACGGGGGAAGTTTCTCCAGGCGCGCGGTTCGTTTGTGCTGTATACTCATGCCGTGCGAATCACCTTTCTGAAACTGGACGGTTAACCGTTCAGGCGACGGAGTGTATCCGTCGTTTCGGATCGTGCATCCGGGCTTCCCATCGCACGGAAAAGCACCGGCGTAATACCCTGCATCCGGACCGATTCGCACCGTTCGCTCCGAAACGGGGTTGCTGCAATCTATCCATGCCGGAATTCCAATACGTCACACACGTCGGGCCAATACCGGCGAATCACTTCATACACAGAAATACCGGAGTCAGAATCCGGAATCAACAAAAAACATCACCACGCGCTCATTTCATTTCGGAAGGCGGGAAACCAGCTCACCGGCCTCCCGGGACATGATGCCGACCGTTCAGGCGGAAAGATTTGCGTCAGGGGCGGATTTCCGCTTCCGCTCATCAAGCACGAGCTTATAGGTAAGACTATCCACAAGAGCGATATAGGAGGCCTCAATGACATTTTCGGACACTCCAACGGTACCCCAGACCGTGTCGCCGTCGGTTGACTCGATGAGCACCCGCACCCGAGCCTCGGTGCCATCATCGGAGCCAAGCACGCGGACTTTGTAATCCTCCAGTCGCACCGATGCCAGAGAAGGAAAAAACCGGTTGAGCGCCTTGCGAAGAGCGCTGTTCAGGGAGTCCACCGGACCATGCCCCTCAGCAGCGGTATGCTCCTGCTGCCCGCCCACCGTAAGTTTGATGGTAGCTTCGCTGACCATCACCCCGTCATCCCTGCGATCGGTTATGACCCGGAAGCCCCCTAGTGTAAAAGGCGCCTGATATCCGTCAATTATCCGGGCCGCGAGAAGCTCAAAGGAGCCCTGAGCTGCTTCGTACTGATATCCCTGGTGCTCCTTCTGCTTCAGTTCCGCGAGCACCGCCCTTACCCGGGGACCGTTTTTTTCCAGCCCCTTGTACACACCGTTGAGCTTGGTCATGACAGTCGCGCCACCGGACTGGTCGGAAAGCAGGAATCGCCGCTGGTTTCCGGTGCGTTCCGGATCAACGTGTTCGAAAGTCCGGGGGTTTTTCAGGACGCCGTCAATGTGGGCGCCGCCCTTATGGGCGAAAGCGCTCTCCCCGACATAGGGCTGGCGGTGATTGTGCGCCTCGTTGGCGATCTCTGAAACGAAACGGGAAAGCGCCATCAGGCCGGAAAGTTTCTTTTCCGGAATACACTCAAATCCCAGCTTCAGCCTGATATTCGGGATTGTGGTACAGAGATTGTCGTTGCCGCACCGTTCTCCAATGCCGTTGATGGTGCCCTGAACATGCGAAGCGCCATGCGCCACGCCAATAAGGGTATTGGCCGGGCTCATTCCCCCGTCGTTGTGGCAGTGCATTCCAAAGGGAATCCCCACAAAGGGACGAACCACATCACAGACGTCCCCAATTTCCGAAGGCATACTCCCACCGTTGGTATCACAGAGCACAACAATGTCCGCGCCCCCCTCGACCGCCGCGCGCAGCGTCTTGAGCGCATACTCGGAAGATGCCTTGTACCCATCGAAAAAGTGCTCGGCATCATACACCACGTGCCGACCCGCGTTTTTGAGAAAACGAACGGAATCCTCGATAAGGCGGAGATTATCCTCCAGGGACACGCGGAGCACCTCCAGGACATGCAAATCCCAGCTTTTCCCGAAAATGGTGACCACCTCGGTATCCGCGTCCAGGAGGGTACGGAGAATGGGATCTTTTTCCGGAGGGTTGGCGGCGCGGCGGGTGGACCCGAACGCCGCGACTTTCGCTGTGGAGAGATTCAGGCGACGGACTTCCCGGAAGAACTCCATGTCCTTCGGATTGGTGGGATTAGGCCACCCGCCCTCAATATAGTGCACTCCGGTCCGGTCCAGCCGCTCGGCGATGAGAAGTTTGTCTTCCAGACTGAAACTGATCGCTTCCGCCTGGGCGCCGTCGCGCAGCGTGGAGTCGTATATTTCCACCCGCATTTCCGTATTCCTCTATGTATTCCGGTCAAATCACCGTACGTTGTAGCCGTTGTCACCGTAAGGCGCGCACTTCTCCAGCCACATTTCTTCGAGAAGCTTCAGATCGTCCCTCAGCGCCGTATCGGAATCGTACTCCCCCTCGAGCAGTTCGAGCACCTCGAAAGCGAAGCTGTCCCTGCCAAATTCCTTCACATCCGCAATCAACGCCGGAAGCTCGTGGCTGTCCAGAAAGGCGAATCCCGCCTTGTGGCGGTTGATCCGCGCGTTCACATTCACGCTTGACCCGATGAATATCTTTCCGTTGACCGTATTCTTAATCCGGTACACGCCTGCGGCAGGGCGGTTCTCCTTGTACTCCCGCTTGAGCTCAGCCTGTCTCGATTTGTCCATCCGCACTCCTCCATCTCCCGTACGGCCTGGAAGAATATCCCGTAACAATCGACCGGGCCGCGGAGAATTTTAAAGCTTTCCCCGTCCCGGTCCGGCTCGTACCCCGCCCTTCCATGCGGGGAAGGGCGGGACGAACGATTCGCCGAAGATGAAACGGGGCGCTACAGTTTTTCGATTTCCTCGCAGACGGCATCGCCGACTTCCGAGGTGGTCATGCCCATCCTTCCGGCAGCCATGCTCTTCATCCGTCTGGAAATAACCTCGATGCAGGCTTTCTCCAGTATTTCAGCTCCCCGGACTTCGCCCATCTGGTCGAGCATCATCTGCGCGCTCATGATCGCGGCCATGGGATTGATCTTGCCGGTGCCGGTGTACTTCGGCGCACTGCCGCCGATGGGCTCATACATGGAGACACCCTCTGGATTCAGGTTGCCGCCGGCGGCGATGCCCATGCCGCCTTGAATCACCGCGCCGAGGTCGGTGATGATGTCACCGAACATGTTATCGGTCACAATGACGTCAAACCACTCGGGATTCTTCACCATCCACATGCAGGTGGCGTCAACATGGGCGTAATCGCGGGTGATATCAGGGTAGTCCTTCTCGCCGACTTCATTGAAGGTCCGCCACCAGAGGTCCCAGGCGAAGGTGAGGACGTTGGTCTTGCCGCAAAGGGTGACCTTCTTGTCCTTGTTCCGCTTGCGGGCGAGCTCGAACCCGAAGCGGATGCAGCGTTCCACACCCTTGCGGGTGTTTACGGATTCCTGGACCGCGACCTCGTCCGGGGTACCCTTCTTCATAAAGCCTCCGGTTCCGACATAGAGGCCTTCTGTGTTCTCGCGAACGACGACGAAGTCGATATCCTTCGGTCCTTTACCGGCCAAGGGGGTTTCCACACCCTCGTACAGCTTTACCGGACGAAGATTGATATACTGGTCCAGCGCGAACCGCAGGTGAAGGAGAATCCCTTTTTCAAGGATACCCGGCTTCACGTCGGGGTGACCAATAGCTCCGAGGAGAACGGCGTCAAACTTTTTCAGCGTCTCGGGCGCATCTTCCGGAAGCACTTCGCCGGTGCGCAGATACCGCTCGCCGCCCCAGTCGAAGGACTGGGTTTCATACTCGAAGCCGACTTTTTTCGAAACTACCGCGAGGCACTTCAACGCTTCGGCCACCACCTCCGGTCCAGTCCCGTCTCCACCGATCACCGCGATCTTTTTCACCGCTTCCTCCTCATTTCGGGCATGTAATCATGCAGTTATATGCACTTCTTCTTGTACTCGATGAGAACATATGCATCGTTCAACCGCCCATGACCATGGATCGTCAATACCAGCGGCCTCAGTTTCCCGATGAGTTTCGCCGATGCAAACTGTTCCTTTACGGCAGCATCGATGTCAAGAGCCGGAATACCCGTCCCGGTTTTCTCGGTAAAATAGAATCCCACCGTAAAACAACCATCATAGACCGCGAGCCAGAATACGGTCTTTTTCCGGAACGTTACCTTGCAAAGCCAGCTCTTGCCATCCCTGTAGTACTTCCAAAGACAGGCGCAACCGATGCTTTCGGACTGGATTGCACTGACGAATTCGGAATACGCCGGGAAGGTATCGCCCAGTGCGGAGCTTAGAACCCCTTCATCCGGGTATATGGCCTCGTCAACCAGGACTGGCTGCCTCATCTATCTCTCCAGAAGCGCCGAAACAATTCATACCATGTCGCACGGGAATGCAGTTTACGATTTCTTAATCGACTGCAGCAGTCCGCCCGCCCGGGCGATTTTCAAAGCGAAGTCGGGCAATGGAACGAACCGGAACTCCCTTCCGGAAGTCAGATTCCGGAGAACCCCACCCGTGAGGTCGATATCAAGCTCGTCGCCGGTTTTGACCTCTTCCGCAATCCCTTTGCACTCCACCACGGCGTAGCCGTTGTTGATGGCGTTCCGGTAGAAAATACGGGCAAAGCTCTCAGCCACGACGCAGGCCACGCCCGCGCCCCGGAGTGCCCAGACCGCATGCTCCCGGGAGGAACCGCAGCCGAAATCTTCTTTCGCCACAATGATATCGCCGGGTTTCATCTTTTTCAGGAAGTCGGCGTCGATGTCCTCCATGGCATGGAGGGCCAGTTCGCTCTCGCTGTCCGTGTTCAGGTAGCGGGCGGGTATGATCTCGTCGGTATTGATATGGTCACGCGGATAAACGTGCGCCTTGCCTTTCATCGTCTTCTCCCTTGAACTGCATCCGTTCCCTCCGGTGAACACCGGCGGGGAACGATTCGTTCCATATGTATTGTCCCCCGCCCGCTCCGGCTCGCGGATCGGGCGGGGATGGAAGCGTTTCTCACATGAACTCTCGAGGATCGGTAATCCGTCCGGTCAGCGCGGTCGCCGCCGCAGTGGCCGGGCTCGCCAGGTAGACCTCGCTCTGCGGAGATCCCATCCGGCCCACGAAGTTGCGGTTCGTGGTGGACACACACCGTTCTCCCGCGGCCAGAATACCCATGTACCCACCGAGACAGGCGCCGCAGGTCGGGGAGGACACGACGCATTTGGCATCTGAAAAGATGTCAAAAAGCCCTTCCTTCATGGCCTGACGCCAGATTTTGGTGGAGGCCGGGACCACGATGCAGCGGGTTCCTTCCGCAATCTTCCGTCCTCGCAGGATTTCCGCCGCGATACGGAGATCTTCGATCCGCCCATTGGTGCAGGAGCCAATGTAGACCTGGTCGATCTTCTCCGGCCCGGCATCCTTCGCCTTTCTGCCATTGGAGGGAAGGTGAGGATAGGCAACCATCGGTTCCAGAGAAGAGCAATCGATCTCAATCGTTTCGGCGTACCCGGCATCCGGATCCGAGGTATAAATCGTGAAGGGCTGGTCCGTGCGGCCGCGGAGGTATTCCAGTGTCTTCTCGTCCGGATTCATGATACCGGATTTCCCGCCAGCCTCGATGGCCATGTTGGCGATGGTGAAGCGCGCCTCCACGGAGAGAGCGTCAACTACCGGCCCGGTAAACTCCATGGCCTTGTACAACGCGCCGTCCACGCCGACCAGCCGGATAATATCCAGGATCACATCCTTGGAGTACACGCCTTGGGGCAGCGAGCCGTTGAGCACGAACCGCATGGTTTCCGGAACCCTGAACCACAGCTCGCCGGAATATATTGCCGCAGCGAGATCGGTGGAACCGATTCCCGTCGAGAAAGCCCCGAGTGCACCGTGCGTGCAGGTATGGGAATCACCGCAGACAATGGTCCGTCCGGGCAGCACCCAGCCGTCTTCCGGCAGCACGGCATGGCAGACGCCGTTCTCGCCCACTTCGTAGTAGTTCTTGATGTTGTGCTTGCGGACCCACTCACGCAGCCGTTTGGCCAGTTCGGCACTCTTAATATCTTTGTTCGGGACGAAGTGGTCCGGGATCACCACGACCTTTTCGGGGTCGAACACCCGGTCCATCCCAAGCTTCTGGAGCATGCTGATGGCTGGCGGAGTAGTGACATCATGGCACATCACGATGTCCAGTTTCGCGTTCACCAGTTCTCCCGGACGTACGGAATCACGTCCGGAATGTGCGGCCAGGATCTTTTCGGTTATGTTCATTCCCATCATCTATCTCCGTTCGCCTTCCGGGCGGCGTCCGATTCCATCCGCTGCCGGATCTTGTTCAACCCGTCCACATATGCCTTGGCCGAAGCTTCCAGAATGTCGGTCGAAGCTCCGCGTCCGATAATTTCAAAGGCGTGATTCACCACCATGCGGAGCGATACCTCGCCCATGGCTTCCGTTCCCGCGGTAACCGCCCGAAGCGAATATTCCTCCAGGGTGATGGGAAGTTCGGCAATGTGATTGATGGCCTTGAAGGTGGCATCAACCGGACCGTCGCCCCACGCCGACTCCTGATGCGTCTCGCCGTTAACCTGCATGCGCACGGTCGAGGTCGGAATGGTGGAAGAACCGCTGGAAATATGGAAATACTCCAGTTTGAAAAACTCCGGAACGCTCCGGATTTCATCTTCGATTATGGCGGCAAGATCCTCGTCGAACACTTCCTTCTTTTTATCCGCCACCACCAGGAACCGTTCGAAAGCGGCGTCAATCTCTTCCGAGGAGAGCTTGTACCCCATGTCCTCGACCCGCTTTTTGAAGCCGTGTTTGCCGGAGTGACGACCGAGCACGATCTTCATGTCGGAAAGCCCGATGGACTCCGGGGTCATGATCTCGTAGGTCTGACGGGCTTTGAGCAAACCGTCAACATGGATTCCCGACTCGTGGGCGAAGGCGTTGGCGCCCACAATGGCCTTGTTCGGCTGTACGCGGATGCCGGTGAGATTGGACACCATCTGGCTGGTCCGATAAATCTCCCGGGTGTCAATACCGGTTTCGAACCCGATGAAATCATTCCGCACGGTAATGGCCATGACAACTTCTTCCAGGGAAGCGTTCCCGGCGCGCTCGCCGAGGCCGTTCACCGCCACTTCCACCTGACGGGCCCCGTTGCGGACAGCCATGACCGAATTGGCGGTAGCAAGTCCAAGATCATTGTGGCAGTGGATGCTGATGACGGCATCGCCCACGTTGGGGACCCCGTCCATGATCTCCCGGATAAACTGTCCGAACTCGGAGGGAATGGCATACCCCACCGTATCGGGAAGGTTCACGGTCCGCGCCCCGGCGGCGATCACGGCCTGCACCACTTCCTTCAGGAAGCCGCGGTCACTGCGGAAGGAATCCTCCGCGCTGAATTCCACATCCTCCACCAAGCTCCGGGCCAGGGTAACCGCCTCGACCGCCATGCGGAGCACTTCCTCCGGCTTTTTGCGGAGTTTGTATTCCATGTGAATGGGCGATGTGGCAATAAATGTGTGAATACGCGGCCGCACCGCGCCCTTGAGCGCTTCGTAGGCGCTCCGGATGTCTTTCTCCACGGTCCGGGCCAGACTGGCGATCACCGCGCCTTTCACCTCAGCAGCGCAGATTTCCACCGCCTCGAACTGCACCGGCGAGGACACCGCAAACCCGGCCTCGATGATATCCACCCCCAGCCGTTCGAGCTGGAGCGCGATCTGGAGTTTGTCCTTGATACTCAGGGACGCTCCGGGGGATTGTTCACCATCGCGGAGCGTCGTATCGAATACAATGATTTTCTCTTTATCCATGTTGTGCCTTCCTCTGAAAGCGGGTGTGCGCAGACAAGCGCGGTGTATCCTCACTGTTCAACTTCGCAAGACCGCCCGAACCGCCTTCATCGAGACCCGTGGAACGCCTGTCCACTATGACCACCCCCTTTCGAGGAAAAAAGGAATCACAATATCCTGACCGAGTGCCCCTCCTCACCGGCTTGCCGGTGAGGAGAGGCACGTTCCATAACGATTCCCCTGTTTCTTCTCCCGTCAATGCCCGGAAGAAATGTCAGCGGGTGAACGCCGGTGATTCTTTACTTGTGGAGCCAGGGCATCATGCCGCGGAGCTTTTTGCCGACCTCTTCAATCATGTGCTCTTCGCCCATGCGCTTGAGCGCGTTGTACACCGGCCGTCCGGCCTGGTTCTCCAGAATCCACTCGCGGGCGAACTCGCCGGACTGGATCTCACCCAGAATCTGAGCCATCTCTTCACGGGTTTCGTCCGTGATGATCCGGGTGCCGGTAATGAGATCACCATATTCGGCGGTATCGGAGATGGAACTGCGCATGTTGGCAATACCGCCTTCATAGATAAGATCCACAATGAGCTTGACTTCGTGGAGACACTCGAAATACGCCACTTCCGGCTGGTATCCGGCCTCGACCAGGGTCTCGAAACCGGCGCGTATGAGCTCGGTCAGACCGCCGCATAGCACCACCTGCTCGCCGAAGAGATCAGTCTCGGTTTCCTCGCGGAAGGAGGTTTCAAGGATTCCGGCGCGGCCCGCTCCGACTCCGCAGGCATGGGCCAAAGCCAAATCCCTGGCCTTGCCGCTTGCATCCTGGTACACCGCGATGAGCGCAGGAACGCCGCCGCCGCTTTCATAGACGCGGCGAACGAGATGACCGGGTCCCTTCGGAGCGACCATATACACATCGACATCTTTCGGCGGACGAATCTGGCCGAAATGGATGTTGAAGCCGTGAGAGAACACCAGTGCCTTGCCCGGCTTCAGCCCTTTTTCGATCTCGCTCTTGTACACCCGCGCCTGGAGTTCATCCGGAAGCAGAATCTGGATGATATCGGCTTTCTCGGCTGCTTCAGCGGCGCTGATTGGCTTGAAACCGAGTTCCGTGGCGAGCTGGTAGTTGGTGGTGCCCGGCAGTTCGGCCACGATTACATTGTAGCCGGAGTCCCGCAGATTCTGCCCCTGGGCGTGGCCCTGGGATCCGAAACCGATAATGGCGATGGTTTTGTCCTTCAGAATCGCCTTGTCGGCATCGTTATCATAGTACATCCGCATTGCATACCTCCCTTTACATGAGAGCGCCTGTGTGCCAGAATACCTGAAATAACTGAATATCGAATCAACATTCCCCGTGGTCGATTCAACCGGCCACGGGGAGTTGGTAACCGCTCATTCTCCCGACGGCGCGGGCAGTTCCCGCTGCATGGCGACCATGCCGGTGCGGGCGAGTTCCGCGATCCCGAAGGGTTCCATTAAACGGACAAACGCATCGACCTTATCCCCGGTGCCGGTGATCTGGATGGCAAGTGTCTCGTGACCGATGTCAATCACCTTGGCCCGGAAAACGTTCACCATTTCCAACACCTCGGTTCGGGCCCCATTGCGGCATTTCACCTTGATCAGGCACAGTTCGCGCCCGACATAGGTTCCCTCGGGAAGGTCGATGACATCGATGACATCCACCAGCTTTTCAAGCTGCTTGATGACCTGCTCCAGAATGCGGTCGTCGCCGCGAACCACGATGGTCATGCGGGAAACCGCGGGGTTGTTCGTCTCGCCGACGGTAAGGCTGTCGATATTATACCCGCGCGAAGAAAAAAGACCGCTGACCCGGGCGAGAACCCCGAACTTGTTCTCGACGATCACTGAAATGGTGTGCGTCATATCTGATGCCCCTCCATCATCTTGTGAATGGGCTCGCCGGGAGCGACCATGGGCCAGACATTTTCCTCGCGGTCAATGATGAAATCCATGATCACCGGCCCGGGAATCTCCAACGCCTTCTCGATGGTGGCGCGGACATCTTCCTTCCGATCGCACCGCAGCCCGTGGGCGCCGTACGCTTCGGCCAGCTTGACGAAATCCGGCTGGCAGTCGATGCAGGTGGCGGAGTAACGCTTCTTGTAGAAAAGCTCCTGCCATTGACGCACCATGCCGAGATAGCGGTTGTTCAGGATGGCGATTTTGACCGGAAGTCCGTTCTGGACCGCGGTCGCCATCTCCTGAATGTTCATCTGAATGGAACCGTCGCCCGCGATGTCGAACACCACGGCGTCCGGACGGCCGATCTGTGCTCCGATGGCCGCCGGGAGTCCGAAACCCATGGTTCCCAGACCGCCGGATGAGATGAACTGGCGCGGATAGTCATACTTGTAGTACAGCGCCGCCCACATCTGATTCTGACCGACCTCGGTGGCGATAACCGCTTCACCTTTTGTAACCTCATAAATCTGCTCGATGACATACTGGGGCTTGAGAACACCGGGAGTGTCGATGTAGTACACCGGGCGTTCCCGTTTCAGTTTCTCGATGTGCTCGTTCCAGCCATTCCGTTCACGGCCGTCAACAATCTCAAGAAGCTGGGTCAGCACAGCCTTGGCATCACCGACCACAGCGATGTCCACTTCGACGTTTTTGGCGATGGCGGCCGGGTCCAGATCGATATGAACGATCTTGGCATTCGCTGCGAACTCCTCAGTCTTTCCGGTCACCCGGTCGTCGAAACGCGCCCCCACCGCAATCACCAGATCACAGTCGGTGAATCCCATGTTGGCAGTGTAGGTGCCGTGCATGCCGGGCATCCCGACCCAAAGGGGATGGTTGGCGGGAAACCCGCCCAGTCCCATGAGGGTCGTGGTCACCGGGGCGTTTATCCGCTCGGCGAACCGCACCAGTTCGGAAGTCGCCCCACTGATAATCACGCCGCCTCCGGCGTAAATGAACGGCTTGTGCGAGCCCCGGATGGCTTCGGCGACCTTTTCCAGACTCTCGGTATCCGCGAGTTTCGGAATTCGGTATCCGAGCGGGATACTTTGACGCTCCGGCCAATCGAAGTCAATCACACCGGTGCTCACGTCTTTCGGGATATCCACCACCACCGGTCCGGGCCGCCCGGTCGAGGCAATGTGGAAGGCCTGACTGATGATATCGGCCATCTTGGATGTTTCGCTGATGAGAAAGTTGTGCTTGGTGATGGGACGGGTGATACCGGTGATGTCCGCTTCCTGGAAGGCGTCGGTACCGATGAGCGACATGGGCACCTGACCGGTGAACGCCACCATGGGCACGGAATCCATGTAGGCATTGGCGATTCCGGTGACCAGATTGGTCGCCCCCGGACCGGAGGTGGCCAGGCAGACGCCGGTTTTGCCGTTGCACGGGCATACCCGTCGGCGGCATGAGCCGCGGCCTGCTCGTGTCGGGTCAGAACGAAACGGATATCGTTCGCATCGTACAATTTATCGAACAACGGAATGACAACGCCGCCGGGATACCCGAAAAGCACCTCGACGTTGTGTCTCCGCAAACATTCGACGAATATGTCAGCACCACTCATTTTCATGTGTAAAAACCCCTGTGTATTTAGTTGAGAAGGAGTCAGGAGCCACCAGGATTTTTGAGCATTGACATGAACAGACACTTGAAATCCGCATCATTCACGCTCTTTGGCATTTCTCCTGACTTCTGACTTCGGTCTCCTGACTTCTCAGTCTCTATTCGCTCTTCAGAATGGCTCCGGTCGCCGCGGAAGTGACCAGTTTGGCGTAGCGCGCCAGATAACCGTGCTTCACCTTCGGTTCCAGCGGCGTCCAGGACGCCATACGGGATTTCATCTCTTCCTCGCTGACGAGGAGTTCGATTTTGCGGGCGGGGATGTCGATCAGAATCTCATCCCCTTCGCGTACAACACACAGGGGGCCGCCTTCCATGGCTTCGGGAGAAACGTGGCCGATGCAGGGTCCCTGGGTTCCGCCACTGAACCGGCCGTCGGTGATAAGCGCCACCGAGTCGGAAAGCCCCATGCCGGTGAGCGCCGCGGTACCCTGGAGCATTTCCCGCATTCCGGGGCCGCCCTTTGGTCCCTCGTACCGGATCACGACGACGTCGCCGGGCTGAATCTTGCGGTTGAAGATGGCTTCCAGCGAATCTTCCTCTGAATCGAACACCCGGGCCTTGCCCTTGAATACCATCATCTTGGGTGAAACCGCGCTCTGCTTCACCACCGCGCCCATCGGCGCGAGATTGCCGGTAAGGATGGCGATGCCGCCTTCGGCGTGATAGGGGTTGTCCAGCCCGTGAATGATCTCCGGATTGCCCTCGGGCGAACCGTCCTGGATTTCCTTCACGCTCAGCCCGGACAGGGTCGGATTGTCCTGCAGCTTGCCGCCGAGAACCTTCATCACCGCCGGTATGCCGCCCGCGTACTCCAGGTCTTCCATGAAATGCTCGCCGCCGGGAAGAAGCGAAGTGATGTGCGGCGTATCCTTGGAGAGCACGTCAAACCGCTCCAGAGGCAGGTCCACCCCCGCTTCATGGGCGATGGCGGGCAGGTGGAGCACGGTATTGGTCGATCCACCGAGCGCCATGTCAACCCGGATGGCATTGTCGAAAGCGGCCTGAGTCATGATGTCCCGGGGCCGGATGTTTTCACGCACCAGATCACACACCCGGACGCCGGAACGAAAAGCGATGCGGCGTTTCCGGGCGAACCCCGCCAGCGCGGTGGCGCAGCCGGGCAGCGACATTCCCATTGTCTCGGTGATACAGGCCATGGTGTTGGCGGTATAGAGACCCTGGCAGGAACCCTGCCCGGGACACGCTTCCATTTCAAGGGCGGTCAGCTCGTCCTCGGTGATGAGCCCCTGACGGTACTTTCCGATGGCTTCGAAGGTATCGGCGACCAGGGACAGACGACGGTTGTTCAGGTTGCCGGAATACATGGGACCTGCGGTGACCACGATGGCGGGAATATCGAGCCGCGCGGCGGCCATGAGCATGCCCGGGGTGATCTTGTCACAGTTGGTCAGGAGCACGATGCCGTCGAGCTTGTGGGCCATCATGACACACTCGATGGCGTCGGCGATGATTTCACGGGTGCACAGGCTGTACTTCATACCGCTGTGCCCCATCGCTATCCCGTCGCACACCGCCGGAACGCCGAAGATGAAAGCGCTCCCGCCGCCGGTGTGAATACCCTTCTCGATGGATCGTTCCAAATCACGCATGCCCACATGCCCGGGAACCAGATCGGTAAAAGCGGAGGCAATACCGATCATGGGACGTCCCAACTGGGAGTTATCCACCCCGGTCGCATACATCAGCGACCGTGACGCAGCCCGCTCATATCCTTTGGTAACATCATCGCTTCTCATCATCGAACTCCTGAAAGTGCGGGGCCGGAATTCAGGGTCCGACCCACGCCGTCATCCGGAAACCATTCGCGGCCGGATATCCGGATTTTCCCTGAACGCCCGGCTTCTCCGCGCGTTATACTGCGTTATATGAAATAACCCTCGTGTTCACGTCGTACCGCTTGTCCAAAACCGCCGATCCGCCCGCCCGAATTCACAATTGATATACAGCATCCCTCTTCCTTTCGGAGAGTTTCCGAGAGGCTCCTATCGAACTTTATGTTGCTCATGGAATTGGGTTCGTAGGTGGCCTCTTCATCCCGCTACCGGGAGCAGGATTACCACAAGGCCGAGAAGCAGGGTAATTCGATGTACTACGAGGGCGGAGACAACAAAAAAGCCGGGGACGTTACGGGAGAACAGACACGCCGAACCCTTGCGTCCGGCGAAACGCGCATCAGTCATCTCCGTGCAACGAAAAACCCGGTTTTCCATGGGAAATCCATCCGTTCCAATGCTTGAACAAATGAAAATTGACTATAGGATACAGCGATTAAAAATACCGATTTTTAGCGGGGCATGTCAAGGGAATAATTGCTGTTCATAAAAAAAATGGAACCTCCGCAACGGTTCTCCGGGATATGGTTCCGGGAGTTCCGTCCTGGCATCCAGCCGCCGGGGATCTCCCCAATCCGCCGGCCGCCGGTTTCGCCCATCCCCGCGAGCTCGGGGATGCACTGTTTGATCCGGCGTCTACTCCAATTCCTCGCCGGTAACGTACACCATGTAATCCTCGGGGGTCAGGATATTCTCGATTTCGTCCGGATCGTGCATGATAACCCTGATCATCCAACCCTCGCCATAGGGATCCATATTGACCACACGGGGATCGGATTCGATGGCATCGTTGACCTCGATCACCTCTCCCGATACCGGCGAAATCAACTCCGCCACGGTCTTCATGGCCTCAATTGTCCCGAAAGGCGAACCCTGTACCACCTCGGACCCCACGTCCGGCAGGTCGACGTACACCACTTCCGCCAGTTCCGCCTGGGCAAAGTCGGTAAGCCCGATGATCCCCTCGTTCCCTTCGACGAGAATCCAGGTGTGGTCATTGGTGTAAAACAGGTCACGGGGGATTTTCATGCTGCTGTCAAGGGACATGTTTGCTATCCTCTTTCCTCTCACAATAATGTTTGGGCGTATCACACCGTTGGGGTCACAAACGGCTGAATACACCGTTTTGCTCTATCATAAACGAAACCTTCGAAACCTAGTCCAACAAGGAATGATTCCCGCTCTGCCGGAGGCAGGGCAAACCGGTCCCGGAACTGCCATTTTCCCGTTCAAAACGCATACCGGAACTTAATCACGTCGGAATCCGGCGAGTTCAATCCAGGTATACCGGCCGGGCAGTCAGTTATCATGGCCGCCAACGGCTTTTCCGGAAAACGACATCAACCCTCATCAACCGGTGATAGGCAAGCAATTCTTCCAGTACTGCGTATACAGAAAACGGGCACTGTTTGCCGTACTTCAAGAAAATCCTCCCCAACGCCCCTCCCTCATCATGCCACAGGGCAATGAAACGACTATCTCAACAAGAGAGGGACCGGGGAACGATCTTCAGATTCTAACGGCCTTTTACAGCCTGCCCGACGCAGATAATCACAACCATTCCGAAACCCGCGACAATCCGGGAGCAGCGCCGCCACACATCCGGTTCGGTTACTTGCTCACCCGCTCGATATACTCTCCGGTACGGGTATCGATCTTAACCACCGCCCCGGTCTCGATAAACAACGGCACATTTATAACCGCACCCGTGGACAGAGTCGCGGACTTCATGACATTGGTGGCGGTGTTTCCCCGGAAGCCGGGTTCGGTTTCCACAATCTCCAGTTCCACGAAAGTCGGCAATTCCACCTCAATCACGGTTTCTCCATGGAACAGGATGCCGCATACCATGTTCTCGGAAAGGAAGCGGCGGGAATCACCGATCTGCTCCGGTTCGATGTGTATCTGGTCGTACGTTTCGTTATCCATGAACACGAACTGCTCGCCATCACTGTAGAGATACTCGTAATAACGACGCTCCAGACGAACTTCATCAACCTTTTCACCGGAACGGTAGGTCCGCTCGATGACCGCTTTGGTACGCACGTTCCGGAGTTTGGTCCGGACGAAAGCGCCGCCTTTTCCCGGTTTGACGTGCTGGAATTCGACAATACTGAATAGATCGCCACCTTCCCGGAACGTGAACCCGTTCCGGAAATCAGCAGTAGTAGCCATGAATAAAACCTCCTCGAAATTGTACTTCAGTATATTGCATTACTACCGTTAACACAAAGGCTTAGTAAAGTAGTAAAGTTATTTTTTTTGTCAAGAAGAAATCACACCGGTCTTAGAAAAACCCCGTATCCGGTACCGAAGCGCCGGAGAACCCGTATTGTAAACGGGGACAACGAGGTCGTTTGCAAAGAACCGGCTCCGGAAAGCGGCGCTCTCTCTCCCCACAAAAGGCGCCCTGCATTTCCCGTTGACAGTACACCCGGTAAGTATCATATATTCATTACCGAGATTACCGCTTTTCCACTTACCGATGGAGCACATGCCATGAAATCCCGAATTTCCCGACGCGCCCTGCTCGCCTCCGCCGGAATCCTGGCCGGAATATCAATTACCGCCCCATCCCTTTCTTCCGCCGCGAAAGAAAGGGGAAAACAAAACAAAAAGCTCACACCGGGCCTCACCCCAATTCGTCAGGCCATCAACATCCGTCGGAACGGGTCGGAGAGCCCCGACGACATGATCCGGCGAATCCGCGAATCCGGATATACCGCGGTAAAAGGTGCGCGGCATGCCGGGGGAAACGTCGGAGAACCCTGGAACTCCATGAACACCGCGGAACGCCGCGAAGTGGTTGCCGCCTGCCGCAAATACGACATCATCATTTACGAGGTCGGCGGTTACACCAACCTGGTGACACCGGACGACCAGGCGCTCAAGCGGAACCTGCAACGCCTCGTTCACTGCATGGAGGTCGCCGAAAGCGTTGAATGCCCCATGGTGGGGACGGTCGCGGGCTGCCGCGATCCCAGGTATCTAATCAACGTCCATCCCGACAACTGGAGTCCGGAGACCTGGAAGCTCCTGGTCCGCAGCGTCCGCCAGGTTCTCCGGGATACATCGGGGATGAAAGTGTGTCTCGGCATGGAAGCCCAGGTTACCACCATCGTGGACGGTCCCCGTGCGCACAAGCGGCTCATGGAAGATGTGGGCGACGACCGGATCAAGGTGAATCTCGACCCGGTCAACATGATCTCCCTGCACAACTACTACCAGAGCACCGAACTCATCGAGGAATGTTTCGATCTTCTTGGCGAAGACATTCTCGGCTGCCACGCCAAGGACTCATACATCCTTCCCGATCAGCAGACCGTTCTGGTTCAGGAAGTATGTCCGGGGAAAGGAGTGCTGGACTACGAGACCTACCTGCTCCGCATGAGCCACCTGAAATGGCCGCGAGCGCTCGAACCGGAACATATCCCCGATGAGGAGTATCCGGAAGCGAAAGAGCACATCCGACAGGTGGCCTCCCGGGTCGGGGTAAAACTCTACAAATAAGTCAGCACGATTCTTCGATTCCGACAATAACGCGGGACAAGACCGGGAGGGCGGCAGCCCCCCGGTTTTCCTTACTTGCTGGCGCGGAGATGCATGACAATTCCAAGACACAGGAACACGATGTTGGAAACCCATGCGGCAAACAGCGGGTCAACCGTTTCGGAACGGCCGAGAACCTGGAATACGTTGATGAACGTATACAAGGCGAAACTGATCATGAGAGCCAGGCCGAAGGAAGCCGCCTTGCCCCGCTTGACCGAACCCGCCACCATGGGCGCGCCGAAAAACACAATGACGAAGGATACAAACGGAAAGGATAGTTTGAGGTAAAGGTCAACCAGCCATTCGGAGGCATCCCCGCCCTTTTCCCTGATACTCCCGATATACTCCCGCAGTTGCAGGAAATTCATCGATTCCGGCTCCAACGCCACCAGCGCAAAATCTATGGGCTTGCGGTTCACGAACGAGGCGAGCAGAGTCGGGTTACGCTCCAGGATCACCCCTCCCTCGGTGAATGTCCTTTGGACAGCGTTATGGAGCACCCATCCACTATCCGACCACACCATGGAATCGGCGTCGATGCGGGAAGCGATCCGGGCGATATCGGAGCCAGCGGCCGTGTCCTCCCCCGGCTCCGCGGGCCGGATGATGAACACCCCTTCCGCGGTGCGGGTTTTGGCCACGTAATACTTGGCATAAATGATCCGACCGTCACCATTGACCAGGAAAACATTATCGCGGTCCCGTTCGCGATCGGAAAAAAGCGATAAAGAGTAACGGGGCCCCTGTCCGTTCTGGGCGCCGGCCTTGACGAATTCCTTCCGGGCTTTCACATATTCTTCGATCTGTTTCTGCTGAAGGTTCGCCCCCGGCACCACCATTTCGGCGAACAGCATAACCATAAGCCCCACGAACAGGGAAAAAACATACAGGGGAAACAGAATTCGGTACAGACTGATCCCCGAGGCCTTCATCGCGGTAATCTCGTTGTCTCCAACCAGCCGTCCGAGACTGAACATGGTGGCGAGCAGCATCGCCACCGGTGTCACCAGGGTTATAACCCACGGCAGATAAAAGACATAGTTGAGTGCGATTATACTGAACCCCACCCGGGCGTCTATGAACTTGTCCATCTTGTCCACCAGGTCCACCAGAATGAAAATCGCGGCGAACGCCAGGAGAGAATAGACCAGATAGGTTATGAATTCTTTCAGGATATACCGGGAAAGGATGCGCACCTTATCTCCTTGCGGCATAAATGAGCATGTACACCCCCAGCGCGCCCAGAACGATATTGGGAGCCCACATGGCGAGCCACGGCTGGACAATCATCCGGTCGCCGGCGCTCTCGCCGCCGATGAGGCCGAGGTAGTACAGGGTGAAGAACCCGATGGAAAGGCCGATGCCGATGGAGGCGCCTGACCGCCGGACCAAAATTCCAAGTGACGCCCCGAGCAGCACGAACACGAGTGAGGCAAACGGTATGGCGTACTTTTTCTGAATCTCCACCTGTAGGGCGGCAATATCCCGGATATTATTACGAATTTCGTCGTACAGCCGGTTCACCTGGTTTTCGTACCCGGGCATGGTGGCCGGGAGGTGTTCGATTTCACGTTCGAGCGCGTCGTTCAGGTTGCGTATCCGGGCAATATCGTTCTGCATCATGTATATGGTTTTGGTGCGGTCGTTCCGCGATCCCTGAAATTCGGTATCGAATCCCAGGTCAACGGTGAAATTCTGGAAAAACTCCCGGAAGTCGCTCCGGACATACTGCTCCTCGTTTTTGGGGTCATGGTGATGAATCTGCCCATTGGTGAGCACCAGGGTCATGCGGTTCGAATCGGGGTCTGACACGAAAGCCCCGGTCTCCGCCACAATGGTATCAACATAGTTTTCCCCGGTGCCACGGAACAGGGTGACTCCATAGAGCATCTCGTCCTCAAGTCCTATTGAATCCGCCCGGATCGTAATGGAGGGAATTTCACTGACGAACTGCCCCTCGCGGTTTTTGAGGGAAAGCGAGGGTTTGAAAAAGGCAACCGCCGCCATGAGGTTTTTCGCCCGGTAGTTCGCTTCGGGGAGCACCCGGTCATTGAACCAGACCATCCCCGCGGTGAGCAGGGCGGCGATTACCAGCACCGGGGTCACAATGCGATACATGGATATCCCCGCCGCTTTCATCGCGATGATTTCACCGGAAGCACCCATACGCCCGAACGCCATCACCGTGGCCACCAGTACGCTCATGGGCACCACCAGAGCTACCATCCAGGCCAGGCTGTACACGACAAGCTGACCCATGATCAGGGGCGGAACCCCCTTCGTGATGAGGAGGTTCATGACATCGATCATCAGCTTGAGCACGAGCACGAACATGATTACACAGAATGCAAACACAAATGGCGACACATGCTCACGGATGACATACCGGTCGAATATGTTCATCGAAAACCTTTCTTGCTCCGGGAATTTCGTACCCGTATAATATAGGGGTAACATCCAGGTAATTCAATCATTTCAACCGGGTAAAGGGTGCTTCCGATTTACGAAGCATACCGCTTGGCCGCATCTGGACAGGTTGACTCCCGAAACTCATTTTTGTTTCATCCAATACAACGCGCCGTTCCCCCGCCTGACGTGGTCCCATCCGGCGAAGGCGCTGCGAAAGGAGAATGAAAATGTCCGTTCTCGATATCATTAAAGGACGATTCAGCGTTCGACGATACACTTCGGACCCGGTGAACGAGCCGGAACTGGAAACAGTACTGGAAGCGGCGCGTTGGTCGCAGTCCGCAAAAAACCGTCAGGAGTGGCGGCTCATCGTGGTACGTGACGAGAAAACCCGCAGGGCGCTGGCCGAAGCGGCAAAGAACCAATCCTTCGTTGCCCAGGCTCCGGTTGTAATCGCGTGCTGCGCCGAGGGAACCGAGTACACCATGACCAACGGCCAGCCAAGCTATCCCATCGACCTGGCCATCGCCATGGAAAACATGGCATTGACCGCATGGGAACTGGGCCTCGGAACCTGCTGGATTGGCGCCTTCCACGAAGATCGCGCCAAAGAGATACTCGGCGTGCCGTCAGACAACGTCCGCGTCGTCGGTCTGCTCACCCTGGGCTGCCCGGACGGAGAAGCGCCCCCGAAAAACCGGCTTCCCCTTGACCGGATCGTCCGGTATGAACGCTGGTCATGATATCTGAGGAAAACCGTTTGACGATCCTGACCTGTGGCGGGATGGAAAGATCGTGATGGCACTCATGCCGGATCATGCGTTAAAAAAGCGGTCAAATCATGAGAAGCCCAGCGGAGCGGTTGGGCAACGGCAAAGGACGCAAGTGACTGCAACGGTCCCAAACGGACACGGTTTCTTGCCCGTTGACCATGTTTCGCATCATCTTCTTTCAACCCATGCAGCAAAACCTGCACCGGCCTTCTCTCTGGAAAGGGATATGGGGAATGCCACAAAACCGCAAACAAGCTGGCAAGCAGGGGCGATTCGCGAACCGCCCCTGCGCTCTTTCCGGGCGATTCGTGTCGATTGTGTTATCCCCTTCTCACTCAGGTGGTCCGCTGTTCATCTGAGTCAGAAAGAGATCCTTCAGGGCGTTGCGGCGAATGTGCTGCCGGCTATTTCACCAGTTCGGCGGCAGCGACAAACCGAATCCCCTGCTCCGCGAGACGGGGCAGTTCCTGTTCGAGCACATCGACGGTTGCGGGACGGTCGTGGCAGATAACGATTACCTCTTCCAGCTCAAAGGCGGTTGTCGCCAGTTCGTGGAGACGCCTTCTGATGGACTCCCGATCATCGGTCACATCGAGATATCCGGCCATGGCCGCGCATTTTACTTCGGCCCGTTGGGACACCGCATGGGCCACCGACCCGGGCGAAGTGCGCGAATCCACAAAAAAGCATCCGTTGACCCGCAGATAGCGCATGACCGTTTCCATGACCCGCAGATTTTCGGTGACCTTGGACCCCATGTGGTTGTTCATACCGCGAGCGCCATATACACTGTCGAAGGCGAGCGCGAGTTTCCGCTCGATAACGATGTCCGAATCCACGGTGAGAATGGCGCCCTCGCCCGGATCCTCCGCGGCACCGGAAGGTTCCATGGGCATATGCAGCAGATAGGGCGTTCCCGTCTCCACCGCAAGATCCACCACCTCCCGGGTATTCCGCTGAAAGGGAAGCACGGAAAGAGTGACTGTCTGTCCGAGCATGCAGAGACGTCGCGCACTCTCAATGCCGTGAATTCCCAGATCGTCCACGATTACCGCCATCACCGCCTTCTTAACCTCGAGCCCCGGCGTCTTCTGCAGGATGACAAAATCCGTGGCGACAGAACGAGATCCCAGTTTCAGGGTAAGAGAGCGTCCGTCGGCGGATTCCACGCCGCTGAGCACTTCCCCGCCCCGCTCTCCCGCCATCTCCCGGATTTTCAGGTGAAGGAAATAGAGCGAAGTGCTGGACGGGACCGCGACACGGTACACCTCCCGGATTCCCACAAGGGAAGAATCCGGCTTGACCTTCCGAATGCCCTTCTCCCCAACTCCGTACTCCCTGAGAAGAGCCGGAAGGGCCTCCTTCAGACTATCCGAAAACGTGTCCGGCGCAACGGATTGAGGCTCATCCCGCCGTTCCCCGGGCAGAACGCTCTGTGTCTGACGACCGGCCGAGAACCACAGAAACGAGGCTACCCCTGCCGCGGCAAGGGCGGTCAGGGGTAGCATGACATACAGGACCGAGATTATTCTGTTCTGCTTACGGGGCAAAGAAGCCCTCCGGATATCACATATTGGTCATATCGTTCCATTCAACAATGGACCAGAGACCGTTCTGATCCTCCCGGAACTTGAAATCCATGAACTGATGGACTTCAATATCACCGTGCTGTTTGGTGAATATCTGCATGTCCACAGTATAGCGAATAATGGTCCAGATTTCGTCGGGGTGGTCAGGAGAGATGGACGCTCCCTGGGGTTTGTCGGGACAGTTCTCGCCATATTCCAGATACCGGGAATGCTCCACCGCCTGAAACACGAACTTTGTAGACCCATTTATGACATTCTCAACAACCCGCACGTCCTCTGATTTGTTCCAGCGGATTTCCTGGTCATCCACTTCGGACCGGCTGACATAGAAATAATTATCGTTCAGACAGTTGCGATACACCTCCACGTCGAGCTGGTCAAAGGCGACTTTCAGATTGTGCACCACGCTGTCCGGAGATGCCGCCACCTTGATCCTATTGTCAGCCTGAATGGTCTCATTGCCTTTATCAGGCGAAAATATACATGCGCCGATGATCAGAGACAGGAGAACGAGAACTGCACAAATGCGGGTAACACGGCCGAGCTTCATGACAACCATCCTTCGAAACATGGTGTCGGGACTGAAACACCGTATGCCACTGTGGGGGAATACACCTGTATGGTATCGAAAACCTGTCCGATGCGCAACAGGAATTTCTCCAAATTCGTCGAATTCAGGCCACCCGGCAGCATTAACAGATCGTTTTATTTCGCTGCTTCACGCTGTGACATCCTGAACGGCCCGCCAATTGTTTTGGCTGGTTCCCGGCGCATCGTTCACTGTCCCGGATGATTCCGGATACGCGCGCAAGGGGATCACGGATAGGCCAAGAAAAAACAACCGTTCCGGGCGTTGCGTTTCCACTGCGTCCGGGCGGACCATGCGTGCTCACATGATCTGATTTTCCCAGCAGTTACAGGTACTGCGTCTTGAGTACCCCCCAAGTTGGGGAACTCTTCCGTGCCCGGCTGTCAACCCAGAGATAGATATTCCACCTTCCCTCCTCGTTTTCCCGGAAATACAGATACGCCCTGCCGTAGACTTCGGCAAGTTCCCCCGGCCGTCCGTAAGACATCAGGTAATGGTAGGTATACATCTGCTCGCCGGGCTGATACAGAGAAGGAGCGTAGGTTGTCAGGTCGAAGGAGTACGTGGAATCCAGCTGGGCCTGCTGAAAGAAATTCAGGGCGTACTCACTCTCGCGATCCTTGTTCCATGGAGTCCGGAAATACTGCTCATGGGAAAGCGAATCACCCGGATCGGGTGCAAAGGTAAAGTCATCGCTGAAAACATCGAGATAGTCCTGAATGCTCTTTGCACCCACCGCTTCCTGGAGATTATGGAGCACTTTCTCCGGGGAGGTGGGCGGCAGAAATACCGCGCCGCTTTCCGGCGGTTCTTCCGGAGTGCGGGTGCTGAAGGGATTGTTGCACGCGGTCAGCAGAAATAAACCGGTGAAAATGGCAAGGATCGCACCGTTTCTCATGGCATCATCCCACCTTTATCGGCGATGGTATGATGCTGAGGATGAAGACCAGGATGGCAGCAACAGCCAGTGCGGTTCGGACAGGTCCCAGCCGCTGGTTCATGACGTCCGGATAGGGATGCGGACCGCCGAGGAAAAACAGAAGAACAGCCCAGACAAACCAGCCGCTCCACAGCGACAATCCCAGCAGGATCAGCACAGGAACCCGAATACGCCGGAACAGGTCATGTACACGCGGAGACAGGGCGAACAGCACATGGCCGCCGTCGAGCTGGCCAAAGGGCATGAGGTTGAGCGCGGTTACAAACAACCCGATCCACCCGGCGAAGCCGATGGAACTGAGCATGATGTCCTGCCCTTCCGGCACGGGACCGATCACGATATGCCCGAGCAATTTGAAAAGCAGGGACTCGCCCAGGGTAAGCGCCATGTCCTCACGGCCCTGAACGGGAACCACCTCGGACATGGCAAGGCCCACGACACAAGCGATAACCGCGAGCACAAACCCGGCCAGCGGACCGGATACCCCGAGATCCACCAAGGCGCGACGGTTGGGGATGGAGGATTTGAGCCGGATCACCGCGCCGAAGGTACCGATGGGAGGAAAGGGCGCGGGGAGAAAGTACGGCAGAGTGACCTCGATCCCCCACTTCCGCCCGGCGAAATAGTGGGCAAGTTCATGAACACCCAGTATGCTCATGATGGTCAGAGAAAAGGGAAGGCCGCTCGCGAATCCCGCTATGCTGCCGAAAGGGTCGTTTCCTTCCATGAAGGATCCCACCATCGTCGTGGTAAAGACGGTGAGCAGAAACAGGACAAGATGGACCCAGTAACGGTTGCCCCGGCGGGGAGCGGTCCCCCCATCATCGGCCGCATACCGGCCGTCACCGGGAAATATGAATATTTTTCTATACCGCATGTTACCTGCTGGATACGGAAAGTTCTGAGAAAAGCACATCGGGCAGGAAGTGTGAGCCGACCGGCTTCACCTCTCTCCCCATGGCAGCGATTGACGTAAAAGCATCGTATACGTTGCCGGCGATCATGGTATCCACGAGACGACCCGCTATTTCACCATCGCGGATCAGGAACCCGAGCATGACGTTGAGAGCAAAATCCCCGGCGAGAAGGTTGGACTGGCCGCCGCCGAGAACTCCGTGAATGACAATCCCCTCGCGGAGTGAGCGGACCATTTCGCCGGGGTCGGCCTCCCCCGGAGTCATCACCAGGTTGGAAGCGGCAACCGACGGCGCCGAAAGCATGCCCCGTCCGGCGTTTCCGGTGGAGGGGCATCCGGCCTGAGCCCCGGTATCCAGGTCAAAAAGAAAGGAACGGAACACCCCGTTCTCGAAGAGCACGGTCCGCTGTGACGCCACACCTTCGTCATCAAAGGGTCTGCTTCCCGGCGCATCCGCCCGGAATGGATCGTCAACGAGAGTGACATCCCCGAGCACCCGCTCGCCCTCCCGACCAATAAGGGGACTGTCGCCCTTGACCATGCGTCGTCCGTTCACCCCGAGTTCAACCGACTGGAGAAGATTGGGGAGCTCCTGCGCGGTAAAGAGAACCGGGAGTTTTCCGGACACTTTCGGGGCGGGCGTGGCGGCATGACGCGCGCGTTCGGCAATTTTTCCCACATACTCATCGGTACGCAGGTCCAGAACGCCGTACTCTCCCCCTTCCGCAACCCAGAGAATGGAATCTCCCTCCACGATCACCGAGGTTATGGAATGCCGGAAATCCGTGGTGCGATATCGGGAGTCCATTCCGGCGGAGTTGGCGAGCCGCACCGAAGTAACTGAGGCCGCAAGGGAGACATCGGTGAGGGCCTTCGGACAGCATCCCCGCAGATCCTCAATGGCCCGTTTTCCTTCGGCGACAGCCTCGGCGGGCGTGTAGGCCTCGATTTTCGGATCGAAAGAAGCACGGGCTTCGCTCGCGGAAGGTCCCGGGAAGGTGAAGCCCGCTTCCTTGCCGAACCTGGCTGCGGAAAACGCATTCTCCACCAGGTCTTCCACACGCGAAAGATCGGATGTTGCCGCGAATCCGAGCCGCCCTTCGTGAATAACGCGAAGTCCGGCGCCAAGGAGAGTCTTCCGTTCCGCCGTCTTGAGCTTTCCGGCTTCGAAGGTCACTTCCACCGTGAGACGCTCGGCCTGGAACACTTCGGCGGCGGCGCGGCGGCGGCCGGTGATATCCAGAATTTTTTCGATCATATCAACCCACCAGGACGTTTTGAATGCAGATGTGAGGGGAACCGTCCGATACCGGCAGAGGCGACTGATCGCCTTTGCCGCACCCGCCGAGGCCGCCGAACAGGGTCAGGTCGTTTCCGACCATGGCGACTTGATTGAGAGTGTCGAACACGTTCCCGGAGAGAATGACATCCCGCAGAGGGGTGGTGATCCGCCCGTTTTCGATACGGTAGGCATAGGCCGAGCTGAAGGTGAACCGTTCGAGATCGGTGTTGCCCCCGAGGAAGCCGCAGGCATAGATCCCGTTCCGCACATGATCCAACATGGCGTCAAAAGAGGTTTCGCCGGGTTCGATGATCGTATTCGTCATGCGGACAATGGGGCGATAAGCGGCGGAGATGGCCCGGGCATTACCAGTGGGCGTCTCTCCCATTTTCCCTGCGGTTTCACGGGAGTGCAGACGGCCTGTCAGCTCGCCGTTCCGGACGAGATAGTTCTTCCGGCCGGGAACTCCCTCGTCGTCATACGGGGTGTATCCGTTCTCTCCGGCCAGAGAACCGTCATCAACGATGTTCAGAAAGTCCGGACCGAACCGGCGTCCCAGACGCATCATTTCTCGGGCCTGAGGATTTTCGTAAACGAAATCCGCCTCGCTGAGGTGCCCAAGCGCCTCATGAACAAACACCCCGGCGAGTTGCGGGTCGAGAATGACCGGATACACTCCGCCTTCCACCTTCGGTGCGCGAATGAGATCCCGGGTGATTTTGAGAATCCGCTCCACCTCGGCGTCCCGGTCCATCACTGTTCCGAAACCGCGCTGGTCGCCGAAGGACTTCATGCCCCGCTGGACATTGGCGCCATCCCGGGCCACCGCCATGAGGTGCACTCCGGCGTAGACCTTCTCCTGCTCGATCATGGAGCCTTCGGAGGTGTGCAGCCAGAGGGTTTTCTTCAGATCACGGTAGACCGCGTTGGTGGTCACGATGTCCTTCTCCGCAACCATCCGGTCGTTATATCGTTTGAGGAGCGTCCGCTTTTCCTCCAGGGAAACCGTCGCCGGGTCAATTTCAGCAACACTCCTGACTGTGGCGACCACAGGTTCCACCGGCGCGAGTTCCGTGGAGTTTTCTCCGGCCAGGCGGGCCATCTCGCATGCCGCCCGGGCGCTCGCCGGAGCGTCTTCGATCCGGTTGAAGGAGGCGAAACCCCACCCCCCGCGAATGCAAGCGCGAACACAGCCGCCCAGGATCAGGGTTGTTCCGATATTTTCAAGCACCGGCCCCATGTAGGCCAGCGATGTTGACTCGGCCCGTTCTATCCGGATTTCCGCGTAATCCGCATCGAGACCGGCGATGGCTTTTTTCATGATCTGTTCCATCAGAATCCCTCCAGAGAGAGGGTGAACCGCAGGGCGTTGTCGGAAAACTCCTCCATCGGGGTATAGGAGACATCCACGGCAAACCGTCCGAGGTCCAGTCCCACTCCGAAACTCACATCCTCGTCGTCGCTGTCGGTCCGGTATCCCGTTCGCACGAAGAACCGGTCCACCGGCTCAACCTCCACACCCAGACGAATACCCGGATCACTGTACCGTGGCGAGAGATAGTCAACGGCCAGACGGAAAGGCCGAAGCACTCCCGGAAGCACGCCCCCATAGAGAACGCCAACGCCAAAATCGGAAGGGAGTTTGGTCCGCTCATCACGAAGCGCCCCCATCCTGCCGTAATTGCGCGCCACAGCGGCAGCGGTGAGCCCTTCCACCGGAGTCCGCCAGGTGATGCCCGCGTCCACCGCGTACCCGCCGGCATCCTCGTCGGCAACCTTCTCGAAGAGCTGTTTCCAGGTAACTCCGAGCGCAATGGTTTCGGTCAATGTACGTGCATACCCCAGTGAAAGGGCAACATACTTGATGCTGTAATCTCCGGTGAAATTACGGTTCTCGTCACGCCCCTCGATATCTCCCGAGTCGAAAAGCTGCACCGACGCGCCGAGGCTGCCCAGACCGGTATGCCCCGTAATGGAGGCGTACTCCTGACGGATACCCTCGACAAATTCGGTGTGGGAAAACTGGGCGGTCCGGTCACCCCCGAAAGCGAGGAGCGAGGGATTCACCCAGAAAGCCGCGGCATCACCGGACCTGGCCAGTCCAGCCCCGGCCAGCCCGGCGTTTGCGGCATTCGGGGTGATGCGAAGAAAGGACATTCCCGCCTTGCTCGATTCCAGGAACACCGCCTGGGGTACGGCGGCATCCACCCCGGCCAAAAACAGCGCCAGAGCCGCGGCAATATATTTCGGTACAGTCACGGCTTACTCTCCGTATCCCAGGTTGAGTGAAATCACATGTACCCGGTCATCCTCGATCAGGTCGGTGGCATACGCGTAATCGAAGCCCACCGTGCTGGTTACCTGCAGACCGAACCCGGCGGTCAGCGAACCGTAATCGAGACCGTCGGAAGCGGTGTAGTTGGCAATGCCGCCCCGGAGGGTAAGCATGCGGTTGTACGTGTAAGCCGCCCCGAAATCATACCCGACCGGATCATCCTCCACCGATTCGACGGCAAAGGAAAGCAGAAGCTTCTCCCCGAAAGGTTTCCAGGCAACTCCGGCGGTAACATACAGGGGTAACTCGTCCGGCTTTTCCATGGACTGCCCGTCGGCGCCCCCGATCACATCGGCCCAGCGACCGGTGCTCCAGGTGAAACGGCTGTTGATATCACGCACAACAAGCGCCAGGCTGAGGCTTTCCACCGGACGGACCGTGACTCCGGCATCGAAGCCGACCGCCTTGGCATCTTCTCCCCCCAACTTCCAGAGAGACACTTTGGCGTTCAGCCCGGCGGATATTTTGGATGTGAACATCTTGGAAAACGTAACCGCGAAGGAGTTCCGGCTGTCCTCGATTTTTCCGGTCCGGTTGCCGTTCAGGTCGCGCCCCATGATGTCGTCCGTGCCCGCCCCGATCCAGGAGAGGGCGAAATCGGCGTCTGGCCCAACCCGGGTTCCGAAAGCGGCATGGGTGAAGTGACGGTCCATGCTCATGTACCGGTGAGAGACCGTAAACTGCTTACCCTCCATGAAGGCAAGCCCGGCGGGATTGTAGTAGGCGCTGTATATGTCGCCGGATACGGCGGTGTAGGCATTGCCCAGTCCCAGCGCGCGTGCGCCGACTCCCATGCGGAGGAAATCACCAGCCCAGGGTCGATAGTTCTCCGCCCGAACGGATCCGGCGGATATCACACACATTGCAAGCACGAAAGAGAAAGCCGCTATCCGCTGATTGCGTTCAGTCGAGAACCACGATCTTGCCACGAGCCATATCCCCTTTGTCGGTTTTGATCATGTAGAAGTAGACGCCGTTGGGAGCCACATTGCCGCTTTCATCGCGGCCGTCCCACACTTCGTCATACTCGCGTCCGCCCGCACGGGAAGCGTCAATCACCAGGTCCCGGAGCTTCCGTCCGTTATAGCCGTAAATCGAAACGCTCACCCGGGCCGCACTGGTCAGCGCATAATGGATGCGGGTACGGGAATAATCCGCGTTGCTCCGCGAGGGTGAGAAGGGATTAGGGTAGGGATACGTCTCCACACCGTCGAGGTTGGAGGAAACCCCCACATTGGTCTTTCCCTCGTCTAGGGTCGGGACCCGGACCATACCCTTGAATATTTCCCAGGTCTTCCCCCAGTCGGTCGTCCGGGCGATGCCGTTGGAACTGGTAGCCCAGAGTGTATCGGCAACCACGGCCACCGCGGCCACCCGTTCACCCCGGTTCCACTTGAGAAGATCCGTCTCGCGGATATCCATAATGTCCCAGGTTTCTCCAAGATCATGTGATACGGCGAGACCGGAATCGGAGGCGGCGAATACGGTTGAATCGCTTACCGCCGGATCGCTCGCCCCGGCGTGGCCGAAGGCGAAATTCCATGCGTTGTAATTGGTGGACTTGATCTGCCAGGTGGCGCCGTTGTCATCGGTGTGATAGATGCCATAATAGCCGTCGTTACCTGAATAAGGGGCGCCGCCCGCCCAAACGTGAGTTTTTCCGTTTACAACCTTGTGCTCGACAGCATAGACGAAATTACCGGGCTTTGGATTGTTCAGATCAATTTGCTCGTCTGACTTCCATGAGAAGTTTTTCCAAGTCGAACCCCGGTCAGTGCTTAAATTAATACCTTGAAAAGTACCTACCCAGACAGTATCGCCGTAGGCGTCCACGCATTGACCAAAATAGTTCAGTTTTGGATTGGCATAATCAAGCGGTCCTTCGTCCGGGAGGACAACAGACCAGGTCTGACCGGCATCATCACTCCGGAGCAGAAATGCCGTAAGCGTCGAGGCCCATATTGTCCCTTCGGAGATCGCAAAGTCCCATGTGGCAATAAGCGCCTCCGGACGTTTCCATTCCGCCCGATCAGGGAAGATCGAGACGACCGGAACATGCGTCCAAGATTCTCCCCTATCTCTTGAAACAGAAAACCCGCCACTGAACGGAATACTCTGATCTTGAACATCCTCATACCATCCCCAGGAAGTGACGATGAGATTTCCCGAGGAAGCCATGGCGAAAATCGACCCCTGCCCAAAGCCGGGGAGCTGCCGGTAAGTCTGCCAATCGTAGACGGTGTCGAAGTTGCTGACATGACGGTTCAGGGTGCCGGAGCCGCTGATCCACATGGTGCGCCCGTCCCAGATGATATCGCTCAAATCGTTGGCGCCCAACCCCGGAGAAATCGCGCCCATCACTTTGGACAGGTCGGCCTCTCCGGAAAGGGCGGCGCCCGCTCCGAGCAACACCCCTAACAGTAATATGGCGGGTTTGACTAAACGCATCAAGACGTACTTCTCCTCCCCCGGAAACGGTTGGATGAACGATGGATGAACTGGAGTGTTTACCGCACAGGCGCACAGGGGTCTATTCAGCTAACTCCTTGTTCCGCGCACTACCCGGAGCCGGCGGCAGCAGGCCGGATCTCCGCGGCGAACGGACGGAAGAATCCGAGGACGGATGATGGTGGCACAACGGGGAAAAAAATGGCGGGCCATTTCATTTCCTGTTACAGCACGGGGAAAGCCGGTCTGAACGTGCCGGCGCGATCCCGGGATTACCGCTGAAAACGGCGGTCCTCCGCCGCTTTCAGCGATTTCGAAAAGGGGGTGTTATCCCCTCGTTTTAATAACCAGACGGTCGCCGGGCTTGATTCTCCGATGGTCCTTGATCTTGTTCCAGACCATGATATCCTTGTAGCTTACCCTGTACTTGGTGGCAATCTCATAAAGAGAATCGTTTTTACGCACCACATAAGTCACCGTTTCCGAACCGGCGGATGCCTGCTCCGCGGACCCCGACGAACTGCCGGAACCGCTCCCCGAGCCCGGAATGAGGATGGTCTGCCCAACTTTCAGGTTTGAGGAATCGCGCAGATTGTTGATTGCCACAAGAGCGTCCACCGTGGTATTGTGACGGGAAGCGAGCTCCCAAAGAGTATCCTCTTTCTGAACGGTGTACCTGGTCGTACCACCGCTGATCCCGGCCGGTTTTGCCGCCGACCGGCTTGAGGATGAACTGGACGCTGAAGCGGATGCCGTTCTCGCGGTTCCGGGAATCACCAGCTTCTGCCCGATCCTGATATGGCTGGAACGTTTGAGCCTATTGGCGCTCATGAGAGAAGAGAGGCTCACCCGGTATCTGCTCGCGATTTTGGAGAGGGTGTCGCCGGAGCGCACCCGGTAAATGGTTCCGGAAGATGATGCGACCGCTTCCTGGCTGGTGGTTTTCTCCACCGGCAGCTTGGCGTACTCCGCCAGGAATTGTGAACCGCACCCCTTCGGGACTCGGAGCTGATAGTTTTCCCTTCCGCCGGGTGCGCAGTCGCGGATCAGTTCACAGTTGAGCAGACGCATCTCTTCCATATCCATACTGGCGCACTGGGCGGCAACTTTCAGGCTGGTACGCGGCCGGACTTCCACGGTCTCGTAATCAAGCAACGGTTCCGGCTGGATATTTTCGAACCCGAACAGTTCCGGCGCTTTGCAAATGATGAGGGTAGCCATGAAGGTGGGAACGTAATTCTGCGTTTCCTTGGGCAGGTTCATCCGCCAGTAGTCGTTGAGCCCGCCGGATTTGATGGCGCGGGAAACCCGTCCGGATCCGCTGTTGTAGGCCGCCAGCACCAGATTCCAGTCATCGTAGAGCTTGAAAAGATCTTTCAGATGCTGGGCCGCGGCTTTGGTGGATTTAACCGGGTCGCGACGCTCGTCGTACCACTCGTTCCGCTCGAGACCGTACATCTTGCCCGTGGTGTAGAAAAACTGCCACAGCCCCACGCACCGGGCTGATGAGACGGCACGCGGATTCAGACCGCTCTCGATCATGCTCAGATACGCCAGATCAAGCGGAACCCCCGCTTCTTCGAACTCCTTCTGCATCATGGGGATATATCTTCCGCTGCGCTGGAGCCAAAGGGTCATGTGCTTGCGCCCGGAATTCTGGAAATAGGAAATGGAATTCCGGACTTTCTCGTTGTAGTCAATGGGAATGTCGCATTTCCGGGAAATCTTGTTGACGATGGACTTGAGTTCCTCGTCGGACCACTGTCCCGATTTGAACTGCTCGGCATCGGAGAGATCGGGAATCCAGGACTCGGGGTCCTCCTGGGAGATCTGATCCGAGTCCATGAGAATAACTCCGTATTCCCGGGCCAGGGAACTGCTGATCGAAGTGAAACGCGCCACCAGCGACTGGTCGGTGATCTCGTCAACATTAACCTGCCCATACATCACAAACGCGCTGTCAATAAGCGTCTCCGCCAGTCCGAAATCACCTTCCCGGTGCGCGACGAGAATTTGCTCGTAATATGCAAGAATTTGGGCAAGAACCGATTCTTCTTGCTCATATTTTTGAATACCCGAAGTATCAACTTCCGCATCCGTTACGGCGCTATCGTTCATCGACGCGACAACGTCCGAGTTTTCCACCTCATCCTGCCGGACGACCCGGCTTGATGAGCACCCGTACACAGACAACAACAGCAACACAAAAACCACCCGCAGTACATGGTCTTTCAATGGACCTCCCCCTATGCTATGGTGTGCTGACGTTCCTCATAACCCAGAATGAACCGTGAAATCCTTCGTCCCGAAGGATTTTCACGTACTCCTCAGCCTCCTTTTTCGTTAAAAAATTTCCAACCCGAACCCGATAGAATGGGGACTCGAACTCCAGATAAACCGGCTGGTCCGTCTTCGCCCGGGCTTCTTCAACCCGGCGCATAGCGGAGGGCCGCTCTTCAAAAATCCCGACCTGGACCCGGTACACCACGCCATCCTGCGGCTGAGGCGTTCCTACTGCGGATGGAACGCCCGAGTCACTATCGGCGGAGCCGCGCTGGTTGGGAGTGGGGACGGACACCGGGTTCCGTTCCCGCGCGGGTGTTGTAACGCCACCCGAATTAACCGATTCCGTGGTTTTTATTCCCTTTGTCCGGAAGGCAAATTCATCACCGAACGCAAAAGGATCGATTTCTTCCACGGCATCCGGAGGCCGTTCCGGTACAGCGGCTTTATGGGCGCCGCACCCCACGGTTCCCATGATTACTGCGGAAAATAACAAAACTGTCTTGAAATCAAAGCGATTTTTCATAACCCGGTGCTTTTTTTGTATGATTCGAGCTTCGTGGCGATACTCCCGATGGTGACCTTGCTGGTCATCTTGACCGGAATTTTGTACTGGTCATCGGTCAGCCACACGAGCAGCTTCCCTTTCTGGCGAAAAATACCTTCCGACTTGAGAATGGGCTCCACCTGGAGACAGGTGAACGTCCCGGCCGGCACCTCAACTTTCTCCCGCTTGTGCACGACGACTTTGAGCGGATACACTTTCCCGTCGGCATATGTCTCAATGGTTTCGGTCTTTCCCACCTTCAAATCAAAGGTGCGGATGTAGTACAGTGTGCTCAGGATGTCCTGCACGTAGAGCGGAACCTCCACCAGGGCCCGTTTTTCCTTGGTGCTCAGGGCAATGAGCCGGTCATGGTACAAATCCACGAATTCGTCGGACTTGTATCCCCCCTCCCGAAGGCGTTTTTCAAAGCGTCTGGAAAAAATCCCCCGCACATCAATGTACGACTCCACCCGGTCCCGGACCTTGTAGAAGGAGGAAATGAAATCGTTCGACTCCGCGGTTGTACGGATATGATAGGCGAGACCGCCGTTGACCTGTTCCGTGCCAATCACCGACATGGTGGCGGTTCCGGCCTTGTAGAACCCGTAATCGACCGCAAACTTCAGATCCTCGCCCACTCCCCACGCACGGTTCGCAACCACCCGGGGAATATACTTTCCATCCGGATACTCGGCCACGACTTCGGGAGTCAGCTCGCGTCCCTTCAATTCCGGGTTCCGCATGATCGGGAGCGCCTCGGCGGAAGCAGCCTGAGCGAGTACCTCGGCGGCTTTGGGTTCGGCCCGACCGCCAGTGGAGGGATCGGGTCCGGTTTTACCGCCTTTTACGGTCGGGATCTTGGCTGGATCAGAGATATTGCGCTCCGATGCATCGGCCGGGGTGGTCTCGGTGGCGCCCGGAGATCCTCCAATGAACCGTTCGGTTGCCGCATCCAGGTTTCCCTGAAAGCGCGCCCCATCCTCATCAGCGAACACTCCGACACAGACCGTCACGAGCGAAATACCCAGAATTAAGCCGATTCTATTCATTCACTTGCCTTTCTGCTTTCTCGTTACCAACTGCTTCAACATACACTTCAAGAGTTTTCTCCACCGTCCGGGCGATGGAATTCCGCTCCAGGACGGGAGCGGAACGAGCTCCCATCCGCTCCCGCAGTTCCTTCTGGCCGATCAGCGCGCACAAGCGGTCGGCAAAGGAAACGTGATCGTTCACCGGGACAATGTACCCGTTCAGCCCGTCCGTTACCAGTTCCGGTATTCCTCCCGCGCGGGTTGCCACCACGGGGAGACGAAAGTACATGGCGTCCAGGAGTGACGAGCAGAGTCCCTCCTCGCTCGAGGATATGGCGAAGATATCGGCGGCCCGATATACCGAAGCGATATCTCGCCGGAACCCGAGCAGGGTTACCGACTGCCGCAGACCGAGATTCCGGATGAGACGTTCAATTTCCGAACGCATCTCTCCTTCTCCGGCCAGCAGGAAGCGAACCTCGGGATGGGACCGGGACACAAGATGCGCCGCCTTGAGCAGAATACAGTGCTCCTTGTGCGGCGCCAGCGCCGCCACGGTGACAATCACCACCGCGTCTTCCGGGATACCCAATTCACTCCGCAGGTCCGTGCCACGGTCTTCGGTAAATTCATCCGGAATGAACCCCGAGCGGACTGTCACGACCCGTTCGGCATCCACCCCGTCTTCAATGAGAATCCGGCGGATGGCATCCGAAACGGCGATGATGCGATCCACTGAAGCCCCATACTTCCACCGTCTGCTCAGCAGTCCCCGAATGTGAAAATCCACCCGCCGGGATACCACCAGACGGCAGGACCGGTTGCCGGTCAGCGCGAGGAGCGCCAGGCTGTGGGCGTGCGCGGTATGCGCATGCACAATGCCGACCCCCCGCTCGGCGAGAAAAGTTCTCATCCGGAACGCCGAAGCGACATCCCACTCTCCCATCAGGGGAAAATGTGCAGTTTCAATCCCATTTTCCCGGGCGCGCCGGGATATTTCACTGCCGGCCCGGCAGACCAGCAGATTATTCACCCCCCGGTCGCGCAGACCCTTCATGAGTTCCAGCACCTGACGTTCACCGCCGCGCCAGGTGTGGCTGTCGTTCACATGCGCCACGGTAAGGCCGGTCATTCGGAAGTCCTTGAAAGCTCGTGGAGTTTCGCATACTTCATGAAAACGTACCATGCCCCCATCACCGATGCGGCAAACCCGGGAACACCGTCCAGGAACCCGGCCCGCAGCACGTACATCCGGAGAAACCGTGCCGCGGGCCTGGTCACCAGATCGATAACCCGTGCCTTCCGCCCCCGCGCCGCCTCCCGACCCGCCCACAGGTCGGAGTAGAAAACAATCTTCCGGGCGTGTTCGGCCATCCCGGCATACGGACGATGCAGCAGATCACCCGCCAGACGTCCCGGTGAACCGTTGCCCCGGAGACCTTCATGGAGCAGTTCGCCTTCCCACCGGGCCGATCCCTTCCTGGAAAGCCGGATACGGTACTCCGGATACCACCCGCAATGGCGTATCCATCTCCCCATGTACAGAGTGCGGCGATTCACCGC
Organism: Candidatus Latescibacterota bacterium; assembly: GCA_041690195.1. Taxonomy (GTDB): domain Bacteria; phylum Latescibacterota; class Latescibacteria; order Latescibacterales; family Latescibacteraceae; genus JAWLHT01. The sequence goes on from JAWLHT010000001.1 coordinate 48,177, forward strand.
GAAGGCATCGGGAAGACAGTCCCTCGCCCCGGTCAGGACACCGAGAATCGAATCCCGCAGTTCGGGGGTCGCCTCCTCGTCGGCGTCAAGATTGAACAGCCAGTTCCCGCCGCAAAGCTCCATGGCCCGGTTTTTCTGGTCCACGAAACCCCGGAACGGCTCGATCCGGACCTTCGCGCCCAAACCTTCGGCGATTTCCACAGTGCGGTCCGTGCTCCCGGAATCAAGCACGACCACTTCATCCATCCACCGAACGCTCTCTATGGCCCGGGCGATATTCTTTTCCTCGTCCCGCGTGATGAGATAGGCCGAGAGGGTCGGCCGCCCTCCGCAATCCGTCCGGTTCACGAATCCACCCCGTCCCGGGCCAGACAGTTCATTACCCGGGGAAACAGTATTTCCGCAATCCGGACGATTTCCTCGCGCAGTTCGCCATACACCGCACGATAGTCTTCCAGATCACCGCCATATGGGTCGTCTATACCACGCTCCATTCCAGGAACGGGTTCGCTCCGACCGTATTCCTTCACCGTGCTCACATGTCCGGCGTCCGGACAAATCCTGCGAATCGCATCCACATGTCCGCGATCCATGGCCAGCACCAGGTCGGCATGCCGGACCAGGTCGGCGGTAAGCCGCCGCGACCTGTGAAAGCGGAGACTGATTCCATGTTCTCCCGCAACCGTAACTGCATGGCGCGACGCTGGCTGGCCATCAACAGCATGGGTTCCCGCGGAAAAGACGTCAATGGGCGGCGCAACACGCTTCCGTGATGTTTCATCAAGGATCAGGTCATTGAGAATGCCTTCAGCCATGGGGCTCCGACACAGATTTCCCGTACACACCAACACGACCGTGAACCGTTTCACCGCTCCAATCCTCCGCGCATCCGGCGGTTATCCACGCCCAGACCCGCTAAATCTTTGCCCTACTTTCGATAATCATGAGAAGATACAACTTTTTTCATTATCCGTCAAGCATTTACGTCTCCACACCCCGCCTGCCGGACCACGCCGTCATCAGTTTATCCAGCCGCCGAATCCGGCATAATATTTGACACTGCCCGGTTCGTCCGAAGGACTCGCCATGATGAAATGAATATCTGTTTTCGGCATGTAGGGCAGATCCGTATTGAATCCCACCCCAAGCCCGATACCCCCGCGAAGACTGTTGTCCTGACGGCGGAAGTTCTCGATGAATGGAGCTCCGCTCACCTTTCCCAAGTCAATTTGGAAAAGAATCGCCAGGCGCCGGAAATTGGCTCTATTGATAGAGAACGAAAGGTCCGGAAAGGGCTTGATCTCGAACAGGTTCTGGGTGTAAAACACCTGCCGTCCCCAGAACTCGTCTTCCTCGTACCCAATCAGGTTGGAATGGCCGCCGAGGAAAAAAAGCGGAGAACTCTGGGGTGTCAGATTTCCCCGGAAACTTAAGATGTTTTTATACCGGATATATTTGTTCAGTTCCGAAGAGCGTTGGCTCAAAGTCTCGATAAGCAGGTAGTTGAAATTTCCCTTGAGAACCTTGTAGGACCGGGCAAGGGAAACATACAGAAGACGATGATTCCACGGGCTGGCGCTTGGGCTCTGGGACTGGAAAAGGTAGTACACTTTCATGGAGCGGTCCTGGCTCCGGACAATCGAGGAACCCTCCCGGATTCTGGGAGATGATTCCCTCTCGAACATAAACTCCATTCCGACAACAGAGTGTCTGCTCAACTGATGTACCAGAAAAGGCGAAATGGTCTGGCTTCTGCGCCATATGCCGGTTGAATCGTTGAACACTTTACGAAAGTAGAGATTATCCTCGACAGTGACTCCGGGGTTGATGACATACCGGTAGAGCGCGTGGCTCATGCCGAAGCCCATGTCCTGACGGCGGTAGTCATAGTCCGCCGATACAGCGCTGCGAAGAGAGTTGGAGGTCTGCTGAAAGAGCACATGGAATTCGAGGCTGGGAACATATACGGCATAGCGGTTTCCCGGATTGAACACGATCCGGTTGATTTTAATCTTCACCGGTCCGCTCGCATCCTGGGCGGTCGCATTAAACGCCCCGGCGAGGAGAAGGCAGAGACACCCGAGGAAAACCCTTCCAGCCATCTAATACTCTCTTCTGGCCAGAGAGCGGGTCCCCAGCCGGATCGCAAAAAACACCATCAGGACATTCAGCAGGAGCATCAACACTGAGCATACAGCGATGCTTACGGACGGAAACATACCCCCCGAAACAAGATAACCCGTATACCGGTAGAGCGGGACCGCGACAAGGGCGGCCATGCACCCGACATACCCGAGAGAAACCGTGATGGTCAGAATGCCTCCGGGACTGGAGGCGATCCGACTCGGGTCCGATTCCGCGAATGAGGGAAACGCCGCCCCGAATCCCACCGCCAGGCAGGAGAGCGTAATGCTCATGACCAGAATGCCGCTGACAGTCACTACAAGATAAAAACCGTCCAACTGTAGCATTAAACCGGCGAGTACTGCCATCGGTTCCGCAATGAGGAAAAAAACGGTGAACGCGGACCAGAATTTTTCCCTGAACAGTTCCCCGGCGGGAATTGGCGCAGTACCGATAACCCAAAAGGAAGAGCCCTCCAGGCTGATGGAAGGAAAAATAAACCGGACAGCCAGGGTGGCGAGGACAAACCCGGTGAATACGAAGTTCATGAGCACCACAATGGACCGCCAATGTTCAATTTCGATATCCGTCGGGACAAACCGCAGATTAATGAAGTATATGACGAGAAGCAGGAGAATGATTATTAGTTGAGCCCATTGGGAAGGGTCGCGAAGGAACAGGATGAGGTCTTTGGTGAGAAGCGCGCGAATCCTGCTTCCGGCGGGAACGAGGGCCAGGAGATTCCAGCGTGTCCGATCCCGAACCGTCGGCAGACGGCTGATTTCTTCCAAAGAAGCCAGCCATGCCGGGAAAAACATGTTTTTCGCCAGCAGGTGGAGCAGGGCCAAAGCCAGAAAGGCGGAGGAAAGAAGTGCGGCGGCATAAAGGCCGAAATCAGCGAAACGTCCCCGGACGAGAGATTCGAGTCCCTGGACCAGCCAGAAATTGGGAGTGAAGGGGTGCGAGTTCAGATGAAAATTGTTGATGAACAGGTTCAGGGATCGGAAGTCCTCATTGAATGGGATCTGCAGGTCGGTGGGACGGGAAAGATAGGCGAACGCCAGGACAAGCGCGGCGAATAGTCCCATTCCGGCAGGAACAAGCTTCCGCATGCTGACCCGCCGGGACAAAACGACAGCACCGAGGGCGAGCATTGCTCCCAGAGAAACCGCGCTCAGAACGAAGGGCAGAAGCAGAAATATACCGGCGATGATATACTCCGCCAGTCCGAATCCCCGGACCCGGGCATAGGCCAGCAGCATTGGCAGAGCCATGACCAGGATCGCCCAGGAACTGAACACTGCCGTGTCGAAAAACCGGCTGCTGAAAAGTTCCAACGCACTGATCGGAGTACTGAACAGGTACTCGGTTTCATCGGAGCGAAACATAACCGCTATAACTGCAACGAAGCTCGAAACGATCAGCATGAGGAAAAAGGCGAGAAAGCCGGTGGAAAGAAGGCGTTCGATGAGCAGAAAACCGATCTCTTCCAGTCCGGTTACATAAGAGAAGATAAGATCATGAAAAAAACGGTAGGCGGTATAGAGGAGAACGGCAAGCACCAGAGCGGTCGTGCCGTTGCGGATAACCGAATCCCGGCTCCGGTCGAACAAAACGGCTTTCCAGAGTTTGTACTTCCAGAAGAGGAGCGTACGGACTGTATGCATACCGGTCTCCCAAAGGTTGTCAGTCTGTGCGCGCCTATTCCAGGTAGGTCGCCCGGCGGATTCCGCCGGTGAGCTTTAAAAAGAGATCCTCAAGATGCCCCCCGTCCATTTCCGCCTGACGGCGCAAATCCTCGAGAGTGCCCTCGGCGACGATCTTTCCGAAATAGATGATCGCCATGCGCTGGCATAATTCCTGCACCACCGAAAGATCATGGGAGGACATGAATATGGTGGTTCCGTGGCGATTGATCAGGGTGAGCATGTCCTTGACCATGCGCGCACTCTGCGGATCGAGTCCCACCAAGGGTTCGTCCAGGATGATCAGTTCGGGACGGTGCAGGATCGCCGCCGCCATGACCACCTTCTGCTTCATGCCGTGAGAGTAGCCTTCGATACGGCGATCCAGCCAGCCAGTCATGTCGAATACTCCGGTCAGCCAGTCGATCCGCTTGTCCATATCCTCAGGTTCCATGCGGTACAATCCACCCACAAACCGGAGGAACTCCCGGGCGGTCAGCTTCCCATAGACAAACGGGGTATCCGGTACAAATCCGATCCGGCTGCGAACCTCTACCGGGTCACTGGCGGGATCGAACCCGCCGACCAGCACCCGCCCCTCATCCGGCCGCACCAGTCCGATCATGGATTTTATGGTGGTGGTTTTCCCGGAGCCATTGGGGCCGAGATATCCAAAAAACTCGCCTTTCCCCACCGTAAGGTGCAAATCAGAAACTGCGGTCCGGCTGCCGTACCGCTTGGTCATCCCTTCGATACGAACCATTGCGTCCATGTCATTCCCGTCCGTGTGTGATAATCTTCAGCGAAAGCACTCCCGTCATCCGGAACAGCTCGGGAAGCCGGTCGAAATCGCCCCGGACCAGGGCGACCCGTGCGGCGTCGGCGCTCTCCTGGCCGTACCACGGGTCCATATCATGCCAAACGCCTCCGGCGAATACCGCGGGCCAACTGTGATAACGAAATGCGCCGTCGTCGTATACCAGCCCGAGATTGATCTGCGTGGGGATCCCGATGGAGCGGGCCAGCGCCGTAAAAAGCTTGGTGTGCTCATCGGGGCCGCCGCGACGGTCCCGAAGCACATCGACCGAGCGAGTGATAACCACCGACGTGTCTTTCCGAACCGTCGAATGCACCCATTTCACAATGGCGCGGGCTGCCGCCAGAGTATCCGGCGACGCACTCCGGATTTCACTGGCGGTCCGCGCTATCCGGGCGTCCGCGGACTGAATATAATCGCTTGTACCCAAAAGCGAGGTATCCGCGGCCACGGTATTATGGATTTCCATCAGACGGCTCCCGGCCGCTACCGGACGGTTATGGATGGCAAGTACCAGCGGGTTCATGGATATTATTTCCGTATTGGAAGAGCCCGTATCCACCGTGGCCCCGCGAACACCGTCCAGACGGACTTCCATGCGTCCGGTCCTCCGGGGATCGGGTATGCTCCCCCCGGTCGACGGTGTCCAGGAAGTGATGCTCCGGCCGAGCGTCGTTTCCACGGGAAGATAGAACACATCCCGTTCAGTCGACTCCTCTATGGTGAATTCCCCGAGCACGTCCCCAAATAGCTTCACACCTTCCTCACGCACCACCCAGCCCAGCGAATCGACCCACGTCGTAATGGTTTCGTCGCCGGTCGCGAGAGCAAAGCGGGTTGCGCTCCGGACCTCACCGGCAACGGACAGCGTGTCCGGCCGCACCTCCCCGATTTCAACCATTCTCGCAGCAAACAGAACCGGATCGAATACTGTTGCCGGTGCTTCGGCAGAACCTGAATACCGCAGCCGAAACGGCAGTACAACTTCCGGAAGAATCGATTCGCTCACGATGAATGCGCCCCGTCTCCATGGAGACAGATCGTTCATCCGGACATTGATAAGGAGACTGTCCTCGTGGAGCGAACTGTTGAACAAAAACGTGTGCGTGCCGGACTGGAGCCGGAACTCTGAGTACTGCATGCGCATACTCGCCGAATCCACGCTCGCGGTGCTCTGGATGAACACTTCCCGGGAGAGTCCGGCCATATTCACCTTGAGCACCAGTTCCTCACGGAGTACTTTGAGGGAATCCAGCGAGATGCGGGAGGCAATGAGATAACCGGCTTTGGCCGCTCCGCGATACACGATGTAATACCTGCGAGCTTCACCTTCGGCGGTAACATCCGAACTGAGCGCCGCAAGGTTCTTTCCCGCTTCACGTCCGTAATGCCTTACATACACCATGCCCATTACCGCAATCCAGCCCGCGGCGGCAAGCAATACGATACGGGACAAACGGGACAGTGACTTCACGGTTCCAGCGCCTCCAGGATTCGCGGGAAGGGAACAGCGCCTTCCCGCAGAAGCACCGGTTCACCCCCGGTCAGGTCAACCACTGTGCTCGGCACTCCTCCGAGTGGAACGGAACTCGGCAGCACCATGTCCACCCGATCGCCGAACATCTCCCCGGCCTCATCAGCGGAAACCGCCGGGGGTCGGCCGGAAGGATTCGCGCTGGTTGAAATGACGGGCAGCCCGAAATCCCGGGCCACCGCCGCGGCATCGGGATGGCTGGTAACCCGAAACGCCACTCCGCCGGATGCGCCCAACAGATGCGCGGGCATTTCCCGGGACGGTGTGAGCACCAGGGTAAGTGGGCCCGGCCAGAACCGTACGGCAAGGCGGGCGGCGCGTTCGTCCAATGCTCCCGCCGCTGCCTCCACCATCCGCGTGGAATCGGCGAGAAGCAGCATGGTTCGTGAGGCATCGCGTCCTTTGAGCCGAAGCACCCGTTCACAGGCGTCCCGGTTCCAGGGATCACACCCGATACCATAGACGGTTTCCGTGGGATACACGATGACTCCGCCGGAACGCAGAACCTCGGCGGCGCGGCGGACCATTCCGGGTTCTATTCCCGTCATGCCTGCATCTTTCGGCGATACTCGGCCAGCTTTGCGGCAAGTTCCTCGTCTGAAAGCGCCAGAATCTGGACCGCGAGGAGACCGGCGTTCCGCGCGTTGGATATCCCCACGGTCGCCACCGGAATACCTTTGGGCATCTGAACGATGGCATAGAGGGCGTCCACCCCGTTCAGCGGTCCGCCGCCAACCGGCACACCGATAACCGGAAGCGTCGTATGAGCGGCAATCACTCCCGGTAGAGCGGCGGCCAGCCCCGCCCCGGCGATGATCACCCGGATTCCCCTTCCGGCAGCGGAACGGGCGAACTCGGCGGTTTTATCCGGCTGACGGTGCGCGGAAACCACCATGGTCTCATGGCTCACCCCGAACTCGTCCAGGGCATCCAACGCTCCCTGCATAACACTCTCATCCGATTTGCTCCCAAACACGACCGCAACTTGTGCCATGGATTATGCTCCCCTGGTTTTCTGAACATAGTGCTTCAGCGCCCGATGCCCGATATCACTCCGGCAGAACGCATCCTTGAAGATAATTTTCTTCACCGCCCCATAGGCGTGTTCGCGGGCTTCCATGAATGATTTCCCCCAGGCCGTAACCCCGAGCACGCGACCGCTTGCGGTAACCACCTGCCCGTCCCGCATCTCGGTCCCGGCGTGGAACACCTGGACGGTATCGTCCCGCAGGGCATCCTCCAGACCTGTGATCGGATATCCCTTTCCGTAGGACCCGGGATACCCGCCGGAGGCCATTACCACACACAATGCCGAACCATCCTTTGCGCCGACCCTGACATTGTGGATCTTCCCAACCGCAGAGGCATACATGATATCCGCGAGGTCCCCGTCCAGAAGCGGCAGCACAGCCTGGGTTTCCGGATCGCCGAAGCGGCAGTTGTATTCAACAACCCTGGGCCCGTCAGGAGTAACCATAATCCCGGCGTAGAGCAGCCCGCGATAGGGTCGGCCTTCCATGGCCATGCCGTCCAGAGTGGGCTGCAGGATTTCCTTCTCGATCCGGGCCAGAAGATCGGACGTGATCAGAGGCGCGGGAGCATATGCTCCCATGCCGCCGGTGTTGGGTCCCTCGTCGCCGTCTAAGGCGCGTTTATGGTCCTGCGAGGAAACGAGTGTCTTGAACGTTTCACCGTCGCATACCGCGAAGATGGAGGCTTCCTCCCCGGTCATGTTTTCTTCGATAACCACCTCGCTGCCGGATTCGCCGAACACGCTCTCCACCATGATCTCCCGGAGTATCCGTTCCGCCTCGACCGGATCCGGGGCGTAGACCGCGCCTTTTCCGGCGGCGAGACCGCTCGCCTTGATCCACATGTCACCGTCAAGCGAACGAGCGTAGTCCCGGGCATCTTCGAAACGGCTGAAGGCATCGAATGCAGCGGTAGGAATACGGTACTTCCGCATGAGTTCCTTGGCAAACCGCTTGGATCCCTCGATGGCCGCCGCCCGGGCGTCCGGTCCGAACACCGGCACTCCCGCCCCGCGGAGCCGGTCGGCCAGCCCCAGACAAAGCGGAACCTCCGGCCCAACCGAAACGAGACCGATCCCCTCGGCAACCGCGAATCTGGCAATGCCGTCAAGATCGTCCGCCTTGATGTCCACACACGTTGCATGCCGGGCCATTCCCGGATTGCCCGGTGCGGCGAACAGTTCCACCGGATTTGCGCTCTGCGCCAGTTTCCAGGTGATGGCGTGCTCGCGTCCGCCGCCCCCCACTACCAGTATCTTCATCTACTCTCCCGTCAATAAACTCGCTTCAACGAATAAAAAACCGATTATACCGCGTGAAATCCGAAGGCGAAGAGCAGTGAAACGATTGTTTATTCTGCCGCGGAAGTATCTTCCCACGCATTGTTCCCGCTTCTTTGTTCGATCCCGCCATACTCCTGCACTATCTTTTTATCAACCCGATTTCCCGGAGAAACACATCCTTCCTGCGCCAGTCTTTGCGAACCTTCACATGGAGATCAAGGTACACCTTGACCCCGAGGAATTCCTCGATAGCCAGACGAGCCTTGGTACCGATATCCTTGATGGTGGCCCCTTTTTTCCCGATGAGGATGGGCTTCTGGGAATCCTTTTCCACCATGATGGACGCGGTGATCACCACATGGCTCTCCTTCTCTTCGAACCCTTCGATGATTACCGCGGTGGAATAGGGTACTTCCTCTTCCATGGTGAGGAAAATCGCCTCCCGGACAAGTTCGGCGGCGAAAAATCGCTCCGACTCGCTGGAGATCATATCTTCCGGAAAGTATTTCGGCCCTTCCGGCAGATGGTTCAGCACAATGCGGAAAAGCTCGTCCGTTCCATCCCCCTTAGCCGCGGAGATGGGAACAACTTCCGCGCCATGGAAGAGTTCATGCGTCCGTTGCATTATTTCAAGAAGGACTTCTTTCCGGGGTATGAGGTCAATCTTGTTCAAGGCCACAACCACATCCTTTGACTTCACTTCTTCCGCGAACTGCGCCAGCGGCTGGGGGAAACTCCCGGCATACCGTTCGGCGTCGAAAATCACCAGGATCAGGTCCGATTCCTGCACCGCGGCGGTGACAAAAGACGCCATAACCTCCTGCATGCGGTAGCGGGGCCGGAGAATTCCCGGCGTGTCCACGAATATAACCTGGTAATCATCCCCGGAAAAAATGCAGGTAAGGTTGGCGCGGGTGGTCTGCGGCTTGGGCGAAACGATGGATATTTTCTCCCTGAGGAACCGGTTCACGAGGGTTGACTTGCCGGCATTGGGCAAACCGACTACCGCAACGAAGCCCGACTTGTGGGTGGCAGCCGGTTCTGTCCCTTCCTCGTCCTCATCTTCATCATCTTCCGTTCCCGCGTACTCCTCTTCCTCCCCGATGAATTCATCCTCATCAGCACCGGAATCAATTTCAGCTCCGGCGGAGATATCCGCATTCTCTGAAACCTCCGGGCGATCACTGTCAACTGCATCGAACGCGGCTTCCCGCGACGACGGCGTTTCCCTGTTCATATTCTATCTCGATGGCAAAAGGGTCTACACAAGCCAAAGATCCGAGCTGCGGGACATTGGCCCCAAACACACGAATCCTTCGATAACTACTTGGAACTAATCCAGCTACCGACCGCAAGTGAGAAGGTAACGAGGGTGAAGCGTATGCTCTGCCGCCAAAAACCCGGCTTGCCTCCGGTCCGGTTCGTGGTGATTCCCGCCCGTGGGGGAGTACATGCAGAAAGACGGGAGTGTGGAATCGGCGGAAACCCGGGAAAGCCCCCGGGGCGCACTCAGAACCGGATCCCCATGGAGAACCGGTGGGTGCTGTCCAGATCCTCGTGCGAAAGAAAAGCGTAATCAAGCGAGGTCGAGGCCAGGAGCGGCAAACGGGTCAACCCCAGACCAAAGGTTCCGCCTCCTTCGGAAAGCCCTCCGCGGAAGGCCAGAATATCCCGGAACCGGTATTCCACGCCCAAATGCATGGTATCAAGAC
>JAWLHT010000001.1:58372-65658 GCA_041690195.1 Candidatus Latescibacterota bacterium
GGATGCCGCCAGGGTATACTCGCCGCCTATCCAGGGCAGCATGCTCGTGTACGCGGCTCCCACATCGGCGGTTGCGGCAATACGGTCGGTGGTGTCGTGGTCCTCTCCGGAAGACTGGACATCCCAGACCACCGAAGTGCCGGTTACATCCCGTAAAGAAGCTCCGAGTTGGAATGACCGGGAAAGCCGGTACTGCACGCCGAAATCTATACCGTATCCCAGCGCGTTATCCCTGCCGATGGAGCGGCGAAGAATTTTCACCGCCGCGCCGAGGGAGAGATTCTCGCGCACCCGTTTCGCGCCGCCAAAATACATGGCGTAATCTGCCGAATCGGTGCGGTAAGCCACTTCCGCACGGTTGGAATCGCTCAACGCCCGGGATGGGTCCACCAGCCGGGTCACCGGAATATCCCCCACGCCAAGGTGCAGGAGCGTAACTCCCACCCCCTCTGTCGGGGAAAGGGGCGCCGCGAAAGAGAGCGAGTTGTAGTTCTCAAGGCCGCCAAACTGCTCCGAGTGCATAAGGTTCGCCTCTCGCACGCTGACACTGGCCAGACCCGCCGGATTGTAATAGGTCGAGAGAGCGTCGTTGGCCAGCGCGACATAGGCTCCGCCCATGCCCAGGGCACGGGCTCCCGCCCCGAGCGAGAGAAAGTCCCCGGTAAAATTATCCGTGGCGGAGGCAAGGACCGAACCGGCGAAAAGCAAAACCGCGGTCAGAAAACCGACGATAAGAACCTTTCTGAACTGCATGTTACCCCGGCTTTCCCACGAGAAGAACGTGAATATCCATGACATTGGTGCCGGTCGGTCCGGTGACGACCAGGCCTTCCACCTGTTTCAGGTAATGGTAGCTGTCATTGTCGGCAAGGAAGGCGTGAATGTCAAGTCCTTTCTGACGCCCTGCCAGCATCGTCCCGCCATCCACAACACCACCCGCGGCATCGGTGGGCCCATCGGTACCGTCGGTGCCGCCGCTCAGGAATGCGGTGTTCCGCATTCCCGCGATTCTCTCGGCGACCTTGACCGCCATCTCCTGATTGCGCCCGCCTTTCCCATGACCGTGGATGGTCACCGTGGTCTCGCCGCCGCCGATGACACAGGCCGGAGCGGGAATCGGATTGGAGGAACTCTGAATTTCCGACGCCACGGCGGCATAAACGGTTCCCACTTCTCTCGCTTCACCCTCAATAACGGTGGAAAGAACCAGTGTCCGGAATCCCCGCGCCTCCGCCGCTTTCCTGGCGGCTTCCACCGACATGCGGTTATTCCCCACGAGAGTGTTCCGGGCCGTGGAGAGAAAGCTGTCTTCCGGCTTGGCGGTTTCCGGGATTGCTCCTTCACTCCCGGTCAGCAGATATTCCCGCACCCGGGGCGGCAGCTTATCCATGATGTGGCGGCGACGACAAAGATCCACGCATTCCCCGAAGGTTGTACTATCGGCCACCGCGGGCCCCGAGGCAATGGTATCCAGACGGTCACCGATCACATCGGAAAGAATGAGAACGTGGAGCCGGGCGGGAGCCGCCAGCCGTGCCATACCGCCGCCCTTGAGTACGGAAAGATGCTTTCGGACCGCGTTGATCTCTTCAATGGTCGCACCCGCTCCGAGCAGCAGTTTGGTCACATCCTGCTTTTCCTCCAGAGTGATGCCGTCCGCCGGGGCGGGCATGAGCGCGGACCCGCCGCCGGAAAGCAGGCAGATCACCAGGGTTCTTTCGTCCGCTTCGCGGAGGAGATCCACAATTCGCCGTGTTCCCTCGATTCCCTGTTCGTCCGGAACGGGATGCCCGCATTCATGTACGGTTATGCGCCGGAGTGAAACAGCGTGTCCATACTTCGTGTTCACCCAGCCGCCGGTGATCCGCTCCCCAAGCACATCTTCCAGCGCTTCCGCCATCCGGGCCGAGGCCTTGCCGCCTCCCACCACCACCACACGGGAATACAGGTCCGCGGGATACCGTTCGCCGTCAATGACAATGTCTCCATTTTCCATCCGGACGAAGTGCCGGACGCCGTCATCCGGGTCGGCCGCCCGTACCGCTTCCCGGAAGATATCCCGGGCTGTTTCCTTCAGATCCATAGCACCATCCCTCCCCTTGCGCCTTCGTCCGTTCCGCGGTCAGGCCGGGTACGGTCCCCGGCAGGATGTCCTGGCACCGTCCCGATACCGTATTCCGGAGGTCTTCAGCGCTCGCGTGTTTGGGGGCGTTTTTCGGCGCCGGCCGTTTCAGCGACCGCACGGCTCTCCGCCCAGCCGATCAGATCCATAATGGCCGTGCCGAGCACTCCTGCTTCGCCGCGAAACGTTCCCGACCCCCGGGGTTCGTTCCGGACTGAGTACCACTCGTAAAAACCGTCATTTTCGATAACCCGCCGCACCATGGGGAGGATTTCCCGGTACGCCTCCTCCACGAGTCCATGCCTCACCAGTTCACGGATCATCCGCCCGCCGAACCAGGTCCAATCGCCGCCATTCTGGTAGGAGTAGGGTCCCATTCCCGGATTGCGGAAAAAACCCTCGGGATAGGGCGGATATACGGTGAGTCCGATAGATCCGGCGCCGGAAGCCCGTACATTGGCAACCATGGTGTCGGCAACCGCTGCGATCTCGTCTTCCGAAAGAAGCCCGGCCTGAACGGCGACCGCGGTTCCACCGTGATAATGAATGACATCCTCGTCAAATCCGTCCGGAAAAGGCGATCCCTCTTCCAGATAAATGTGCGGTCTGAACTTGTTCCGGTCCGGCATCCAGAGGTGCGTCCGGATACTGTCCCGCACCGCGGAGCGGACGTCCCCCCACCGCGCATGTTCCGCGCTCCCGGGCTCGAGGAAGGAACGGTACCCGTCTATGGCGATCAGGAACATGGCATTGTCATAGATGTCGATGGCGCGATGGGTGCTTTCGTCCATGTCGATACCCCATTCGTGCTCAGGCTGGACATCGCCCCAGTCCGCGGTGGTCGCCCCCCAAAGCAGACCGTACCGGGGGGAAAACCGGTGGTTCAGCAGATACTCCAGCGACCGTTCCATGCGCCGCAGCACGGATTGGCCGTCGAACGTCTCCGAGAGAATCGAACGGTCTCCTGTTTTCAGGATATAGAGATACACCGCATGGACAAGAGAGCTTTCCTGGTCGGTTTCCACCGAGTTTTTATGCGCGTAGAGTCCGGGTGCGCCGGGACTGGTGATGAGAGTCCGGTCGTTCTTGTCCACTCCATCAAGCGGCGCGAACCCGTCAACAATATTCCCGTCTTCTCCCTGGAATTTGAAGAATGTCAGGAGGTTCTCCCGTACAGTCGCCCGGTCGCATACATCACAGGATATCTCGATGAAGGTGGCGAAATCACGGATCCACACCTGTCCATAGCCGTCCCCGGCATTGAACCCGGTTCCGATGATCGTGCGGGCCCGCTCCAGAACCGTTTGCAAGTCACGGTCCGCCAGAATGGTCTGGGCCAGCTCCTCCTTCCGCCGCTCCTCCGCGCTCTCGCCTCCGGAACAGCCAAGGCTTACAGCGGCGGCAAGAATCATCGAAGCAACATACGCAGTTTTCTTCACGTTCTCTCCTTCCCCCAAGCTGCCGCGTGTCGTTCAAACGCTCAGTCGGACCGTGGTCGCCGGGCATTCCCGTTCCGTTTCCAGTACCGGGTCCACTTCGGCGGATATGAAATCGTCCACCTGTTCCGGCGCACGCCCGATATACAGTTCCGGGCGCATGATATCTCCAAGTTCGGCCTCGTCAAGGCGGAAAACATCCGATTTCCGGATGCGTTCCAACAGATCATTGGGAGCGCCTTCGGCTTTCACCCGGTGTCCCGCCTCGTGGGCCAAACGACGGATTTCCTCATGGAGTTCCTGACGGTCGCCGCCCTTTTTCACCGCGCGCATCATGATATCCTCGGAAGCGATGAACGGCAGCTCCTCCTCGATGCGGCGGCGGATAACCGCCGGATAGACCACCAGTCCCGAGGTTACATTGATGGCGATCCTGAGCACGGCGTCCGTACCCAGGAACATCTGGGGGATGGAAAGACGCTTGTTCGCGGAATCGTCAAGCGTCCGCTCGAACCACTGGGTCGCTTCGGTAAATGCCGGGCTGGACTCAAGCGACATCACGAACCGGGCGATCGAGGCGATGCGTTCCGAGCGCATGGGATTACGCTTGTAGGGCATGGCGGAGGAACCCACCTGGGTCTTTTCAAACGGTTCCTCGATTTCCTTCAGGTGAGCGAGGAGACGGATGTCGTTGGACATCTTGGTAAGAGACTGGCACACCGAGGACAGGAACGCCCCCACCCGGGCATCCACCTTGCGGGTATACGTCTGGCCGGTCACCAGGAAGGCATCGGTGAAGCCAAACGCCCGGCTTACCATGGTGTCGAGCCGTTTTACCTTTTCGTGGTCACCCTCGAAAAGACTCAGAAAAGAGGCCTGGGTTCCGGTGGTCCCTTTCACCCCGCGAAAACGGAGTGCGGAGCGGACATGGATGAGTTCATGGTAGTCCATGAGCATATCCTGAAGCCACAGGCAGGCCCGCTTTCCCACCGTGGTGAGCTGCGCCGGCTGAAAATGCGTGAAGCCAAGGGTGGGCAGGTCCCGATATTCGAGAGCAAAGGCGCGAAGATTCCGGATGAGGTTGACAAGCCCGCACCGGATGATATCAAGGGCGTCCCGCATCTGGATAAGGTCGGTGTTGTCCCCCACAAAGGCCGATGTCGCCCCCAGGTGGATGATGGGGCGGGCGGAGGGACACTGATCTCCGAAAGCGTGGATGTGGGCCATGACATCATGACGGAATTTTTTTTCGTATTCCCTCGCGACATCCAGGTTGAGTTCGTCCACATGGGCTTCCATCTCCCGCACCTGGGCCTCGGTGACCGGAAGCCCCAGTTCCTTCTCGGCGCGGGCAAGTTCAACCCACAGCCGACGCCAGGTGGTGAACTTGGTGCGGTCGGAGAAAACCGCGCTCATTTCCGGCGATGCGTAGCGGCTCGCCAAAGGATTGGAATATGTCTGGGTCTGGTCCATGTCGTCCTTTAGAAGAGTTCGAATTTGAATTGGATGTTTCGCGTATACCGGTCCGGATTCCGGCGTATGTCGACAATGAGGGAATCGATGAGCGCGTTTGTGGCCCGGAGTTCCTCGTGGAGCGCATCCGTAGTTACCAGCCGGGCTAGTGTTCCCTCCCCGGTCCGGAAGCGCCAGGCAAGAGTATCGGCCACCGCACCCAGCGGTCGCAACTCCGTCGCGAGTTCCGCCAGCCGGTCCATTGCGGTCCGGAAGTTTTCCAGCGCGCGGGCCGCTTCCGTATCGTTGTTCTCTATGAAGGTCCGGATTTCAGCGGAAAGGGCTTCCACATTCTGCAGCGTGGCTTCCACCGTATCACGATTGCGTATCGCGATGTTTTCGTACTCCCGGGAAAGGCGCTGAACCCGGAAAAGCGTCTCCTCGAATTCAGCGGTGAGCTGGGCTACGTCAAGTTCGCTGTCCACTTCCGCCGTGATGTTCCGCAGGTTTCCGAGCACCTGTTCGGCTTCGGTAAACAAACTCTCCAATCCGATGACTTCTCCGCCGGTGGGTACGGTTTCCGGGTCGAGCGAACCCGGCGCGCTCCCCGGATCCACCACGAGCGCCTTGTCCCCCATTACCCCCACATCCATGATCCGGAAAGATGCGTCGGGATGCAGCCGTATCCGCTCCGGAATGGAGAATGTCACCACGGCCTGATTCTCCTTGGTGAGCACCACTTCCCCCACCTCTCCGACCTTGACGCCCGCCACGTTTACCGGATCGCCGGAAGTGATCCCGCCGGCATTGTCGAAACGCACTGATATCCGTTCCGTATCAACCGTCGGATTATACTCCTTGAGCCAGAGGATTCCCAGCATCAGAACAACGACGGCCAGCAGAAATGTAACCCCTACCTTCAGCTTCACCAGGGATGTGGCCATACGCCCTCCACGGCTACAACTGCCCAGCCACATCCGGGCTTTCCCGGTCGGGAAGGTCCCGGAAGTCCAGTTTTATACCGGTATCCCGCAACGCCCGGAGACAGGCGGAATCGGACTCGTCCACGAACACGTAATCGAGTATCTTCCGTTTCCCCCGCACGGAGTGCATTCCCCCCACATTCACTTCCGGGAGACGCGCCCCGTTCTCCACGACTTTCTGGACGTCGCAAGGGGATTCGAAGAGTACATACGCCGCTTCCTTAGCGTCACTCAGCCGGTTGATGATCCCCGGCGCCTCCGCGACCGGAACCACCTGTCCGCGGATCGAGCCGGGCAGAGCGGCGAGACACAGGTCGCATTCCCACTCCGAACAGGCCATCGAGTCCGAAACGACCACAATCAGGTCGGGCTTCATACTCTTGCCCCAACCTTCGGTCACCTGACCGTGGATAAGACGGTCATCTATTCTCGCAAGCAATATGGGCATGGCATGATCCATCGCAGCCGGTTCTGGTTTCCCCGTTCATTTCCGCGGACCGGCTTCCGGGACGGGGATACTCATTCATCCAAAATCAGCTTCCCGGAAATACCTCAACCGTGATTCCCCGTTTTGCATCGGTCTCCAACACTGCGGGAAGGTCAGAAAACGGGACCGTATCCCGTTTGGTGACAAAAGAGAGAATCATGGGAAGATTGAAACCGGTGAGTACAACACTCCCCGGTATCCGCGCTGTTTTTGCCGCGCGCCAGCAGGACCCGCCGAATGCATCCGTAAAAATACAGACTCCGTCATCGGCGGCGGCAGCGGTTTCACGAATCCGGTCAACCAGTTCGGGCGTGGAAAGCCCTTCGTTTGAAAGAGCGTCGAGCCCTTCCACTTTTCCGTACATGGCGCGGACCGCGCCGAGCAGCCCTTCGCCCACGCTCCCATGTGCCACCAGGATACCATGAATCATTGCGTCATTCCTCCCTCGGGCATCATCCGCAGCCGCTCCTCGTTCTGGCGGATTCTCGCCATCTGACGCTCGGCGAGATCCCTGGCCGCGTTGAACCCCCGGGTTTTCAGGAGGTGATTCAGGGCAATGGACTCCACGATGACCGCCACGTATTTTCCGGGGTAGATCGGCACTTCGATCCGCGGAATGTCAACATCGAGAACGGTGGTAATCTCCTCGTCAAGCCCGGTCCGGTTGATGGCCTTGCCCGGATCCCAATCCACCAACTGAACCTCGATCTCGATCCGCTTCTGCACCCGGGTTGCCCGAATGCCGAACATCCTCTGCACATCCACAATACCCACCCCGCGAATTTCAATGAGCGACCGCGTAAGAT
>JAWLHT010000002.1:0-52340 GCA_041690195.1 Candidatus Latescibacterota bacterium
TCCAGAGAGAGGGGGAAACCGAGCCACAGAAAGCACCGAGACGGCTGATAACGGGTCATCCCCTCTATAGGATAGAGAGGGGACCGAGGGGTGAGTTAGATTTTCAAAAAACACCCGTTCACTACTATCTGCTTATGTTTACGACAATGGGGTCAGGGGGTGAGGTACTCTTTTCGGGCTTTTTACTCTTCTTCCCGCACCCGGGCCAGGAATTCCTCCTCGCCGATCACGGTCACCCCAAGCGCCCGGGCTTTCTCCAGCTTTGATCCCGGATCCGTTCCCGCCAGCACATAGTCGGTTTTCTTCGAAACCGAGGACGTGACTTTTCCCCCCCGGGCCAGGATGAGTTCGGATGCCTGCTCGCGGGTCAGGGTAGGAAGCGTTCCGGTGAGCACGAACGTCTTCCCGGCGAAAAATCCGCCTTCCGCCGCGGGACGGGTCCGTTCCTTCGTGAAGGGAAGACCGTACTCGCGAAGGCGTTCCACCAGGACGCGGTTCCGTTCGTTATCGAAAAAGTCCCGAATGCTCTCGGCGGCGATCGGACCGATGTCGGGCACAGCCTGCAGGGTTTCCCGGTCGGCATCCATGATGGCATCGAGGGAGCCGAACTGTTCCGCCAGGGTGCGGGCCGTACCCGTTCCCACATGACGGATGCCCAGGCCGAAAATAAGATGGGCGAGCGTCCGCTTCCTGCTCCCCCCGATGGCGTCGAGGATGTTTTGGGCGCTTTTCTCCCCCATGCGGTCCAGATCGGCGAGCTGTTCCCGGGTGAGGGTGTAGAGATCAGCGTAATCGCGGACAAGCCCGCTTTGCATGAGCTGGGTTACCAGGGCCGGACCCATGCCCTCGATGTTCAGGGCGTTCCGGGAGGCGAAGTGGAGGATGGAGTTCTCCACCACCGCCGGGCAGGCGGCATTTACACACCGGTAGTCCACTTCCTCCCCTTCCCGCACCAGCGGTGAGCCGCAAACCGGGCAGTTTTCGGGAAAATGCACCGGTTCGGAATCGGCGGGGCGCCTGTCTTTTCGCACCTCGACCACCTTGGGGATGACATCACCGCCTTTTTCGATGACTACCGTATCGCGCTCCCGGATATCCTTGCGGGCGATCTCCTGCTCGTTGTGGAGCGTGGCCCGGCTGATGGTGGACCCGGCCAGCAACACCGGCTCCAGATCAGCCACCGGGGTAACCCGGCCGGTACGGCCCACCTGGAAAATGATGCTCCGGATCACCGTCTCGGTCTGGCGCGCCCGGTACTTGAACGCGACCGCGCCGCGCGGGTTCTTGGCCGTGGTTCCCAGCCGTCGGAACTGGTCGAGGGAATCCACCTTGATCACCACACCGTCAATGTCGTACGGGAGAGTGCTCCGGAGACCTTCAAACCGGCCGATAAAATCCATGAGACCCTCGACCGAGTTCTGCCGCTCGATATGGGGATTCACCGTAAACCCCATTTCCCGCAGCCGCAGCAACCGCCGGTGCTGGGACATCTCGCCGTTTATCGCGCCGACCGTGCCATAGGGAAAGAAGCAGAGGGTGCGGCCCTCCAGGAGGGCTTGGTCCAGCGCCTTGATGGAACCCGCCGCCAGATTGCGCGGGTTGGCAAAGGTTTTGAGCCCTTCCTCGCGGCGGAGTTCATTGATTTTCTCGAATTCCGCCCGCTCCAGGTAAACCTCGCCGCGCACCATGAACTCCCCGGAAACGCCTTCTAACCGGAAAGGAAGGGAGGAGATGAACCGAAGGTTCGGAGTGACATCATCTCCAACGAAGCCGTCGCCCCGGGTCACCCCGGCCACCAGACGGCCGTCCTCGTACACCAACTCCAGCGCAACCCCGTCAATTTTCGGTTCGCAGCTGTATTCCACCGTCTCGCCCTCCAGTTCCCGGCGCACCCGTCGGTCGAATTCGGCCACTTCCTCTTGGCTGTATGTGTTGGCGATGCTGAGCATGGGCTCGCGGTGTTCGCGCTTGCGGAATTCGCGAACGAGATCGCTCCCCACGCGTAGGCTTGGGCTTTCCGGGCTGGCCAGGTCGGGATGCTCCCGTTCCAGCAGCTCCAGCTCCCGCAACAGAGCGTCATACTCCTCATCGGATATAACCGGCTGGTTCTCCTCATAGTACCGCCGGTTGTGCTCGGCAATTTCCCGTCTCAGTCGTTCAATGCGTTCTCTCTGGTCCATATGGTACGGTTCCTCTTGACATAGTCGCGGGCGGCGTTGAAGAAGTCCAGGGCCAGGGGAGTACGGTAGTCCGCATAGGTGGTGTCAATGGGGACAAATTCCTTTCCGGCGTACCGGAGCGTGGTTTCCGCATAGATGCCGCGGCCGATGTAGATGCGGTGGCTGTAATCCTTGGTGGAGGCAAGTACGAGCTTGGCGAGGGTGACATACCCGGGGTCAATGTTTACCCGGCGGCGGATTTCCCCGTTCTCGCGACCGGCCAGACGAATTTCGACCGTGTTGGTGCCCAGTTTGACCCCCGGGAGTTCCTCCGGGAGCATGGGATCGCGGAAACAGATAAACTGCTTGGTGAGCCCCGGCCCCATCTCCTGCTCATAGTAGACGGTCATGTCAAAGGCGAATTCTGGGCTGGAGAATTCGACCGGCCCGTACGCCCCTGTGAGCATTTCCAGGGCGGCCCGGAACACATCGCGGCTGCCGAAAGTGATCCCGGCGACCAGCGCAGCGGGATCGGGTTCATGCGGGGTTCCCATGCGGAATCCTCCCGGAAAACGTTTCTCGCATAGACGCGGAGAAAGGCATAGAGAGAAAAGAATCGTCTCACGCAAAGGCGCAAAGACGCAAAGGAAAAGATAAGGGGATAAGAAAGAAAAAATCCATAAAGGAAAACGGTACAAGAACAAAAGGAGCGTGAAAGACCTGAACACCTCTGTGGCAAACCGTACCTGCCAGCCCATGCGGTGCGTTATTTTATCTCCCCGACACGGCAGACGCCGCCGGGTGAGGCAGAGGAGGGGAGTGAAAAGAGAGCGTGTTCACCACTACTCATCCGCTGAACCCCCCTGTCCTTCGGACGTCCCCCCTTGTCAAGGGGGTAACGGAAAAAAACCACTGCCGCCGAGATATTTCCTTTGTTGTCTCTCCAAACGGGTCCCATCGGCGAATCGGAAACGGGTGCAAGGGAGAATGTGGCATTGACGTAAACATAAGGGAAAATCACTTGCACGCATGAGTACAATATATAATCAGTGGAGGTTTTGGCCGGTAACTCACCCCCTGGCCCCCTCTCTCCAGAGAGAGGGGGAATTGAGCCACAGGAAGCACTGAGATGGCCGATAACGAGTCATCCCCTGCTTTTAACTCCGTCACTCTGGCTCTTTGGCTCTTTCTTTCATTTCCAGTGCAGCGTTGTCGCGCTTTCATGATAGGACGGGTCCTCGAAGGGCTTGAGTTGGGCCTCGGCGAACGCGGGGTCTCCCGGTGGGACATCGTCGTACCAGTAGATGGGGACGCCGAACTGTTTCACCAGGATGCTCTGAAACATTTTCAGGTGCTCCGGGGTTTTCAGAAGCTCGTGCAACGGCGCTTTGTACCCGGCATAGAAGGCAGCGGCGTACCCTGCCGCCTCTCCCACCGCCCAGCGGGTCTCCGGGTTGCGGAACGCACCGGCGGCCACCCGGGTCGCCCCGAGATTGGCGTTTCCGGCGAGCACGTTGCTGCAGTTGGCGGGCATAAGCGCCCCCAGCGGGATCTGGAACGGCCTGGTTTCAACGGTGATCAAGGCGCCATCCGGTCCCTCCAGTTGAATGGGGGCATAGCCAACCCCCACGGCGTCCGGGAAAAACCGGGCGCGGGGACCCGGCTGGGATTCGGCGGAGATATCCTGTTCGGCAATCCGTGTCAGCGGAATGATGCGGCGGGTCTCTTCCATCACGGGGAAAACATGGACGCCCGGTTCGCTGGCAGAAGCGTTTTCCCGCACGCCGAGGACAAAGCATTCCGATCCAACATCCCCGGCAAACCCGCTGTCGGCGCAGGCGTACCTGCGCATCACCGAAAGCGAGTCCGCCTGTGGCGCGGCGTGCGGCTCGCCGGTTTCGGCAGCGCTCTCGCTCCCCGCGACATATCCGATGCCCGCCAGGGGGAAGAGATCGCCATGCTCGGTGGCGTCGATGAAACCCCAGCCCACCACCTGGTCAACCGCTTGTGCATCGAGATCTATGACCTGAACGGAGGCAACCCGGTCATTGTACTTGGTTACCTTCGCCACCTTGCACCGCTTGAGAATGGTAATCTGGCCGTTCTCGATGTTTTTCGCGAGCATGTCATCAATTACCGCGGTCGCGGCTTCGGTCCCGAAGCAGAAACTTTCCAGTCCCATATTGACCGTAAGCGTCTGCACCTCGGGCGGAGCATCGGGGGGAGTTTTCCCGCTTTTCTCGTACCACGTCCGGAGCCCCTTGCGGAACTCTCGGTAAAGTTTCGAGTTTCCGGTGCGTTCCGCCAGCGCGTATTCGGCGAAAGCCCGGACTCCCGGCTCGGAATAACACCCCGCAATGCTGTTTGTCTCCTCGATGAGGTAAACCGAACGTCCCGAGGTACAGATGGCGAGCGCCGCGGCGATTCCGCCCAGGCCTCCGCCAAGCACCACGAACTCGGCCTCGTGGAAATTCCGGATTTTGGCGCGTTCGCCGGTCAGGACCACCATCCGGTTCTTCTGACGGTCATAGGCGCTGAGTACCGGCATCTCCTGCTTCCCGCACCCGGCAAGGATGGGGAGGAGGAGCGCCGCGATTACTGCCGCACAGATTCCCTGTTTCTTCACTTCAGATTCTCCCTGTACCAATCCAATGAGCATCGCAGCCCTTCCCGCACATCGATGCGCGGGTCGTATCCGAACGTGGCCCTGGCCGCGCTGATATCCGCCACGGAGTCCCGTACTTCTCCCTGACGCGGGGGGGCGTACTCCGGTTCCAGCCGACTCCCGAGCGCCTCGGCGACAATGCGGTAGAGTTCGTTGATGGTGATGCGGGTCCCGCAGCCGACGTTGAACGCCCGCCCCGAGGCTTCCGGACGGGCTTCCCGGGCGGCCCGGAGATTGGCCTGCACCACGTTGTCGATATACACGAAATCCCGGGTCTGGCCGCCGTCGCCGAAAATCACCGGCCGCTCTCCCCGCAGGAGACGGGACACGAACAGCGGAATCACCGCGGCATAGGCCGAAAACGGGTCCTGACGCTTCCCGAAAACATTGTAGTAGCGGAGGCTGACGATGGAAATATCGTAGACCTCGCTGAAGGCGCTCGCGAACATCTCACCCGCCGCCTTGGAAGAGGCATAGGGCGAAAGAGGCCGGAGCGGCATGGTTTCCACGTTGGGGAGCTGTTCGGAGTTACCGTAAACCGATGTGGAGGATGCCCAGACCACGCGTTTTACCCCGGCATCGCGGGCCGCGAGGAATACATTGGCGGTCCCGGTGACATTAACCTCGTGGGTGCGCACCGGATCGGCGATGGAAAACGGCACGCTCACCACCGCCGCCTCGTGGAATACATAGTCCGCACCCTCGCAGGCCCGGGCGCAGACCGTGGGATCGGTAACCGTCCCCTCGATGCAGGTGAAGCGTTCGTTTTCCAGGAATGGAGCTATGTTCTCGCGCTTCCCCGTGGAGAGGTTATCCAGGACAACCACTTCACCGCCCTCCGCGAGCAGCGCCTCCACAATGTTGGAGCCGATGAATCCCGCACCGCCGGTTACCAGATAGCGCATGGTGGGACCTTTCCGGAATATGGACATTTGTCGCGGAGACGCGGAGAAAGTGTTGTCTCCAGTCAGGACGCGAAAGGAAATTTCGGGTAAGGAAAAGCGATTCACTGCCCAGACAAAGCGCCAGGCGACGGAAAGCACCATGTATGGACACGAACAAACCCTGATCACAGAACGCGGGAATCCCGCGCACACCTTGCTTTCCGTTCCGGCTTCCCGGCGTTCTCTTTCGCCGAACTCCGCCGAAGACCGCGCTTCGTTCTCTGGAAATATAGGCAAGAGCGGGTATGCATTCAACCGTTTCTTGCCATTGGGAATGATTCGGCCCGAAGAGAAGTGGTAATATCGATTAAGGGAGAGTATATTGTGCGTACCTGACAAAATGTGTTGACACAGCGCCTCTGAGCAGCCATTTTTCTTGGGTAACATTAATTCCCGGAATCCGGCCACTCACCTGCACCCGCATGGCTCTATTATGGCGCTCAATCCCCAAAGTGAATACCTGCCCATTCACCTCCAAACTCTCCTGGTGGATTCTGTCCGGACTTTCGATATCTATTTACGGCTCAAAGGGCGGATGGTTCTGTATCACTCCGGCGGTGACCAGTTCACCGTGGAGGTGCGCAGTCAGCTCATGGCCAACGGCATTGACGTTCTGTATATCGGCTCCGGAGACCGCGGCGCCTACAACCGCTATGTTGAGGAGAATCTTGACTCGATTCTCTCCAATCCCCTTCTCGCCCCCCGGGAACGCGCCGAAATAGCCCACCGGTCCATCACCAACATCGCCCGAACCCTTTTCGAGAATCCACGCTCCCAGACCATTCAGCGATACAAGTCGGCCATCGGAGCCACCATGGATTTCGTCATGCGGGAAGACGAAGCGGTCGGCACGCTCATCCGTCTGACAGAGCATGATTTCACAACCTACATCCACTCGGTGAACGTGGGAATTTTTGCCATCGGACTGGCCAAAGCCCTGCTCGGGGACGATCCAACCCACAACATGCACGAACTGGCTTCCGGATTTTTTCTCCATGATATCGGGAAGTGCGCCATCCCCCTTGAGGTGCTCAACAAACCCGGGCCCCTGAATGAGAGCGAGTGGAACATCATGCGCCGTCATCCCTGGGAAGGATACCGTATTCTGAAGGAGATGGACGCCCTCACCGAGGAAGCCAAGTACATCGTCATGGAGCACCACGAGCGCCATGACGGCAACGGCTATCCCCGTCACCTGAAAGGAGATCAGATCCATCCCTACAGTAAAATCTGCTGCATAGCGGATGTGTTCGATGCGCTCACTTCGGTACGACCCTATAAGGACTCAAAGACTCCGTTCCTTGCACTCAACATCATGAAAGAGCAGATGCGAAACGAGTTCGATCCCGATTTCTTCGCCCGGTTCGTACTCATGTTCGCCGAAGGAAAACAGCCGAAGCGGTAATCCTTTCCAGGATAGAGCATCTCACATTCTACAGTTGGATCGAATCGGGAAGAAAGAGCCCATTCCGTCCCTTCCCCCGGCGGGAGAGGGAGTGCTCCGTTCCAGGACGCACTGGTTTTAACAGCGGCAACCGATTTTCCCCATATTGATTCAAGAATTGTATCCATCGTTGCGCAGATTTTCCTTTCCTTTTCCTCCGGTATTGTGCTAAATTACAGTGCCCGCCGGGGATGCTTTCCCGGTTCGCGGGCGGAATGTCCCCTACCACAGCGGTACGAGCCCTCATGTCATGTTCACGAACATCGAATTTCCCCGTATCCGGAAAAGCGCTCTCTCCGCTTTCCCGCAGGGAAATGCTGCACCGTCTGGCCAGGTACTCCGCACTGCCGCTGACCGCGATGGCATCATCCTGTTCGCTCCGGACCAGTACTCCGGGAGCTGAATATTCCCGCCGGGTTTGTGCTCTTCTGGACACTATCCGATCAGAGGAAAGCGCTGCGCTCCGCGATACCGCCAATCTCTTCGCCGGGACCATCATCGCCCGCAATCTCTGTTTCCTCGCCACCTCCAATCTCCAGCGGCCCGGCTACCTGAACGAGGATACTCCGGGTCTGCCCCGGGCCTTCGTATTCCTTCGTTCCCGGGAAATGGCGGAAACCATTCGTCCGGGCGACGCGGTCCTGGTCACCGCGCCGGGAGAACTGGCCGGAATCGCCCGGGTCCGGGGCGCAAAGCTGGCCGGACTGACTTCTCCCGCCGTTTCCGACGATTACTCCCCCGAGGAACGCCTGAAGCAAACCGGCGTTCCGGCTTTGGGCGAGACGACGGACCTTGTTGTACGCACCCGTATTCCGGTGTGGGACGGTCTGGTGGATATACCGGAGTATCCTTTCGGAATCCTGCCCGGCTCCGGAGTTGTCGAGCTGGCGGTGGTCACCGCGCTTGCCGGGGAAGTATACCGCCGGTCGGAAGGTTCGGTCCGTCGCGAGGGAGCGAGGGCTCGTGACGCCCTGGAGTTTCTCGGCACGGTTATGGACCGCGTGAAGACTCTGGATGGTCAGCGGGAAGACCTGGCCAAAGCCGCCGAACTGGTGGGGAAAAAGGTGCTCAACCGGGGAACGCTCTGGGTGTATGACCGTCGGGGCGCGCTGGCCCGCGAACTGGCCCGGAGTTCAGGAGTCCCCCTCTTCGCCCGTCCCATAAACAAGGAGCAGATCACCGACGGCACTTTGCGCGCCATTGACGGGCTGGTGTTCGCTTCCCTGGAGACGAATCTTCCGGAAGACCTGCACCTCATCCGCATGGCCCGGGGAGTAACCAACGCCATTGTCACTATCAGCCCCAGAGTCGAAGGCGGCGGCTACCGTATTTACAACGAAGCTCCCGCCGGGCTGGACAACCGCAGCCCGGAAAAGGAAGGGGTGCGGAAATTCGACAACGACGCCCGAACATTCCTCCACACGGGCGGCATTCTCAACTGCACTCTCTTCTGGATGCTCCTGGGAGAGACCATCGGACACTGCATCACGGCGGGCCAGGTGCCCTGCTGCCTTATGGGACCGCACCTGGCCGGGAGCGTGGAATACAACGCACAGGCCCGGGAAACGGCACAAAAGCGGGGATGGTGAGGGATAGCGCAGAGCGGCGTGATGAGTGAAAAGCGGGGGAGTAAGCGGCGGCTGTAAACGAATTTACCTTTCCCAATGTTGCTGAACCCTTGTCGCCTTCGGCGAAATCCTCCGTGTCACGGGGGATGACAGAAGAACACACCTGCGCCCGGCTGATACAAAGTACGTATAATCCGGACGGGAAAACATACCGGACGATTGGCGACCGCCCTGTTTACCCCCGCTCGCTCACTTGATCCTTCCTCCGTTCCGTTCCTCCTTCAACGGCTCCACAATGAACGCCAGGTGTTCATTCCCCCGACGGGTCAGGACCACAACGGCGGTCCCGCTCCCGCGCAGTTTCAGCTTGCGGATAACCTCCTCCGGCAGGAGGGGGAATCCCCGCTTTTTTATCGTCACCTTTCCAACTTCCAGCGCATTCAGCGCGGCATTCAGCCGTTTCAGGTTGAAGGGCATGGCCTCTATCACCCGGTATGACCCGAAGAACGGATCGTGTACCGGCTTGTCGGAGAACGTGTAGGCGATTTCAGGGTCGAGAAGCCGCATGCCGGTGCCCGCCGCTTTACGCCCCAAAAGGCCGGAGCGGATGAGCGCCGGGTCGGGCTCGTGCAGGTACTCGCCGGACGGGCCGGTCTCCGCTTCGTCGGCGGACAGTTCGGTATCCCGGAGCGTGGCTCCCCGGTGCACGAGGGTGACCGAGACGGCGCACCGGCGGAATTCTCCGCTCCACAGAACGGCTTCCTTCAGCCCGTCCTCAAGGGAAACCCATTCCAGTTCGTGGGGCAGGGAAACATCCTCCGGACGCACGGAGAGCGGAAGCTTGACCGCGCCGCGCGGGACCATCCGTAGCAGTTCCTCCACCCGGTCGAGCGGCGGCTCCATGGCGAAAACGTCCAGCGTCCGCTTTCCCCCCGGGCGCCGGGATGGGTCGACAAAGAGGGCATCGTATTCTCCCAGTTCGTCATTCATGTCCAGCACATCGGTCTTGATCAGACGGGCTTCGATGCCGTGCAGCCGCAGATTTTCCCCGCAGAAGAGAAGCCGCGCCGGATCGAGGTCCACGCAGGTGAGCCCGTCGACGACCTTTCCGAGCGCAACGGCATCTCCGCCGATACCCGAGCAGGCATCGAGAACACGCCCCAACCCCCGGAACCGTCCGGCCCGGTGCGCCGCGACCCGGCGGTCGGACGCCTGCTCCAGCGCCTCCCGGGTGAGAAAGAGTTCATCCGCCCGGTCGAGCTTGCCCCGGGCTCGTTCGCGGGCCAGGACCAGTTCGACCGCCGCGGCGAGAAACTCCGTCGGCACGCCGGGATACTCCCGGCGCAGTAAGCTCCCGGCGGCGAGCGGATCGGCCGCGCGGTCCCGCACCGCCGCAGTGATCTCGCGGCCAAGGGGAGAGAGAAGAAATTCAGCGGTGGCAAGAGTCATGGCAAGCCTCGGTGGAAGTCAGGAGCTGCCTGTCTGAATGGGGATGCGCGTGATAAAAGCAGGATGAAAAGAGGATGAAAGATTCTCGTTCCCGCCACTTTTGTCTTTCATCTTCTTTTATCCCATACATTCCCCGCATCCCAATTCAGACAATCATTTTACGGCGGCAAAAGATTCAGCGCGGACGAGCGTACCAGAAGAACTCGTTTCCGCTCCGCTGAACGAAAAGAGCCCCGGTCCGGGGCTCTTTTCGCCATTGTCCGGTTATCCCGGTTACTTCAGGAACAGTTCCGCGATCTGGACCGCGTTGAGTGCGGCGCCCTTGCGGAGGTTGTCCGAAACGACCCACATGTCCAGCGCACTGTCGTGGGAAACGTCCTCGCGGATACGTCCGACGAAAGTGGCGTCCTTCCCCGCGGCATACGTCGCCAGCGGATAGACCTGGTTGGCCGGATCGTCCATGACCTCGACTCCCGGAGCCTTGGAGAGAATGGCGATGGCCTCGTCGCGGGTGAGCTTGCGGGCGGTTTCGACGTTCACCGCCTCGGAGTGGCCCACGAACACTGGTACGCGCACCGTGGTGGCGGAGACCCGGATCGAATTGTCCTTCATGATCTTCTTGGTCTCGTTCACCATCTTCATTTCTTCGTCGGAGTAGTAATTGTCTCCGAAGGCGTTTTTCTGCGGGATCTGCGGAATGCAGTTGAACGCGATCTGGTGCGGGAACACCTTGCGGCTGTAGGTTTCTCCGGCCATGACCGCCTGGGACTCGTTGTGCAACTCGTCGATGGCGGCGATGCCCGCGCCCGCCACGGCTTGGTAGGTGGAGACCACGACCCGCCTGATGGTGGCGGCATCGTGGAGCGGCTTGAGCACCACCACCATCTGGATGGTGGAGCAGTTCGGGTTGGCGATGATGCCCTCGTGCTTGAACGCCTCTTCCGGATTCACCTCCGGCACGACCAGCGGGACGTTGTCGTACATGCGGAAGGCGCTGGTGTTGTCGATAACCAGCGCACCGGCTTTCGCCGCGGAGGGCGCATACCACTTGGACACCGAGCCGCCGGGGGAGCTGAGTACGATCTCGCCCTTTTCGAAGGAGTCCTGGGTCAGTTCCTCGACCGCGATCTCCGCGCCCTTGTAGGTCAGTTTCTTGCCCACACTCCGTGCCGAGGCCAGGAGGCGAAGTCTATCCACCGGGAAATTCCGTTCTTCCAGAATACTGATCATTGTGCGGCCCACATTGCCCGTGGCGCCCGCGATACATACGTTGAAACCCATTACCTGCTCCCTCCCTCGCTGCCGAGACCGAACGCTTCGTGAAGCGCGACGACGGCGTCGGTCGCGCGGTCCTTTTCCACCACCACGGAGATCTTGATTTCCGAGGTGCTGATCATCTTGATATTGATGCCCTGCTCGCCCAGGGTCTTGAAAACTTTCTGAGCCACCCCGGCGTGGGAGCGCATTCCGACGCCCACCACGCTGACCTTGGCGATGCTGATGTCACTGGTGACATCTTCGGCATTCACATCGTTTTTGATCCGGTTCATGATGGTGGAAATCTTCTCGATATCGCTCGTGGAGACGGTGAACGAGAGATCGGTGTGGCCGTCCTCGCTGACATTCTGAATGATCATGTCAACGTTGACTCCCTTTTCGGCCAGCGTGGTGAAAATCTTCGCCGCCACACCGGGCTGGTCCGGTACCCGGCGCACGGTCAGTTTAACCTGATCCAGGTCGTGCGCGACACCCCGCACCAGCACCTGTTCCATGGATGCATCCTCCTTTTTGATTATCGTTCCCGGCGCCTCGACATGGGAAAGCCCCACCTTGAGCACGACGCCGTACTTGCTCGCCAACTCCACCGAACGCGAGTTGAGCACCTTGGCCCCCATGCTCGCCAGTTCGAGCATCTCGTCGAATGCGATTTCATCCACCTTGCGGGCGTTTTTGACGATACGCGGGTCCGCGGTGAACACGCCCGGCACATCGGTGAGAATTTCACAGACATCGGCCTGGAGGGCGTAGGCGAGCGCTACCGCGGTGGTATCCGAGCCGCCGCGGCCGAGCGTGGTGATCTCGGATTCTCCGCTCAGTCCCTGGAACCCGGCGACAATGACGATTTTCCCCTTGGCCAGCTCCTCCTTGACCCGGGTGGCCCTGATGTCCACGATACGGGCCCGCCGGTGGTAGTTGTCCGTGAAAATCTCGGCCTGCGGACCGGTGAGAGAAACGGCGGCGTGTCCCATGGCCTGGATGGTCATGGAAAGCACGGCCATGGAAATCTGCTCGCCGCTGGACATGAGCATGTCCATCTCGCGGTCGGGCGGATCATCCGACACCTGCTTGGCCAGGTCGATCAGGTGATCCGTGGAATCGCCCATGGCGGAAACCACGACCGCGACATCGTTGCCCGCTTCTTTCTTTTCGATGACGCGGGCGGCTACTTTTTTCATCTTTTCGGCATCGGCAACGGAGCTTCCGCCGAACTTCATGACTACAAGCGGTCTTTTCATACCGGTTTGAAATCTCCGATGAACAGGTTCAGTAAATCGTGACCTTCGATATTCTGCATCGCACCATTCCCGGCGGCATTTTCCGAGAACGTCTCCATCCCGTCCGACTGCACCCCGGGACCCCACCAGGCGAAGGGAACCGGTTCACGGGTATGGGTCCGTTTCACCAGCGGCGTCCGGTGGTCGCAGGTGACCAGAACCGCCAGGTCGGAACGGCTTTGGGCCGCCTCAACCAGCGGACTGACCACTTCACGGTCGAAATCCTCGATCGCTTTTAGCTTGATCGCGGGATCACCGCTGTGACCGGCCTCGTCCGGCGCCTCGACATGGACATAGACAAAGTCCCTGTCCTTGAGCGTTGTCAGCGCCGCTTCCATTTTGCCTCGGTAGTTGGTGTCGATGTATCCAGTCGCACCCGGAACGAACACGGGTTTCAGACCGGCGGCGATACCAATGCCCTTGATAAGATCAACGGCACTGATTACCCCGCCTGTTATCCCGAACCTTTCTTCGATGGTCTCCAGTCCCAGGCTTTTCCCCTGACCCCAGAGCCAGACCGCATTGGCTGGATATTTTCCGGAAGCCTCGCGCTTCCGGTTGATGAGCGCGTCCGCGAGAATGATCCGGGACTGCTCCATGATCGCATTCAACTCCACCGCCCCATCGCCCTTGGGCAGATAGGGTCCGTATTCCTGTCCGATGATGTCGTGAGGAGGAGTGGTGTCCACGGCATCGGAACCGTCCTCCCAGAGCAGAAGATTACGGTACGACACGCCGGGATAGAACCGGAGCTTTTCGGTCCCGAGCTTTTCATCCAGGAGTTTCATGAGTTCCGCGCCCTCCTGGGAGGTGATGTGCCCCGCGGAATAGTCCTCCATGCGGCCGTTCCGGAGCGTTACAATGTTGACCCGGAAAGCCACATCCTTTCGACGCAGGGTGTGTCCCATGCTCAGGGCCTCGAACACCGCACGGCCGGTGAAAGCCCGGGTAGTGTCGTATCCGAGTATTTCCATGTTGGCCACATCGCTCCCGGGATGCATGGACTCGGGAATGGTCCGCATCATACCGCCCCGTCCGTTTTTCGCGATCCAGTCCATGCCGGGGGTATCCGCGGCCTCGAGCACGGTCTTTCCGCCCAGGTCGTCCCGGGGGTAGTCACCCATTCCATCACCGATCAATACCAGAAATTTCATGTTGTTCAACCCACCCATGTAATCTCGTTGCCGGTATATTTGTCACGCCCGAGACTCAGGATGGCTACCCAGACGACAGACACGATCACCACCAGGACGCCCAGAGCGACTCCCAGCGTGCTGACATTCATCTTTTCCTTCATTTTTCCGTTCACGGTGTACTCCCGTTTTCCTGGTTGCCCCGTCCACTTTCTCCCCTCAGCAACAGCCGTCATAGTTCCGTTTCCGGATCAGCACGGTGATACCCCAGACGATCGCCGCGATCACGGCGACTGAACCGACCGCAACCGTGATGAACGTCAGGTAATTCTCTTCGCAGACCTTCTTCATGTCCTTCATGGCACACCTTTTCCTTTCCGTCCCCAGCGACGAAGCCGGGGAGCCGTTCCGGACCGCGACCGCGGCCAACGGTCCGCCTATAGCTTGAGGACGCTCATGACACTCGATTTGTCCGCTTTCACCTTGACCGGCGGGCTGGCGTACTTCATGGCCCGGTCCGGGTCCTTGAGGCCGTGGCCGGTGAGGGTGCAGACGATAGTCTCGCCACCCTTGAACAGGCCGCGCTGGTGGCTCTTGATCACCCCGGCCAGAGAGGCCGCGCTGGCCGGCTCCACGAACACGCCTTCCTTCGAGGCGAGCATGGAATAGGCCTCCAGTATCTCGTCGTCGGTGACCATGTCAATGTCGCCGCCCGACTCGTCGCGGGCCGCCTCGGCCAGACTCCAGGAAGCCGGATTGCCGATCTTGATGGCGGTGGCGATGGTCTTGGGGTTGTCCACCCGTTCCTTCCGCACGATGGGCGCCGATCCCTCGGCCTGCCAGCCCACCATCTTCGGGAGGCGCGCCATTTTCCCGGCGGCTTGGTACTCCCTGTACCCCATCCAGTAGGCGGTGATGTTTCCGGCGTTACCCACCGGGAGGAAGTGGTAGTCCGGGGATTCCCCGAGGACGTCCACGATTTCGAAAGCGCCTGTCTTCTGTCCCTGCAGACGGTAGGGATTGAGCGAGTTCACCAGGGTGATGGGATACTCGTCGGTGATTTCCCGGACCAGGGTGAGCGCACGGTCGAAATTGCCTTCCACCTCCACCACCACCGCGCCTTCGATCATGGCCTGGGCCAGCTTCCCGAGAGCGATGCCCCCACCTTCCACCAGCACGATGCACTGCATGCCCGCCCGGGCGGCATACGCCGCCGCGGAGGCCGAGGTGTTGCCGGTCGAGGCGCACATGATGACCTTCGAGCCCGCTTCCGCGGCCTTGGTCACCGCCATGCACATCCCCCGGTCCTTGAACGACCCGGTGGGGTTGAGTCCCTCGTATTTCAGATAAATCTCAGCGTCCAGCCCCAGAAGGCGCGGAATGTTCTCGCACCGAATGAGCGGCGTATTCCCTTCGAGGAGGGTTATGATCGGCGTTTTATCGGTGACCGGGAGGTATTCCCGGTACCGGTGAATCACCCCCTGGTACCTCATTGACTTGTTCTCCACTCTGTATGAAAATTCCTGAATAAAGGTTGTCCGTGTCCGGCGGATTCATGCGGTCCGCCGGGAGCCGTCCGGTATGTGTCCGCTTTCAGATATCCGCCACCCGGATGAGCTGCACGCGTCCGCTGATGGAACTGAAAGTCCCGAACTCTTTCATGGCGCGCTGCATGTCGCCTTCGCGGGCTTCGTGGGTCATGATCACCAGCGGGACACATTTCCCGTCATCACCGTTGGCGGTCCCGATCTGGATTACCGAAGCAATGGAGATGTTCACATCGGCCAGTGTCTTGGAGATGCTCGCCAGCACCCCTGGTTCATCCTTGACGGTGAAGCAGAGATAGTACCGCATCTTCAGCTCGTCCATGGGCGCCAGGGCCGGACCCTCGCCGTCGGCGAGGATGCGTTTGACATTGGAGGGCGCGCCGGTAACCAGCCGTTCGGCCACATCCAGCGAGTCGGATACCACCGCGGAGGCGGTGGGCATCATTCCCGCGCCCTTGCCGTAGAAAACCTCCCGCCCCACCGCGTCTCCGTAAATCTCCACGGCGTTGAACTCGTCCTCCACATACGCCATGATGGAGTCGGTTGAGATGAAGGTCGGGTGCACCCGCAACTCGACCCGGCCGTCCTCGTGACGGCGGGCGATGGCGAGGAGTTTGACGATGTACCCGAGATCGTAGGCGTACTCGATATCCTGGATGCGGACGTTCTCGATGCCTTCGCAGTAAATCTCGGAGGGAGGAACATCCGCGCCGAACGCCAGCCGGGCGAGGATGACCATCTTGTTCAGGGTGTCCGCCCCGGACACGTCGGAAGTCGGATCGGCTTCGGCGAATCCCATCTCCTGGGCGCGCTTCAGCACCTCGGAATAATCCGCGCCATCCCGCGCCATCCCGGTGAGAATGTAGTTGGTGGTTCCGTTCAGGATGCCGTAAATGCTCTGAATGGTGTTGGCATTGAGCCCGTTCACAATCCCCCGGATAATGGGGATGCCGCCGCCCACCGACGCCTCGAAGAGATAGGAGGCTCCGGACTCGAGCGCGGCCGTAAACAGCTCGCTGCCATGCCTGGCGACCAGCGCCTTATTGGCGGTGACCACGCTTTTACCGCTCCGAAGCGCTTTCAGTGTAAACGTCCGGGCGGGCTCGTAGCCGCCCATGAGTTCGATCACGATGTCAATGTTCGGATCGTCGAGAATTTCGTTGGCGTCAGTGGTGAGCATGCCCGCCGGCACAGTCACCCCACGGTCCCGCGTGATGTCGAGATCGGCGATTTTCACCAGCTCCAGATCGAAGTCGCGGCCCCGCAGGAACGGTTTCTCCCCGGAAAGGAGGAGTTTTGCGACCCCCGTACCGACCGTGCCGAAACCGATAAGTCCAGCCTTAATCGTGCGTTTCATCGTATTTTTCCCGGGTGTATTGGTCACAGATAGACAACATAAAATAACAGATGCCGAAGGTATGTGCAAGCCGAATCGGAGAACCGGAGGATACCAAAAAAGAATTCAATATATTGAAGGGCAATGGGTTGGACAAGGAAGAATCGCAGGGGCGGGTGCATTGTCAGGACAGGAGAAAACACGCGTTTCCGACATCCCCGACGGTTCTGAACCCTCGACTGAATCCGGCGACATCACCCTTTTCCAGAGAGACAGAACAGAATACCTGTATCTGATTGAATCGGCAGCATTCTCCTCGGTTCCCCTCCTCTCACGAGAGCTTGTCATTACCCAAGTTTTTTGAAGAAGGGTGAAAGGGTGCAGGTGATTGCTGTACGTGCTCCACACCTTTGACGTATTGTGTAAATCTAAGCCTCCTATCGAGTCATCCCCTTCTTTCACCCATGCAGGCAAAGCCTGCATGGGGCCCTCTCTCGGGAGAGAGGGGGAACCCGATGTACACGAAAACGACCGTTTTCATGCGATTCCACCATTTTCCCCGGCTGTCCGGAAAGCCCAACAACCTTTCTCCGAAAAATTGAACATTTTTCGTATCCCAAGCATTTTGCATCTCAACAGGAACAGCAAAAAGGGAGAAGCGTCTGCTTCTCCCTTTTTGTGTTACTGCCCGCTTTCGGGGATTACTCCCCGCCTTCTCCGATTGCCTCATCCGGGATTTCGGCGTCCTCGATTTCCTCGATGTCGTCGTTTTCGCCCTGCGGGACGCGTTCGACATCCATGACGAGGTCGTCGGCGCCGAGATTGATGAGCCGTACTCCCTGGGTGACCCGTCCGAGGGAACGGATATCCTGGACCGGGAGGCGAATCAGGATGCCCTTCTGGGTGACGATGATGAGTTCGTCGTTGTCCACCACTTCCATGATGGAAACCACATCGCCGTTGCGCTCGGTAGCCTTGATGGACATGACCCCCTTGCCGCCGCGGTGGATGACCCGGAAGGCGTCGATGCCGGTTCGCTTGCCGTAGCCGTTGCGGCAGACCACGAGCAGGTGGGCGTCGGGCCGCATAACCGCCACCGCGCCGACCACCAGGTCATCGTTTTCGAGGGTAATACCCTTGACTCCCTGGGAGTTGCGGCCGACGGCGCGGATTTCACGCTCGTTGAAGCGGATGGCCATGCCCAACTGGGTCTGGATGACGATGTCCTGCTCGCCGTTGGTGAGGCAGGCCGTGATGAGTTCGTCTCCTTCCACGATGTTGATGGCATTGATGCCGTTCCGCCGCGGGCGGGAGTACTCGGTGAGATCGGTCTTCTTCACAAGACCATGCTTGGTGGTCATGAGCACGAAATGATCCGCGTCGAACTGGCGCACCGGCAGGTAGGCGGCGATCTTCTCGTCCTTCTGGATTTCGAGCATGTTCACGATGGGCCGTCCCTTGGCGGCGCGCCCGCCTTGCGGCAGATCGAACACTTTCAGCCAGTAGCACCGGCCGAAATTGGTGAAGAAAAGAATGGAGGAGTGGGTGGAGGCCACGAAGAGGGTCTTCACGAAATCCTCTTCCTTGGTTCCCATGCCCGTGATCCCTTTGCCGCCGCGGCGCTGACGATGATAGGTCGTGACCGGGATGCGCTTGATGTATCCCTGATGCGAGATGGTGACCACCATGTCTTCCTCGGCGATCAGGTCCTCCATCTGGATATCCTGACTTTCGTCGATGATCTCGGTGCGGCGCTCGTCGGCGTATTTTTTCTTCAGTTCGTCCAGTTCACCCTTGATGATCTGCATACGGAGCGGACGCGAGCCGAGTATGTTCCGGAGACGTTCCATGAGCGAAAGAATTTCCCGGTACTCGTCTTCGATTTTCTGGCGCTCCATGCCGGTGAGCCGTTTGAACTGCATGTCGAGAATGGCCTGGGACTGGACTTCGGAAAGCTTAAACGTTTCCATGAGTCCATTACGGGCTGCCTCGGTATCAGCGGAACTCCGGATGAGTGCGATGATCTCGTCGATGTGGTCGAGCGCGATGAGGAACCCTTCCAGAATGTGGGCGCGGGCTTCGGCTTTGGCCAGATCGTACTTGGTCCGTCTAACCACCACCTCGTGGCGATGCTCGACATAGTGCCGGATCATCTCCGTGATCGCCATGACCTTGGGCTGGTTTTCCACCAGGGCGAGATTGTTGATTCCAAACGTTGTGGAAAGCTGAGTATGCTTATAGAGCATGTTCAGGACGACTTCGGGGAAGGCATCCTTCTTCAGCTCGACCACAATCCGCATGCCGTCGCGGTCGGATTCGTCCCGGAGATCCGATATGCCCTCGACTTCCTTGTTCCGCACCAGATCGGCGATTTTTTCGAGAAGATTCGACTTGTTCACCATGTAGGGAATCTCGGTGATCACAATACGGGTTCGTTCGCTTCTCGAAGTTTCGCTCTTGATCGTTTCCATGTTCGCCTTGGCGCGGACCGTAACCTTGCCACGGCCGGTTTCGTAGGCCTGGACGATACCCCTGCGGCCGTAAATGATGCCTCCGGTGGGGAAGTCCGGACCCTTGAGGTATTGCATCATCTGGCGAGGATTGATGGTTGGATCATCGATCAATGCTTTGCAGGCGTCCACCACTTCTCCCAGGTTGTGCGGGGGAATGTTCGTGGCCATGCCAACCGCGATACCGGAAGATCCGTTGCAGAGGAGGTTGGGGAACTTCCCCGGCAGGACATCGGGCATCACGAGGGTTTCGTCGTAGTTGGGGGACATGCTCACCGTGTCCTTGTCCAGGTCCATGAGCATTTCCATCGCCCCATGGGTGAGACGAGCCTCGGTGTACCGCATGGCCGCCGCCCCGTCACCGTCAACGGAACCGAAGTTCCCCTGGCCGTCCACAAGCGTGTACCGCATGTTGAAATCCTGGGCCATGCGCACCAGGGTGGGGTAGACCACCTGCTCGCCGTGCGGATGGTAGTTACCCGACGTGTCGCCGGCGATTTTGGCGCATTTTCGATGCGGCCTGCCGGGCTGGAGATTCAGGTCGTTCATGGCCACCAGGATGCGCCGTTGCGAGGGCTTGAGACCATCGCGCACATCCGGCAGCGCCCGGGAGATGATGACCGACATGGAGTAATCCATGTAAGAGGTCTGCATCTCATCCTGTATGTCAATCGGGATGATTCGTTCCTGTTTACCGAGCATTGCTTCCTCTTTTTACGATGCAACGTGACCGGGGGGGCGGGTTCACCGGCCGCAGTCGCGGCTTCGTCTTCCTCCCCCGTTTTCCCGTTCCGCCCTGCGGCGGTCCGGGTTATCACCGTTCTATGAATACAGCTTCTATCTTCTTCTCTTCCAACAAAAAATTGTTTCCCGTTCGCCGGGCAGGAAACTGCCCGAAGCTGGTTCGGCTCGCCCGTGAGCTGAGATATTCAAGGTCTGCGAAATTCTTACACCCGCCGCGTTTCGCATAGCCGCTGAAATCGGCGGTTCCCTTTTCGCCATTCTCAAAGATGATTTTGAGGGTGTATTTCTCCATGTGCCGAACCGAGTTGTCGCAATCTGCCAAACTTCTTCCGCGTCGATTCCGAAATAATCATGGGCGATGATGTTCCGGAATCCCTTGATTCTTTCCCATTCGACGTGCCTGTTGCGTTCCTTGCACTCAGGGGAAACTCGCGCCACCATCTCCCCAATGACGATGAAATTCATCATCGCCGCATCAAAGTGCGTTGTGTCGGCATAGAATTCACCGACGCTTTTGAATAATGACACATGACTTTCTATCTTCTCGATAGCTTCAACAATGGCAAGCAGTGCGGTCCGGTCTCTACTCAACATACACCGCCTCGCCGAGCACCTGATCCCGTGCATACGGTTTCAGATATTTCTCCCGAGCCACGTCCACCCTGCGATGGAAGCGGTTTCCGAAGAATTCCCGCAGCTCCATTTTCAGGTCATAGAGATCGGGGGTATTTTCCTCGAATTCAACCACGAGGTCGATATCGCTTTCGGGCCGTTGGTCGCCGCGGGCGAAAGACCCGAAAAGCCCGATCTTCCGGACATGGAAGTGCGCGGCAAGGTATCCGCGGTTTCGGCGGATAAAATCAAGAATGGCTTCCCTTCCTACTGTCTCTTCCATAACCGTCCTCCTCCCGCCATCCATACTCCGTCTCCCCCCTCTCCATCTCCGATGGAGAGGGAGCGGGGGGTGAGGCGTCCTTACACGTCCAGGTTCCGCACGTTGAATGCGTTTTCCTGGATGAATTTCCGCCGAGGCTCCACTTCGCTACCCATGAGGACGGTAAATATCCGGTCCGCTTCCACCACATCCTCCAGGTTCACCCGGTAAAGGGTGCGGATTTCGGGATTCATGGTGGTGGACCAGAGCTGTTCGGGATTCATTTCGCCGAGTCCCTTGTACCGCTGCACGAGCAGCCCCTTGCGGCCATAGGTGTTGGCCAGTTCCACCAGTTCCCCGATGGAATCGACCGTCCCCACCGTAGAGTTGTCGTCCTTGACCACGATGGGAAAGACCAGGAGGGAGCGGAGCGACTTCTTCAGTTCGTACATGTGGAGGAAATCAATGGCCACCAGGGTGTTTTTGAACATAGTATACTCAACCACCTGGCCGTCGCGGTTCCCGGAAAGGTGGATGGAGTAGTCATTGACCAGTTCGACTGGTACAGCGGAAGCCGTCTTGCCGGAGTTTTCCTCATTCGGCTCAATAATGCAATCATCGTCAACCGGGCACACATCGGGCTCTTCCACCATATACCCGTTATCTGCGGCCATTTTCCGGATGGTCGGTATGGCGCTCGCGGCATCGTCGAAGATACAGCTACAGAATTCCCGGCTATCCAGGAGGTCTTCCAGGAGCACGCGGGGAATACCGATTTTCAGGCATTTGGTATAGAGCGTGTTGAATTTGAACACCTTCTCCATGGTCTCCATGAGGCGTATCCCGCTGATACCGTTCCCGTTTCCCCCGGGGTAGACCGTGGAGCGTCCGATACCGTTCTCAAGGATAAAGCGGTCGTAATCCTTCTGATCGGTGACATACCACTCGCGCTTGCCTTTTTTCATGCGGTACAGCGGCGGCTGTGCGATGTAGAGATAGCCCTGCTCCACGAGCTGGGGCATGTACCGGTAGAAGAAGGTCATGAGCAGGGTGCGGATATGCGCACCGTCCACATCGGCGTCTGTCATGATGATGACTTTGTGGTATCTCGCCTTGCTCAGATCGAACTCGTCCCGGCCAACCCCGGTGCCGAGGGCGGTAATGAGAGTCCGGATTTCCTCGGAGGAGAGAATACGGTCCAGACGGGCCTTTTCAACGTTCAGGATTTTTCCCTTGAGGGGGAGAATCGCTTGGAATCTACGGTCTCTCCCCTGCTTGGCCGAACCTCCCGCCGAGTCACCCTCCACAATGTAGAGTTCGGTGGTTTCGGGATCGGAAAGTGAACAGTCCGCCAGTTTGCCGGGAAGATTCGCCGAATCGAGCGCGCTTTTACGACGGGTAAGGTCGCGGGCTTTCCGGGCCGCTTCGCGGGCGCGGAATGCCTCGACACACTTGGAGATGATCTTCTTTATCACCGCCGGGTTTTCCTCGAACTGTGTGGTCAGGCCATCGCCGACCAGGGACTCCACCATGCCCTTTACTTCGGAATTGCCGAGCTTGGTCTTGGTCTGCCCCTCGAACTGCGGGTCGGGGAGCTTGACCGAAATAACCGAGCAAAGCCCTTCCCGGATATCATCGCCGGATGGTACGTTCCCTTTCAGGCTCTTGAAAAGGTCGTTCTTCTGGGCGTAGGTGTTCACCGAGCGGGTGAGACCTGTTTTAAATCCGATGAGATGTGTTCCACCCTCGGTCGTATTGATGTTGTTGGCGAAACTGAAAATCCGCTCGTCATAGCCGCTGTTGTACTGCATGGCGATCTCGATGGTCACCCGTTCCGCCTGCGCGGTAAAGTAGACGGGCTCCTCGTGGAGCGGCTGCTTGTTCTGGTTCAGATATTTCACAAACTCGATGATGCCGCCATCGAACCGGAAGGAATGGCTCCGTCCGATCCGCTCGTCGATGAAGTCTATTTTCAGTCCCTTGTTGAGGAACGCAAGCTCCCGGAGACGGTTGGAAAGTACATCATGGGAAAACTCGACGGTCTCGAACACCGTGGGGTCCGGCTTGAACCGGACAATGGTGCCGTGGCCGGTTTTCTTCCCCCGCTGCTCCATGTCTGCGTTCGGAATACCCCGGGTGTAGGACTGATAGAAGAGTTTTCCCTCACGCCAGGTCTCCACCTCGCAAAATTCGGAAAGCGCGTTCACGCACGACACACCCACTCCGTGCAGACCGCCTGAAACCTTGTAGGAATCGTTATCAAACTTGCCTCCGGCATGGAGCACGGTCATGACGACTTCAAGGGTGGGCCGGTTCTCCGTGGGATGGAGATCGGTCGGGATTCCACGACCGTTGTCTTCCACCACCGCGACACCATCGGCGCGGATGATGACTTTGATGATATCGCAGAACCCGGCCATGGATTCGTCAATCGCGTTGTCCACCACCTCGAATACCATATGGTTGAGACCGGTGACGCCGGTGGAGCCGATATACATGGCGGGACGCTTGCGAACCGCTTCAAGCCCTTTCAGGACCTGAATGTTATCAGCGTTGTAATCAGTTTTCTTCTTATTCTTATCCTGCGTGGCATCCACGTTTTTTACTCCTGTTGCATCCGTTCAAGCACAAATTGAACCTCCCGGACCTCAACACCGCCCCGATTATCGAAATCATTGATTTTCTTGAGAATTACGGGAGTGTAAAAACGAGCCTGGGTCATCCAGACGGGGGAGGATACGGAAATAGTGAGCATTCCGTTCCTGAATGAGGACGGTCTGGTGTTACGGGCGTTTGTCGCCCCGACGATAACGGGCCAGTTTTTCTTCAGTTTCTCCAGAAGGATATCCGAAGA
The DNA here is from genome assembly GCA_041690195.1 of Candidatus Latescibacterota bacterium. Lineage (GTDB taxonomy): Bacteria > Latescibacterota > Latescibacteria > Latescibacterales > Latescibacteraceae > JAWLHT01. Next base: position 23,783 of record JAWLHT010000002.1, read on the forward strand.
AAGGCCCAGCGAATCAGAGAGGGGGACGAGCACCCGGTCGATAGGCACCGGGTTGGCTTTTCTCGCCCTCCCCCGTTCATGAAGTCTATTCATTCAACCTCAACGGCATAATCAGATAGAGATACTCCCGGGAATCTTTCACAACTCCAGGCTTGATGATACAGGCGGACATGGGAGACTCAAGCTCCAGAATCAGTTCATCGGTGTCCAGCGCCCGGAATATCTCCAGGAGAAACGATGCGTTATATCCAACCACCAGCGAATCGCCTTCATACCGGACAGGGATGCTCTCCCTTGATTCTCCGCCGATTTCCTGGTTCACAGTCGAAATTTCCATCTGCCCGGAAACCAGGGAAAAACGGATCTGGTGGGTAATGGCACTTGAAAGCACCGAAACCCGTCGTACCGCACTCGCCATCTCTTCTGTCGAAACCACCACCCGCTTTGAATTGGAGGTGGGGATCACCTGACGGAAGTTCGGGTAAGGACCTTCGATGAGCTTTGAAAAAATGATGGTCGTCCCATAATCGAACAGTATCGCTCCCTTGCCAAACACGACCCGTTCCAACTCAACACCGCCGGAAAGCACCCGCGCGGCCTGGGTCAGAACTTTTGGCGGCACAATGGCGTCCGCTTCCTGTTCGACTTCCGTCCCATCTTCCTTGCCCAGCTCCTTCTCGAAGAGCGACAGCCGGTGTCCGTCGGTGGCCACCATGGTCATCCTGTCCGGGGCGATTTTCCAGTATACACCGGTCAGCGCGAGCCGAGTACGGTCCGAGGCAACGGAAAAACTGGTTTTGTCCACCATTTCAAGAAAGTCAGGTCCGGACACCTTCACCGTGATCCCGTCAATCGTGTCACGGAGCGCAGGATAATCGGAAGCCGACATGCCCATGATGCTGGACTCGCCCTGACGGAATGTTACGGTCAACCGCTCTTTTTTTACCGTTATGGTTACATCCTCTGAAGGCAACTCGCGGATCACACCAAGAAACCGCTTGGCATTCATCGTAACCGCGCCTTCCTCCTCCACCGTACAGTTCACCGCGGTGGTTATGGATATATCCATATCTGTACCGGAAATGGACAAACGTCCATCCACGGTTCTCAATAAAAAGTTACTCAGCACCGGAAGGGTCGGTTTCTGAGGCACCACACTGTTGACACCCTGCAACCCTTCAAAGAGCGCGTCTCTTCCAATAACAATCTTCACGGCACACTCCTTCGAAAGTATCATACAATATATAGTATATTGTGTTATAAATCAAGCAAAATATTTGGTTTTATCCCGTTTTTTCAAACTTTTTTCCGGTGGAAAAACCAGGGAAAAACCAGGGAAAAAACGTGGAAAACTCCCCGTCTTTCCACACCGTTTTGTCCCCGTTTTCCGGTACCCCTTTCTTTCACACCACTTCCCCTCATTACATTCCCGGGGATGTTAACAACTCCCGTATCATAACCCTGTATATAGTGCATATTTAGAGACTTTTCCACACTTTCAACACGACTAGTACCACAACGATACTGATTAATACTGTTATGAATAAGACAAAGAAACAGAAGATGACCTGTTATTCCGGATTCTTTGCTTTCTGGGAAAGGATATGGATGTTTCTGGCCAGAGACTGGTCGGTGGGAATCTTCTTCTCTATAAGACTGATTGAATGGATGACCGTGGAATGGTCGCGGCCCCCGAAATGGAGCCCGATGGTTTTGAGTGAGGATGCGGTAAACTGTTTGCAGAGGTAGGTGGCGATGTGTCTGGCCATAGCTACTTCCTTGCGGCGGGATTCACCGATGATCTGGTTTGTGGAAAGTCCGAAGTGTTCGGCGACCAGCTTCTGGATGGACTCAATGGTGATGTGACGGGAAGTTTTGCGGATGGTGTCCCCGAGAACATCTTGCGCCATTTCCAGGGACATGTCCCGGCCGTGCAGTGATGAATAGGCCAGGAGGCGGATGAGGGACCCTTCCAATTCACGGATATTCGAGGTGATATTCTCGGCAATGAACTCGGCGATGGAGTTGTCAAGAAAGACGCCGTCAGATTCCGCCTTCTTTTTCAGGATCGCCACCCTGGTTTCAAAATCGGGGGGCTGAATGTCGGTTACCAGGCCCCACTGAAACCGGTTGATGAGACGGTCGGCCAGTCCCTTCAGTTGTATGGGAGGGCAGTCCATGGTCAGGACGATTTGTTTGCCCTTCTGGTGCAGGTCGTTGAAAATATGGAAGAACTCCTCCTGGGTGCGTTCCTTGTTGTTGAAAAACTGGATGTCATCCACAAGGAGAAGGCTGGCGGTGCGGTAGTACTTGGAATACTGGGGAGTCAGCTTGTTCTGGATGGACATGATGAAGTCCATGGTGAACTTTTCGCTGGAAACGTATATCACACGGTTCAGCGACGGGTCGCGGCGGGGAGAGCTGAGGAAATGATGGGCGATAGCCTGCAGAATGTGGGTTTTCCCCAGACCCACTCCCCCATAGAGCACCAGGGGATTGAAGGCTGTCGTTCCCGGATTGTCGGCGACCGCTTTGGCCGCGGCATAGGCAAACTGATTGGAATGACCGACCACGAAGCTGTCGAATGTAAACCGGGGATTGATCCGGAGAGGATCAAAGAAGGAGCTTTCAGAAAAGTCTCCGGTCGAGGTATCGACGGAGGGAAGGGGCGAACCCACGGCGATGGACGGAATTTCTGGCGCGTCGGAAACCTCTTCGGAAACCTCGAAGCGGACCAGCAGGTCACGGTCGAGAATGGAGCGGGCAACAGACTGGATGAGCGGCAGGTAATGCTCTTCGAGCCAACTCGCATAATAGTCCTGGGGAACCGCAATGACAAGGGTGCCTCCGGAAAACTCACGGAGAGTCAGGGGTTTGAACCAGGTATTGAAACTCTGGACATTGACCCGCTCTTCGATCCCTTTGAGCAGACGGTCCCAAAAGATATTTTTTTCAAACATATCCATGGAGGAGGAACTGGGTAAGGTGTGTACGGAAGATTGTAGGACAATAAATGGAAAAGGCAAAGAACTGTCAAGGTATTTCACCCGTTCCGCATCTCCGGGAAATGATGTGATAACAACGGAAAAATGATGGAAACGGACCTCTCTGGTAAAAAATTCCTTGCGCTGGAAATGATGAAAAGTTAAATTATTGTTCTTGATGATGAGTGGCACCCTAGCTCAGCAGGTAGAGCAGAGGACTGAAAATCCTTGTGTCCCCAGTTCAATTCTGGGGGGTGCCACCAATTTCACCATTGACAAAGAGAGAAATTGAAACTATTTATCGTATAAGCAGATAAGAAATTCAAACATATTCGGTTTCTTCAGGTGCGCCCATAGCTCAATTGGTAGAGCAGCAGACTCTTAATCTGTTGGTTCAAGGTTCGATTCCTTGTGGGCGTACCATTTTTTTGTTGGAGGCGGGAATGGCTGACTTCCAGGGAATTGCGGACGCCCTGATCAAAGGGCAGGCCCCGAAAGTGAAGGAACTCGTTCAGCAGGCGATTCAGGAAGGAACTTCCCCGGCGGATATTCTGCAAAATGGGATGATCGCCGGAATGGCAGTGGTTGGAGAACGGTTCAAAAAGAACGAGATCTACGTTCCGGAAGTCCTGATTGCCGCACGCGCCATGCATGCCGGCATGAATGTAATCAAACCGCTCCTGGCCGAATCAGGTGTCAAGCCGAAAGCAACATTCGCGATCGGTACGGTGAAAGGCGATCTCCATGACATCGGAAAAAACCTGGTCATGATGATGATGGAAGGCGCGGGGTACCAGATCATGGATCTCGGCGTGGATGTGGCGCCGGAAAAGTTTGTCCAGGCGGTAAAGGACGGCGCTGATATTATCGGCATGAGCGCACTCCTCACCACAACCATGCCCGCTATGCTAAACACCATTGACGCCATACAGGCGGCTGGAGTTCGCGATTCGGTGAAAATCATGGTTGGCGGCGCTCCCCTCACCCAGGCTTACGCTGATGAGATCGGAGCGGACGGATATTCTCCGGATGCGGCATCGGCAGTGGATACCGCCGACAGTCTGATTGCCAAGTGAAAAATATGCATACAACTACGGAAAAAAAGGCTCCTCAGGGAGCCTTTTTTTGTGTTCATGGAGGCTTTTGTGAAAGCGGAACTGGCATGCGTGCCATGCATAATGAAACAGGCTTACAACACCGCAGCACGTGCGACAGATGATCCATCGGTAATCAAGAAAATTCTCGATCTTACCGCGGACTATGTAAAAAAATTGAATTTTAACCAGTCGCCGGCTGACGCTTCAAATTATGTCTACAGAATAACCAGAGAAATCACCGGAGTTCAGGATCCATACTCGGCGGATAAACGGAAATACAATGATATTTGCATGGGAATGCTCGACAGTATCCGCCCCATGGTGGCTGATTCAAAAGACCCGTTGACCACCGCAGCCAAAGTCGCAGTATTCGGAAATCTCATTGATCTCGGGATCGGAATGCAGTTCGACCTGGAAAAAGACCTGGAAAAAGACCTGGAAAAAGTGCTCTCTCAGCCTTTCGCGGCGGATGATTCCGGAGAAATGAAGCGAATTCTGGCAGAGGGAAGAAAAAACATTCTCTATCTGGGCGACAATACGGGAGAGATTGTTTTCGATGGATTATTCATTGAAATTCTTTCAAAAGAGCATGATGTAACGTTTGTAGTGAAAAAGGGACCCATCATCAACGATTCAACTAGGGAAGACGCGGAATACGTGGGAATAACGAAACTGGTAAAAGTCATAGATACCGGGTCGGACGGCATAGGAGTACAATGGAGCGCAGTCTCTGCAGAATTCGTCAGGCATTACGAACGGGCTGACCTGATCATATCGAAGGGACAGGGGAATTTTGAGACAATGAATGGGAAGAGGGGAGATATCTTTTTCCTGCTCCGGGCGAAATGTGACAGTGTGGCCAGAGAGCTGGGGGTGAAGTTCGGTGATATCGTCATGAAAAGAATGTGTGTTCAGTAAGGTATTCGATATAGCAGAAAATGGGCTTCGGTTTGAGTCGGGAAACGAGACTGCACCACGGTGATACTATCAGTAAAAGGGATATGCCGCGTAAAAGGTCAGGAATGACGCACAGCCTGGACCTCCTTCAATTGAAAGAAATCAGGCCGGGGAGGACGTGAAATTTCCGAATACACGATTCGGAAAATAATGGAAGAAAGACTGACCACCGGGACAGCAAGGAACATGCCGGTCACTCCGCCCATGGCAGAACCGATGAGAACGAGAAGAAGTACCGCCATGGGGTGGAGATTGGTTGACTTTGACATTACCAGTGGTTGTATGACCGTGTTGTCAAGGATCTGGACAAGAAAGAATACGACCAGGATGGATACATACATCGATCCGGGGTCGCCGGTCATAACTGCCACCGCAAAGGCTCCCAGGACTCCCACAACCGGCCCCGCGTAGGGAATGAGATTGGAAATTCCGGCAAAAACGCCGATAATGAGAGGATAGTCCAGGCCAATCATCCAAAGGCCGAGAGAAGAGAGCAGCGAGACAATGGTAACACTGAACAACATGCCGCGAAGAATATACCCGAACTGGAGTTCAAGATTATAGAGAAGGTCGAGAACCACCTCGAAATATCGGTTTGGTACGAGACGAATCAGTCCCCGTTCGATACGACGGGCGTCGAGAAGAAAGAAGAACGTGGCGAACGGGACAACAGAAATGAAAAGAAGGAAAGAAGAAACAAGCGAAGGAATTTTCTGGGCGACTGCATGAACAATGCCCCCGACGTTTTCGGGTGTTGGAGTGATAAGATTACTTCCATGACGCAGGAGAAAAGAGCCGGACGTCGAGGAAGTAACCGTATCCCGTATGGAAAGAAGAAAAGAGGAGAAGGAAACGGTGTACGTCTCGAGATTGCTGTTTATGTGGAGAAATTCGTTGTAGACGGCCGGAATGAAGAAAAGGAGAAATACACCGAGGCCGCCGAAGACGGAGATGAAGATAAGAAGGACGGCGGTAAGGTGACTGACACCACGGTTTTCAAGAAATTGAAGAAAAGGCTTGAAAGCAAAGAAGAGGACGTAGGAAACAAGAAAAGGAGCAAAGAGTTTCCAGAATAGAAAAAAGCAGACCAGGAGAAGAGAGTAGCAAGTGCCGAAAACAGCAAGACCGAGTACGGTTTTCTGACGCATGCTCAATCTCCGGAACAGTTGGTGAGCCGAAGACGCTCGGAAACGATCTGGGCGAGACGGTAGACAAGTTTCATGCCGAGTACGGGGTCGGAGTCCATAAGACTCAGGAGATCATGACGAAAAAGACCGAGTAGTGTGGATCCGACGGTCGCCACAACGGTGGCGGAACGGGGAGAGTCGTTCAAAAGAGCGATTTCACCGAAAAAGTCACCGGAAGAAAGACTGATGATACGGGTTTTTGTGAAGTCAGGGTACTCGTTGTATACATCAACCTGCCCGCTGCGAATTACATACATGCCGACACCGGGGTCGCCCTTCCGGAAGATGATTTCGCCGGGTTCAAAGGTGCGGGTGTGAAGAATGGAGAGGACTTTTCGTTTCTGACGGTCGGTAAGAGGGGTAAATACGGTGACCGAGGAGAGAAAGGATACCTCCATTTTTTCAGAGGGAACAGAAGCGGGAAAAGGATTCTTCCAGAGGGCGGCGAGTTCCATGGGCAACACCTGTGAAAGAGAAATGAATTTGATTGGTCAAAAAATATACGGAAAAAATTCTGCAACACAAAGCCAAATGAAGAAAACAAGCGGCGGATGGAAATGTGGAGGATTACAATGAAAGAGATCCTGGAGGTTAGGACATCGGAGGAAATGGAGGAAGTTTTTATGATGGAGCGTGTGTTGCTCTTCAAGAACAGCACCCGATGCGGTATATCACAGCGTGCGCTCCGCGAGTTGAGGGAATTTGCAAGGGAAGCGCCGGAAGATCTGGAAATTAGAATGGTCGATGTGAACGAAAGAAAAGAACTTTCGGACGTGTTCGAGGAAAAGACAGGGATTCCCCACAAATCACCCCAGGCGGTTTACCTGGAAAATGGGAAACCGGTCTGGGACGCCTCCCATTTCGAAATCAACGAAAAGAATCTGCGGAATGCCACGGATAAGCGGTAATACTAACTAAAGAGACGGGATACTACGGCGGAATAGACACGGTCAGACAGTACTTCCGGGGAAAGTGAAGCGTCGAGAACGAAAAATCTTGACGGATACTGTCTGCTCACACGAAGAAATCCCTCCCGAACCCGTTCGAAAAACTCGTCGCTCTCGGATTCGAGACGGTCGGTTACGCTGGAAAGACGGGATCTGGCCAGTGGAACTTCACAGTCGAAAAGGAAGGTCTGGTCAGGAATAACTCCGCCGGTGGCGACAATGTTCATTTCAAGAACGGTATCGAGACCGAGACCCCGGGCATATCCCTGATACGCGGCGGTGGAATCGAAAAAGCGGTCCAAGATGACCGTCGTACCGCTTTTCAGAGCGGGAACGATCCGTTCGGCGGTGATTTGGGCGCGGGCGGCGAGATAGAGAAACAGTTCGGTCGCCGGTGCCATTTCACCGTGATCACGGTCCAGAAGAATGGAACGGATTTTCTCACCGATAACAGTCCCCCCCGGTTCGCGGAGAAGCAGCACCGGAATCCCCATCGACTCAAGACGGTTCCGGAGATGAACTGCCTGTGTTGATTTTCCGCAGCCGTCAATGCCTTCAAAGGTTATCAGCAGATTCTTCATCTCCTCCCCGCTTGCCCAGTCCGCGAATCACGACCGTGTATTCGCCCCTGGGCTTTTTCTTTTTCAGTTCTTCCAGCACAAGGGATGCCTTCCCCCGTACCGTCTCCTCATACATTTTGGTAAGCTCGCGTGAAACGGAAATCTCACGGTCTCCGAGAGCGGAAAGGATTATTTCGAGAAGATTGATCAGACGAAAGGGAGACTCGTAGAGAACAATGGTCCGCTGTTCAGTTTTGAGCGCCTCAAGCGCCTTGACACGTTTCATGCCTTTGGAGGGGAGAAATCCCTCGAAAACGAAACGGTCAAGGGGGAGTCCGGATACAACGAGCGCAGAAAGAACGGCGGAAGGTCCGGGTATTGCATAAACAGGGAAACCGTTATCCACCGCGGCCCGGACCACACGATAAGCTGGATCGCTCACACCAGGAGTACCAGCGTCAGCCACAAGCGCGACATCATGCCCCTGGGACAGAAACTGGATGATGAGAGGAGTTCGGGACCGCTCGTTGATATCGTTGTAGGGAACGAGACGCTTCTTGATCCCGAGACGGGAAAGGAGGAGACCGGTATGCCGTGTGTCTTCGCAGGCGATCATCTCAACAGAGGAAAGACACTCCACGGCCCGTGGAGAGAGGTCCCCCATGTTGCCGATGGGTGTGGAAACGATATAAAGACTGCCGCTGTCAGTTTTTGACATGGATGTGAACACCCTGTGGAAAACTCCGGGGGACGCGTCACGCACAAAACGGAGCAAACAGTATGTCCCCCAGCGCAAAGAAGAATGTGGAAAAGTGGTGAATAAGTGTTAAAAACCCAGTGACATATTATGTAATATACTGCAAGGCAAAGACATGCGTGTTATTAAGAAGAAATATCAATTGTGGATAACTTGCTTTCTCTTGATTAGGACTATCTGACCGGTACGAACACCGGGGAACGTGACAGGAGTGACGCGGCGAATGTGGAAAACACGTGTATCAACTGTGTTTTCAAGCTCCCGGAATTCATCGTCGACAGCATCACCCTTGATGGAAACAAGAGTTCCGTTCGGCGATACCAGGCGGGAACAGAGACGATAATAGTCGGACAAACTGACCGTGGCCCGCGTAATGACGATCTCGAATGTTTGATCGAAGCCGGAATCCAGTTCTTCAACTCGGGATCGTAATACCGAGGCATTCAACACGGGTATGTCATGGATTGCAGTATCGAGAAAACGGCAGCGTTTCTCCCGGGAGTCGAGAAGCACGGTCCGGAGGTGCGGGTACGCCACGGCCAGCGGGATTCCGGGGAGGCCCGCTCCGGATCCGAAGTCGAGCATGGAACGAACGGAAGAGAAGTCGAATACGGAAGCGGCTTTCAGGGAATCAAGAATGTGGTACTCAATAAAACGGCTCAAGTCTCCGGAAGAAACAAGATTCATACGGGAGTTCCAGTCGAGAACCAGGGAATAATACCGCTCGAGAGACCGTATCATATCAACGGTCAGGTGGACCCCGTACGAAGCGGCCCCCTCCCGGAGAATATTGTTCATGCCGGATTGTGTATTCAAGAAATCACCAGATGTATTGGTTATTCAGGGTAAAAGGGGCAAAGGGAAAGACAGTAGGGGCGAGGCATGCCTCGCCCCTACTGAACTCCGGGTACCGACTCCTTCTTGCATCACTCACTTACCAGCGCAACTCCGCGAAACGCAGATTTATTCAAGCCGTGGAAAGTATGAAAAAGATACGAAAGAATGGAAGAAAAGGGAAACGGAAAGAGACAGGGGATAGAAATTATTCATGAAAATATGCGATAAACAGCGATGCCGGGTTGCGCGAACTGAAGAATGCACCGATTGCTCGATCCCTTGCTGCTGTGCGGGAATGATCATACCGTTTCTTCAGGATGGGCAGGGAAAGCAATGATATCGCTGTTCTTTCCCTGACCCCACCTGGAGAAAGTGTCCGCAAGGGCGCGGGTCCTAACTTTTTTTCGGAAAGGAAGGGGAACATGAAACGGGCTACGCACAGATTCGACACTGTATTTCCGATCTTAACACGTTTGAAAGATGAATAGGGAGTACGGAGATGTTTCACGTGAAACAAAACAGTTTACGGGTATCTGGCTTGATCAGAAAACAGGGCCGAGGTGTAAACAAGACCCCCTTCCATTACCCCATTCGTATCAAATCGGTACGAATGGGGGCCCCGGGGCCTTACGGACACCTTACCCCTTGCAGGGGGCAGATAAATATCATCACGCATGAGCGTGAGTTTTGCTTGTGCACTTCGGTTCGTTGCTCACTCTACCCCATAACCGTAAAGCAGTTTCCCTGTTGATAGGTTCGCTGATCCGAAAGGGAAAGGGCGGGGTACAGTAGTTCATAACCAATACGCCTGAGGATAGAGGCCGGGTAAAAGAATCATGGGGGAAGCATCAAATTACGAACGGGTGAATCTCAGATCAGGAATTCAAATGGAGTTTGGGCTGTTTACCCGTTGTGACTCTGTGACACGGTTCTATTCACTGAACAATATGGTCTATACTCAGAAATCGGCAATGTGTAGTGTGTTTCACGTGAAACATCACTTACCGATGCAGAAAGACCTGAATATCGTGTCGAGAATGTCCGGGCTAGTGTTGATTCCAAGCAGTGAATCGAGAGCATCTGAAGCTGTTTTGAGTTCGAAAGAGGAAACCTCTTCTGACCAGTCGGAGAGACTGGACCGGGCAGAGCGTACCGAATTGAGCGCGGAAGAGAGGAGAATGCGGTGCCGTTCCAAAAGAATGATGCCGCATTCGGGAGTTCCTTTGGTGAGATCCTCTGCAATGCGGGTTAGTCGTAAACGCAGTTGATCCAGTCCTTCGCCGCTTTGTGCGGAAAAGTAGAAGAGTTCGGGGAGACGCTTTTGGGTGGGAATCAGGTCCGCCTTGCCATGAATGGAAAAGACCCTGGTGGTGATATTGGTGGAAAGCTGTGGTGCGGGGGAATCCGGACCGTTGACAAGTATCACGATGTCGGCATCATCAACAAGACGTTCGGATTCGCGGACACCTTCACGTTCGATCTCGTCATCGGTCGACCGCATGCCGGCGGTGTCCACGAGAGTGAAAAGACGCCCGTCCAACTCGATGCGTTCCTCAATCCAGTCGCGGGTAGTCCCTGGACGCGGATGTACTATGGCGCGTTTACGGCCGAGGAGAAGATTGAACAAGCTTGATTTGCCGGTGTTGACCGGTCCCGCAATGACGGTTCGGAGGCCGGAGCGAATTCGACGGCCCTGTTCATATGTGGAAAGAAGGGCGGAAAGCGATGCTTCGGTGTTGTCGAGAAGCGTGGTGATCTCGTCTGGTGAAGAGTCGTGGCCTTCCTGGTCTGAAAAATCGATCCTCAATTCAAGGAAAGCGGTGCACTGTGTGATCCGGTCGCGAATGCTCCGGATAGTACTGGAAAAACTGCCGTCATGGAGTCGTTCCGCGGAACGGAGCGCCTCGCGGCTTTCAGATTCCACGATCTGGTGGACCGCTTCCGCCTGGACGAGGTCAATTTTTCCATTGAGAAAAGCTCGTCTGGTGAATTCTCCCGGATCGGAAAGCCGGGCTCCCCGGTCCAGGAGAAGTTCAAGAACCGTTGCGGAAGACGATTTCCCGCCGTGTGTCTGGATTTCGACCACATCCTCGCCGGTGTAGGACCGCGGTGCACGCATGTAGCAAAAGAGGGCCGTGTCAATGATTTCTCCCCGGTCGCATACGGCTCCATATACCATCTCCCGTGGAGCGTCGCCCGGTGACATCTTTCCTTTGAATATGGAAAGCGCAATGGGGAGAGCCCGGGGTCCGCTCAACTTTAAAACGGCAATGCCGCCGCTGCCCGGTGGGGTGGCAACGGCGGCAATGGTATCGGTTGACAGGTGCTGATGAATCATTGCGCGGACCTCATGACGTATACAACCGGTCCGGTCAGGACTTGGACAAGGACTGCTGAGCCCAGGAGAGTATGTTGAACATCAGCCAGTAGAGCGTCAGTCCCGCACTGAAGTTTGCGAACATGAGAACCATCATGACCGGCATGATGTAGAGCATGGACTTCTGGTTCGGGTCAGTCATGGTCTGCCGCGACTGCAGGAAGAACGAAAGCCCCATGGCGATAGGAAGAATAAAGAACGGGTCGGGACGTGACAAGTCCTCGATCCAGTACGGAATGAACATTGCCTGACGCAGTTCAAATGATTTTCCGACCACCGGAAACAGCGCGAAGAAAACCGGCATCTGGAGCACCAGGGGGAGACACCCTCCGAAGGGGTTAACCCCTTCACGCTTGTAGAGCGCCATGGTCTCCATCTGAAGGCGCTGGGGATCGTCCTTGTGTTTAGTCCGGAGCGCCGATATCTTCGGTTGGAGCTGGGACATCTTTTTCATAGACTTCGTGCTCGACTTCGAAAGGGGCAGGAGCACGGTCTTGATGATCAGCGAAAAAGCGATTAGAACCAGTCCCCAGTTGGGAATCACGGCGTGTATCTTCTGGATAACCCAAAGGAACACGATGGACAGGGGACGAAGGAACCGGTAAGAAAGATCGATAGCCTGAGTAAGGTTATGCCCGTATTCTTTCAGTTCGTTGTAAGAGCTTGGTCCGATGTAGAGTGACATATCGACCGTGCCGTCGTTCACCCGCTTGTTCATGGTGAACTCAAGCCAGGTGGATGCATCGTTGCGGTCGAAAGAAGAACTGGTCTTCCAGCGGTTCTGGTCCTGGGGTATGGCGGCAAGCATGAAATACTTGTTTTTTACCGAGAACCAGTTCAGCTTTCCGGCAAACACATCAGCGCCGTTTCCGTTCTTGGTCGGCAGAATTTTCTGTCCGCCGTCCTTTGCAAAAATTGAACGGGTCTTTTCTTTTCCCTTGGCTGTTTCAACCCGGTCACCTTCGCCGAGGAAGACCAAACCGTCATGCATCCGGCTGTCGTCCGGCATGAACATGCTGAAGGGCCAGATACGTATCTGACGGTAGGAGGGTTCGGTTTTGTTGATGGGACCGTTGAAGTCGAATGAAACTCTCGGATCGTTCCAGGAACCCTCGAGCGCGGTGGTGGTGCGTACCATATAACCGGTTTTGGCAAGATGGTACTCACGACGTATTCCGCGGTTTCCCGTAAGATTGGCGGTCAGCACCAGATTTTCGCTGTCTGCCTGTTCAACCTGGAAAACGATATCGTTCAGAGAAACACTGAACTGCCCGTCATTGATGCTCCCCCCATACCAGTTCTGACCGGGAGAGACGAGTTGTGCCTTGGTGTCTTCTTCTGCTCCGTTGAAGTTCGGCATCAACGCTTCGTTAATCACTCCGCCCCTGGTACTGACGGTAAGGCGGAGGTCCTTGTTTTCCAGGACAAGTTCCTTTGCGGAAGGAACGTTCTCCTGAATGGCCGTCCTGTCTTGAACGGGTTCGAGCGCCGATTCCGCCGGTGCGGCAACGGCGGCTTCCTGACTGTCAGCCACCGGAGCGGAAGGCTTTACGGAAGCTTCAGGAGAGGGTGTTTTTGTATCGACAGCCTGTGTTTGCGCTGTTCTGACATCATCGCCTCCACCAAACACCTTCTGGTAAACCGGTGAAGAGAAGAAAAGAACGATGATCGTGGTCAACACTATCGCGACTATAAGATTTCTATCCATGGTCCTCGATCAGGGGTAATCGATGCCTCCCTTGGAGAAAGGGTTGCACCGGAGAAGTCGCCAACCTGCTTTCAGGGATCCCCGGAACGCGCCGTCTTTCCTGATGGACTGGATGGCGTATTCCGAACACGAAGGGTAAAACCTGCAGTTCCCGCCGATATACGGTGAGAGAACTTTCTGGTATACCCGAATGAAACTGATAAGTACGGTTCGAATTGCGCGGGATATCATGATGAACCTTAGGTTGTTCCGGTCCGCGCCGTCACTCAGTGCATTTGCCGTTTCCGGACGGTCTGCATGGCCTGAGTGATTGCCTCGGTCAACTCGCTGTGAGTGACAGTAGCGGACGCGCCGTTGTAATATACGAGATAGGAGCCGGCGGGGAAGGTATCCTTGCCGGCTCTCATGATATCTCTGATGACACGTTTTATACGGTTACGGCGCACGGAAGTTCCCTGCTTTTTGGAGACGACAGGGGAGTACCGGTAGGAATCGTCCGGCAGATAGCGGAGACTGATGAGGCCGGACCGTACATAAGTCCCGCCGGTGCGGATTCGTCCGGCGGTCTTGGAGTCTACGCTGAAATGCATTCGTTACCGGTCGGATGAGGAAAGGCTCTTGCGGCCCTTCTTGCGGCGACGGTTCAGGATGGCGCGGCCGTTCTTGGTGGCCATTCTCGCCCGGAATCCATGCTTGTTGACTTTCTTCCGGTTGGACGGCTGGAATGTCCGTTTCATCGTGTAAATCCTTTCAGTTTTCTGTGCAATTCTATCGGAAAGACTCTTCTATTCCAAAGATTCGAAATATAACCTATACTATCGAATATTGTCAAGACTTGTTTTTCAGGGGAGTGAGGGGCAAGAAGTGGTGATGTAATCAGTTCCGTTCTCCCGTTGTGGACTGACTGGAGGGACAGAGTTCGCTTCGTGCGAATCGGCTCTCCCGTACTTCCAGAAAGCATCTCCTCGTTGACGTAGACCTTTGGTAACCGTCTGTCCCCTTGTGAATTGAAACGTGATGCCGTATCTCCGGAAACAGAAAAAATATTTTCCCATCACGGAGAGTGATTCCCTATATTCCTTTGAACCGGTAATGGTGCTCAAATAAAACGTTGTATTGTTCATTGCCACGGTGAGCAGATGGGGGAATGTATTCTTTAAGGAGTTGATCGGGCAGAGTTTACCCGCAGAATACCTTTGCGTTCGGTCCAGTATCCCGGATTCATCTTTTCATCCCGCAACTGAATCTTGATTGGAAGATAAGGATGGGAAGAGAGGAGTGGGTTTATTCCGGGGTGTTCCGTATCGCTGTGATTCCTGTGTAACTTACAGTTTCACATAGAGCAATCCCCTTGTATCATCCATGAAAGCAGAGCTGGCACGGGACTCTCTCTCAGGGAGCGGGGAAATATGAAAACATGCTTCTGAAAACTCGGCCGGATAGCCGAGAATATAGTAGACGTCGTGAAATATGAAATAAAACGGTAGGAACAAGACAGGTGAAGACGATGACGATGAGCAAGGATTCCAGCCGCAGATATTTCTTCAAAGCCGGATTCGCCGGGGTTCTTCCCCTGCTCGGCGCAGCGGAGTCCCGGGCGCAGCGACCCCGGGCCCGCACCAGGAACATGCGAGTTTCGCTCGCCGCCTATTCCATGCGTGAAGCGCTCTCTTCCGGAAAGATGGACCTTTTCCGCTTTATTGACTGGAGCGCGGAAATGAATCTGGCCGGTGTCGAGCTGACTTCGTATTATTTCAAAAAGGATTTCGACCGTCCATACCTGCATGAATTGAGGAAGCGGGCGTTCGGACAGGGGGTGACCGTCAGCGGTACCGCTATCCGTAACAATTTTTGTCTCCCCTCCGGCCCGGAAAAGCAGAAGGAAATCGACGGTGTCCGGAGATGGATCGACCATGCGGCAGACCTCTGGGCGCCGCATATCCGCATTTTCGCCGGGGAGATTCCGAACGGTGTGGACAAAGCCACCGCCATCGGATATGTGGCCGAGGGAATCCGGGCGGTCCTGGACCATGCCGCTGACCGGGGTATCGTTCTCGGGCTGGAAAACCACCACGGGATCACCGCGCGTGCCGCGGACCATCTTGCGATCTGCGAAGCGGTCGGCGAGCATCCCTGGTTCGGGGTGAATCTTGATACCGGCAATTATTACACCAACGCCTATGAAGAATTGGAAATGGCGGCGCCCCGTGCGGTGAATGCCCAGATCAAGGTAGAGGTCATGAAAAATGACGGAACGAAGGAACCCGCCGATCTGGAACGGTTCCGGAGCATCCTGGTGAAGGCCAAATATAAGGGATGGGTTGCCCTGGAATATGAGTCCGACGAGGACCCGTTTCTCGCCGTCCCCCGGTATGTCCGGGAACTGAAAGATCTTTTCGAAACGTGAGCGCAGGATTCGAGTAACTGCCCTCTTTGCTTCCCCCGGCTGAAAAATGCCGCCGGAGGTTGCAGAGAATTCGGAATTGTCCTGGTTCGGACAGTCACACTAAATCGACACGTACACAGTAATTTCCGGTGGAGCGCCACCTGTCTCACCAGGGAAAGCAGGTCGTCGTAACGGCCGCGGATTTCAGAGAGGATTTTGGCATGAAACAGGATTCCGGACTTACCCGTCGCACATTTATATCCCAAAGCGCCCGTACTGTCGCCGGTCTCGCTGCGGTATCGGGACCCGCCTTTATCCCCGGACACGCGCTCGGGGCCAACGATCGTATCAATCTCGCCATTGTCGGAATCAGGGGCCGCGGGAGGGAGCATTTCGGACAGTGGTCCAAAATTCCCGGCGTGCGTATCGCCACGCTCTGCGATGTGGACGAGTCACTTTTTGAAGCGCGCGTGCAACAGGTTGCAAAGCTCCAGGGAGCCGAACCGAAAACGGTTACTGATCTCCGACTGGTGATGGACGACCCTGAAATTGATGCGGTCGTGGTTACCAACACGAATCACTGGCATGCGCTTACCGCTGTCTGGGCCATGCAGGCCGAAAAGGACGTGTACGTCGAAAAGCCTGTCTCTTATACCATTGCGGAAGGCCGGAAGCTGGTCGAAGCCTCTGAGCGGTACAGTCGGATCGCACAGACCGGAAGCCAGTACCGCAGTCATCCCATGGTTAAGTCGGCGATTGAATTCGTTCGGAGCGGCGGCATCGGCAAAGTGTATATGGCCAAATGCGTGGTATACCGTGCCCGCAAGAGCATCGGACGGGGAAAGGTCACCGAGGTTCCCGCCGGGTTGAATTTCGATCTCTGGCTTGGACCCGCACCCACCCGTCCCTTCATAGACAACCGGTTTCACTATAACTGGCACTGGTTCTGGGACACCGGAAACGGGGAAACCGGCAACAACGGCCCCCATTCCGCCGATATGGTGCGATGGGCGCTCGGGAAGTACGAACACCCCATCCGGGTGCAGAGCATGGGCGGGATGTTCGCCTTCGAAAGCGATCAGGAAACACCCAATACCCAGTTGTCCTGCCTGGAGTATGCTGATGGTGTCATGGTGCAGATAGAAGTGCGGAATCTGAACACCAATCATGACGGTTCCGTGCGCGAAGGCGTGGTTTTTTACGGGGAGAACGGACGGGTTGAACTGAGCCTTAACGGACGCTGCTGGACATCACATCTCGGACCGGATGGAGAGGAGGGTCCCGGCATGACCCGCGAGGAGAATATCCGGGTGTATGACGAGCTGACAGCGGGTGGTTCCAAAGCCGACCCGCATTTCGTCAACTTCATTGAATGCCTCCGCTCGCGGCAACCGGAGAAGCTTGCTGCATCCATAACCGAAGGGCATTATTCAGCGGCTCTCTGCCACCTTTCCAATATCGCGTATCGTACGGGAAGAACGCTCGAGTTCGACTCGAAGGCGGAACGCTTCCCGAAAGACCGTGAAGCACAGGCCCTCGTGAACCGGAAGTACCGCAAACCGTACACCATGCCGAACAAGGTGTAATACGGGCGCCGTGGATGGACGGCAACCGGTTCTGCGGCGCTGGCGCATTTCTCATATACCTCTCCCTGACCGGGGAGATGCCGCCGGAGGCGACACTGGGCTCTGCGGCGCCGGGAGGCAAGGGTACATTCATCTGTGCCCCAGAATATCCTGTCACGCTGGTCCAATCCGATACCCGCGGAAGGGGAAACACATTCGCGGCTTTCCACGGAAGGAGTAGTGCCAATGGTGGAGGAAGCTGAAAAGAGTGATAAAGCACCCGATCCGGAAGAGGACACGGAAGTAATAGCCAGCCCTCTGAAACGGACGGCGATGGTGATCTTTTCACCTCAGTTGGTTTTTGAAAGTCTGCGGGCTTCCAGCAGCCGTCTGGACTGGATCATTCCGATGACCCTGTCTGTCCTTTTCTCTCTCGCTCTGGTCAATATCGGTCGTCCGTTCCTGATGAACGATCAGATGGAAGCGGCTGTGGAGCGCATCGAGAATAATACAAATCTTACGGAGGATCAGAAAACCGCCGCGCTCAACCAGGTGAAAGAGGGTATGGAAAACATGGCCGGGTTCACTACGGTCATGACCAATGTGGGTGCTGTCGTTGGGGCTTTCGTTGCGGTCGCGGTCATTGCGTTGATCATGAAAGCTGTTGTCGCTGTCTCGCTGCACGGCATACTGACGTTCGGGGCCGGGTTCACAATAGCTGCGCTGGCTTCCATGGTGACATTGCTGGGGGGAGTTGTCCGGCTCCCGCTCATCTTCTATTTCGAATCGTTCAAACAATCGGCGTTGTCGCTCGGGTTTTTCTTCCCGGAAGATTTGCGGGATTCGTTCCTGGTGAAACTGGTTGATTTTGATCTATTCACGTTGTGGTACCTGATCGTTATCAGCATCGGAATGGCGGTATTCGCGAAATCATCAGTGAAGAAAGCGCTGATACCCATGGCCGGGCTCTGGCTGGTTTACCGGGCGGGTGTCACGGCGGTAAGTATCTGGATGGGTGGTCTGGGAGGATAGCCGGTTCCCCTTTCCGGAGTCCCGGAAACGAGCGGTCATTAGAGGGGCTGACTCATCACGGAGCCGTACAATCGTAAATAGAAGGGAAAACCACAGGTACTCATGAGTACCATAAGACCGTTAAAGGCATCCGGTCTGCCCCAAAAAAGTAACTCACCCCCTTGATCCCCCTCTCTCTAGAGAGAGGGGGAAATTGAGCCACAGGGAATACCGAGACAGCCGATAACGAGTCATCCCCTCTCTTGCGAGAGAGGGGAACGAGGGGTGAGTTATATTTACAAGACACCCGTTCACCACAAACAGCTTATGGTGATGCCTATGCCCTCAAACCGGGCCACCGACTCGCAGGGCCTGCTTGTACCTGTCTGACAAGTTGAAATTCACAAATCGGGAGCAGTCATGAACCATCGTATCAACCGTCGCCGCGCGCTCGCCGGATTCACCGGTGCACTTGCCGCTGCGGCAGCGCCGGTCAGCGCCTTTGCCCAGAACCGGAAAGTGTCGGACAAGTATTCGCCGGAAAAGGAAGTCCAGCGCCGAAAACTGTATGCGCTTCTCGGCGATCTCCCCGAACGGGGCCGGAAAATCACCGCGAAGCTGATTTCCCGAGACGAATCAGGGCCCTATATTCTGGAA
This sequence comes from Candidatus Latescibacterota bacterium, assembly GCA_041690195.1. GTDB lineage: Bacteria > Latescibacterota > Latescibacteria > Latescibacterales > Latescibacteraceae > JAWLHT01. The sequence continues at coordinate 42,813 of JAWLHT010000002.1, forward strand.
AAGCTCATGCTCGACCTGAACGGGATTGAACCGGTCCCGGCCTTCTTCGTCCGGCCGAAGAACTCGGTGGGACGTACCCCGGCGGTACTTTACAACCACGCTCATTTCGGTGTATACGACATGGGCAAGAACGAGTTCGTCCGGGGCCGCGCCGAAATCCAGACTCCCCCCTGGGCGGAGGAACTGACCGGTCACGGTTACTCCGCACTCTGCATCGACGCCTGGGCTTTCGGCGAACGGCGGGGACGGTCCGAGTCGGAGATATTCAAGGAGATGCTCTGGAAGGGGCGGTCCATGTGGGGGATGATGGTGTATGATGCCATTCGGGCGGTGGATTACCTCGTTTCGCGTCCCGACATAGACCCGGACCGTATTGCAACGATGGGAATGTCCATGGGGAGCACCACGGCCTGGTGGCTCGCCGCCCTGGACTCCCGCATCCGGGTCTGCGTGGACATCTGCTGTCTCACCGACTACCAGTCGCTTATCGAGGCGGACGGCCTCGATCTGCACGGGATCTACTACTACGTTCCCAATCTGCTCAGCCACTTTACGGCGTCGCAGATCAACGCCCTGATCTCCCCGAGACCGCATCTGGGGCTGGCTGGGAAGTACGACCCTCTGACGCCATACCCGGGACTGCTCAGGATAGACACCGACCTCAGGGAAGCGTACCGCCGTGACGGCGCTCCCGAGGCCTGGAAGCTCAACATTTACGACATCGCCCATTACGAGACCGCCGAAATGCGGGCGGACATTCTTGAATTCCTGGAGATTTGGTTATGAAACGCGTCAGCGCGGCCCTGCTTCTGGTCCTGGTCTGCTTTCCATTGATCCGCTGTGCCGGACAGGGCGGTTCGTCCGCGCCGTCCGGGCTGCGGTGCGAGTTTCGGGTCGATCCCGCCGATATCGAGACGGCCGGTCCGCGCCTGAGCTGGATCATCGAAACGGCGGAGCGCGGCTGGCGTCAGTCCGCGTACCGGGTCCTTGTCGCCTCCAGCCCGGAAACGCTCGCCGCGGACAGGGGAGACCTCTGGGACAGCGGCCGCGTGGAATCGGATGCCTCGGCCCATGTCCCCTATAACGGCAGGGAACTCACATCGGGCATCGCCTGTTACTGGAAGGTGCGGGTGTGGGACGCCGGCGGACAGGAGTCACCGTGGAGCGAATCCGCCCGCTGGGAAATGGGACTGCTCAGCCCGGAGGATTGGATCGCGAAATGGATTGGGCACGCCTCCGAAACGGCGCCTCTTTTCCGGCGTGAGTTTTCCGTTCCGAAGGAGATTGCCCGGGCCCGGGCCTATATCTGCGGTCTCGGGTACCATGAGCTCTACATCAACGGTAAAAAATCCGGCGACCAGGTGCTCGATCCCGGTCAGACCGATTATGAGGAACGGGCCTTCTACGTCGTTCACGATGTAACCGGACTCCTGCGGCGTGGGGAGAACGCGGTCGGGGTGATGCTCGGCGATGGCTGGTACAACCAGCGGGCGGTGAACGAAGCGAAGTACGGCTGGGGCGACGTGGTCTACGGCGATCCCCGGCTCATCTTCCAGATGCGTGTGGAGTACGCCGACGGTTCTGTGGAGTGGGTTGTTTCCGACGATCGCTGGATTGCCTCGCCCGGGCCCATACTTTCCAGCAATGTATACGCGGGGGAAACCTATGACGCCCGTCTGGAGCAGCCGGGATGGTCCGAACCGGGGTTCGCCGGCGGGGGCTGGACTCCCGTGACACTGGTCGAAGCTCCCGGCGGCGTTCTCGAATCGCAGAAGATTCCGCCGGTGAAGCGGATGGAGACGCTCCAAACCGCGGTGGTGACCAATCCGAAGCCCGGGGTATACGTCTTCGATATGGGCCGCAACTTCGCCGGGTGGGTTCGGCTCAACGTGCAGGCCCCTGCCGGGACGATCATCTCCATGCGGTTCGCCGAAACGCTGGCTCCGGACGGTATGGTGGACATGGGCAGCACCGGGGTCGGGGCGACTCACGTGGAGCAGACCGATACCTATATCTGCAGGGGCGGGGGATTGGAGATATGGGAACCCCGGTTCACCTATCACGGCTTCCGGTATGTGGAAATGACCGGATATCCCGGCCAGCCCGCGCCGGACATGCTGGAGGGGATCGTGGTGTACACCGCCGTGGAACCCGCCGGAACGTTCACCTGCTCCGATCCCATGCTGAACCGGATTCACCAAACCGCCATTCATACACTCACCAGCAATCTCCACAGCGTGCCCACCGACTGCCCGGCCCGTGAGAAGTGCGGCTGGCTCGGAGACGCCCATGTCATGGCGGAGATGAGCATCTTCAATTTCGACATGCCGGTTTTCTGGTCCAAGTATGTCATGGATATAGAAACCAACCGGCGGAGCCGCGGCGGCATCGTGGAGGACATCGCCCCGGGACGCCGTCAGGAGCCCGGGACCCATCCCGACTGGGGCAGCGCCTTCATCCAGATCCCGTGGTACCTCTACCTCTATTACGGCGATACGGAGGTGATCCGGGAGCACTATGAAGGAATGCAGGAATTTCTCGCCCATGTGGAGGGGCTCGCCAAGGAATACATCGTTTCTGAAGGCTACGGCGACTGGTGTCCGCCCGGCGGGGCCCGTCCCACCGAAACCCCGGTAGCGCTCACTTCAACCGCCTACTTCTATTTCGACACGGTCATCATGGCTCGTGCCGCCGAACTCCTCGGCAAGCCCGAAGACGCCGCCCGATTCCGTGATCTGGCGGGGAAAATCCGGGAGGCGTTCATCAGCCGGTTCTACGACCCGGCGGAGAAAACCTTCGGAAGCCAGACCGCGGACGCCTTCGCCCTCTATCTCGGACTTGAACCGGAGGGCGCCGCGGAAGACGTGGCCGCCAGTCTCGCGGACAACGTGGTCCGGGTCAAGGGCGGTCATTTCGCCACCGGTGTCACCGGGAGTCTCCACCTTTACCGGGAACTGAGCGGATACGGCTATGACGACGCCGCGCTGGGGATTTTCCGCAAAACGGATTACCCGAGCATCAACAACCTGTTCTCCCTCGGTGCGACAACCCTCTGGGAGAAATGGGAGAAGAGCTACGGGTCCCTCAACCATCCCATGCAGGGCGGGTTCGACGTTTGGTTCTTCGACGGCATCGGCGGGATCAAACCTGACCCGGAATCGCCGGGTTTCAGGCATTCCGTGTTCCGGCCCCTCGTGGCGGACGGTCTCGAATCGGCGGAGGTCACTCACCGCTCTCCCTACGGTGTCCTGTCCAGCGCCTGGACGAACAAAAACAGGGTCTTCACCTGGAAAATCCGGGTCCCCGCCAACACCACGGCCACCGTGCACGTCCCCGCGGCCGATCCTTCCTCGGTCACCGAGGGAGGCAAGCCAGTCTCCAAAGCGGAGGGGATCACGGTGAAGGGTCCGGACCGGGGCTGCCTCGTCCTGGAGGCTGGTTCGGGGACGTATACTTTCGAATCCCGGGTTGACCCGGATGCCTGGAGAAAGGCACAGGGGAGGAAGTGAGGACACAATAAACACCCTTGGATATAAGATAGGTCTGAACCGTGATGCGAAATTGGGCTGGGCGACCGTAAATTACGGTACACGGCATATGTCAAGTTATCGTAGGGATTCCATATAATACTCAGACAATTTCTTTTCCAAAGGAGAAGTGATGGGTAGCGAAAACACACTGTCCCGCCGCGAGTTCATCGGGCGGGGAGCGACCGCGGCGGCGGGAGCGGCTATCCTGGGGGCGGCGGCCCCCGGACGCGTGCTCGGAGCCAACGACCGTATCAACATCGCGGTGATCGGCATCCGCAGCCGGGGCAGGGAGCATTACGAAGAATGGATGAAAATCCCGAACGTGAATGTCCACACGGTTTGTGATGCGGATGAGAACCTGCTGCCCAAAGCGGTGGGAGAGGTGGAAAAGGTCCAGGGACGGAAGCCGAAGATCGAGTACGACATTCGGAAGGTTCTGGAGAACAAGGATATCGACGCCGTCTCCATCGCCACGCCGGACCACTGGCACGCCCTGGCCTCGATCTGGGCCTGCCAGGCCGGGAAGCATGTCTATGTCGAGAAACCCGTTTCCCACAACATATGGGAAGGCCGCAAAACCGTTGACGCCGCCCGCCGCTATAACCGCATTGTCGCGGCCGGGATGCAGAACCGGAGCATCACCGGTGTCCGCGCCGCCATGCAGTTCCTCCACGAGGGAAAGCTGGGCGATGTTTACATGGCCAAGGGGCTGTGCTTCAAACCCCGGGACACCATCGGCCACAAGGTGGACGCCCCCGTGCCGCCGGGAGTGCATTACGATCTCTGGCTGGGTCCGGCTCCCTACCGTCCCTTCAACCCCAACCGGTTCCACTACAACTGGCACTGGTTCTGGGATTACGGGTGCTCGGACATGGGCAATCAGGGGCCGCACCAGATGGATATCGCCCGATGGGGCATGAACAAATCGGTCCACCCGAAGAAAATCTACTGCGCCGGGGGGTATTTCGCCTTCGATTCCGACCAGGAATCCCCCAACACCCAGATCGCCACGTTCGAGTATGACGATGGCAAGATCATTCAGTTCGAGGTGCGCGGACTCTATACCAACGCCGAGGACGGCATCCTGATCGGCAATCTTTTCTTCGGCTCCCTGGGCTGGATGCACCTCAACGGCAACGAGTGGAGGACCTACTTCGGCCGCAAGAACACCCCGGGACCCTACTTCTCCAACTCCAAGGAGAAGGCCGCCGACCCCATGAACCTGGCCGGAGCCGGAGGCGCGGGGCATTTCGGGAACTTCATCGAGGCGCTCCGGTCCAATGACGGGATGAAACTGAACGCCGACATCATCGAAGGCCACATGTCTACCGCCATGTGCCACCTGGGCAACATCTCCAACCGCTTGGGCCGTCAGCTCATCTTCGATTCCAACGCCGAGCGGTTCGAGGGCGACGAGATCGCTGACACTTACCTGACCCGGAACTACCGCCATCCCTATGTCGTTCCGGAGGATATCTGACCGCGTGTTGAAAAAGAGTCCGTTATGCACGGCGGCGGAGAATGTGGATAACGGATTCATCTGATTAGTATGCTAAATATTGGACGCGTCCGGCATGTCGCCATACAAGATGTGTTCGCGGCAGTCAACCTCATTATGGACCGGAGCCGTGCCACGGTTCCGGTTCTGAGACGCATACCTGAAAGGAAGAGAAAAATATGCGGGAATCGACCAGGAGAGGATTTCTCCGCGGCGCGGGAGCGGCCGCGGTCGCGTTGGGAGGGTTGGGCGCGACGGAAACAGCGAATGCGGCAACGAAGCTCGCCCCGTTCACGCTGGGCATGGCGTCCTATACATTCCGCGAGTTCAGTCGTGATGAGACGGTGGCCATGACGAAGCGCATGGGGCTGACCCGCATCGCTTTCAAGGATTTCCACCTGCCGCTGGATGTGCCGCTGGATGTCGTCCGGACCGCCGGGGAAGCGACCCGCGCCGCCGGACTCGATCTGTACGGGTGCGGTGTGGTGTACATGCGGGATGAAAACCAGGTGAACCAGGCGTTCGACTATGCCCGCGCCGCCGGGATGCGAATGATCATCGGCGTTCCCGCGCACGACCTGCTCCCGCTGGTGGAACGGAAGGTGAAGGAAACGGGAATCTCGGTGGCCATCCACAATCATGGTCCGGGAGACAAGGTCTATCCCAGCCCCCAAAGCGCGTACGACCGTATCAGGGATCTCGATCCGCGCATCGGCCTCTGCGTCGATATCGGCCATACCGCCCGTCTCGGGGAAAACCCGGCCGAGGAGTTCAAAAAGCTCCGGAAACGGGTCCTCGACATTCATATCAAAGATGTTTCCGCCGCCACCGCCCAGGGGAGCACCGTGGAGATTGGCCGCGGGGTAATCGACATCCCGGAATTCCTCCGCACTGTGGTGAAGTACAAATACTCCGGGACCATGTCCCTGGAATACGAAAAGGACGGGAACGACCCGCTGCCCGGCTCGGCGGAGTCCATTGGGTATATCCGGGGCCTGCTCGCGGGCATGGGGATCAGTGCGTAGGGGGATGGCGTATTACGTTCCGAAAGAATAACTCGTTATTCCTGCACTCCGGCCCTGTTCCCCAGGGCTGGATATCCCGCTCCCCGCGAAAGCGCGGGAAAATCGGGACAGTGGCAAAACAACAGGCGGCGGGGGAATCTTCGCCCAACCGGACAAAACCGGTATCACGTTTCCCTTATCGAGGATCATTCCATGCGTAACCGGGCTTTCACGCTCTTCCTTTTTGCCGTGTGTCTCACGGCACTGGAGGTTCATACCCTTCCCGTTTCCGCCCAGTCGCCGGGGCCGGGGTTCGTTCCGCTCTTCAACGGCCGGGATTTCACCGGGTGGGAAATCACTCCCGACTACGGTTCCTGGGTGGTGGAGGAGGGGGAAATCCGCTGCAAGGGGAAACCCTATCAGCCCTATCTTATCCGGACGGTGAAGGAGTACGAGAATTTCGAGTTCTACGCCGATTTCAAATTCGGCAAGGGGTGCAACTCGGGTATCTTTTTCCATGTCCGCCAACTCGGACGGGAGTCCCGCATCGGGTTCGAAACCCAGATCCTCGATGATGCCGGAACGCCGCCCGACAAGACATCGAGCGGTTCACTCTACGATGTGTTCGCGCCGAAGGAAAACGCCATGAAACCGGCCGGGGAATGGAACCGGTACCACATCGTTTTTGACTGGCCGCGCTGCAAGGTGTGGCTGAACGACGTGCTCGTCCAGGATGTGGACTGCACCTCGGACCCGGTATTCAAATACCGGCTGCGCAGGGGCATCATCGGACTTTCCAACCACGGCAGTCCCATCGCGTATAAAAATGTCTGGATCAAGGAACTCCCGGACAAGGAGCGCTGGACCAGCCTGTTCAACGGCCGCGATCTCTCCGGCTGGAAGAAAATCGGGAACGCGGTCTGGGAAGTGCGGGACGGCTTGATCGTGGCCTCCGGCGGCGAGGGCTGGCTGGTGACCGACGGGGAATTCGAGCATTTCCAGTTTCAGGCGGTGGCGGAGAACGACACCCTGCAGGAACGCGGCGGCGCATTCTGGTTCCGTTTCAAGAACCCGGAGGACCCGGGGTATTCAGCGGAATTTTTCGATTTCAAGGAAGCGGTCCGCACCACGAAGCAGTATGGTAAGAATGTCCCGGAAAAAGTGATCCCGGCCTGGAAAAACCGCTGGCTCCTCTACCAGATCATGTCCGCCGACCGTGAATCGGAGGTCAGAACCGGCGGCTACATCACCGCGAAGAACTATCTCCAGAACACGGTGCGGCCCGGACGTATCGCCATCCATCACAGCCCGGAGGACGGCGTCATCCGTTTCAGGGACCTGCGCATCCAGGAGCTGGAAGGCAAGGGGCTTTAGCAGTGGGATGTAAAATATCCGGTTAGACGGGATGAACGGCAGACACAGGCATGCCGGTCTTTGCTCCCGTTAATCCTGTCCGCTCCCGAACATCCCCATTCAGGACGGTGTTTCGTCACTCGATTTATTATGGGTATTGACTCAATTGTACCCGTGTTCAAGCTACCCGGGTAAGCGATTTGATTTTCCATCGGTACGGATCTCGGGGATGTGTTCCCCTCCCGGCCGAACCGGACCTCACCCCTTGATCCCCTCTCCTGGAAGGAGAGGGGCGCGATACGGGCGTGGGAGAGGCTTTCGCGGAGGGTTGCCGATACCGACGTGGGGTAAGCATCGGACTCTGATAACCCGCACGATATGTTTTCACATCTACCCGCGCCGGGAACGGACCCCTCTCCTCTCAGGAGAGGGGATCAAGGGGTGAGGTCCCCTCCCGATGGGGAGACCTCTTTCCCAAACTCCACACGGGGCATCGGTACAATTGAGCCTACACCCTTTATTATTAACCGAGTCTCCGCGAAAAACATATTTCCGTTATTCTCCCGTATCCCGGAGGTGTCCCATGTCCAGATTTCCGGTTCGCGCCGTACTTTCGACCCTGATATGCGCTCTGGCCTTTACTGTTGCCGCTCCGGCGCAAGAAGCGAAAAAACCGCGTCACGCTCCTGACGCGCTCCCCGGGGTTGAATCGGCGATGCTCTCTGCAGATTACTGGGTAGCGCTCCATCCGGATGCCGACATGGTCATCATGACTCCCGATGAAATCGCGCGTTTCAACGCCCGGAACCGATCCAAGACCGGCCGTGCTGAACGACTCGGAGGGCCGCTTTTCAACCCCATCCTTCCGCTGGAACGCCCGGACTCCATGCCCGGGGACAGCCTCCGGACCCGGCTCGAGCATAACCGAAGCCAGCTTTTCGATCCTGATCCGATGTACGGTTCCACCGACTTCTACGACGGGCGTCTCGCCATCTGGAACGAGCGGATGAAGGATGAACTCGCCGCGAAGATGAATATCGGCGCCATTCCGAAAACCATTACCCGTCGGTTCGGTCTGGTGGTCAACCACTCCGGGGTACGGGAGTATCCCACCGCGGTACCGGGGTATCATGACACGAAAGTCATGCTGGACAGGTTTCAGATTACAGACCTGAACCTGGGATACCCGGTAGCGGTTCTGCACGAATCCCGGGACGGTGATTTCCTTTTCGTGGAAACCCCCCTATCGCTGGGCTGGGTGCCCGCCGGAGATGTCGCTCTCGGAACACGGGAATCGGTGCGGAAGCTTGCCGAAAGCCGGGATTTCCTTGTCGGAATCGGCGACACTTTGCCGGTGTACGGCGATCCGGGATTCCGGAATTTCGCCCGGTTCCTGTATATGTCCGAGACCATGCCGCTGGTGCGGAGAACCGGAAAGGGATACACGGTGCGGATGGGTTACCGGAAGCCGGACGGTTCTCTCGGGACGGCGGAGGGGTATCTCCGGCCGGATGCCGATGTGCACGTGGGCTGGATGCCCTATACGAAGCGGACCGTGCTCACCCGGATGTTCAAGCTCCTGAACACACCCTACGGCTGGCACGGACAGGACAACAAACGGGACTGCGTGGGAACGCTGCGGGTGGTGTTCCGGTGCGCGGGAATCGAGACAGGGCGCTCCATCAGCATGGCCTCTGAAAGCCGCATCCCCATGGACCCGAAACTCGGCGTCGATGAGAAGCTCACCCGTCTGGCCGGAATCGAACCGGTGATCACGGTTGCCTCCAACCCCGGCCATGTCGCCTTGTATCTGGGAAAGGGACGAAACGGGAAAATGTACTTCATGCACCAGGGCGGATGGGGGTATCCGGACGAGAACGGCGAACCTCTCATCGTGAACCGGGTTTCCATCAATGACGTGGAGCACCGGTGGTTCCCCGTCGGCCAGCCCGACCTGTACACCGTGATGAAATGAAGCCGTCCGATCCGGATTATAGCGAAGCACTTCGCATCTGGATCAACACCGGTCCGCACAACAGAGAAGCGGGGGGGGGGGGTTTGGCCACCCTATAATTAAAAAAAATACTTTTTTGGTTTTTTAATTGAAATAATTTAATAAACAAAATTTTGACCCACGAGCCGG
>JAWLHT010000003.1:0-51409 GCA_041690195.1 Candidatus Latescibacterota bacterium
CTCGGTTCCCCCTCTCTCCGGAGAGAGGGGGAGTAAGGGGGTGAGTTACCGGCCAGCACCTCCACTGATTCTCTTGTAGTACTCATACGTGCCAGTGGTTTTCCCGTATGTTTACGACTCTGGTACCGAGGGGTGAGTAATATTCTCAAAACACCCGTTCACCACTATCTGCTTCTGTTTACGACAATGGGACCAGGGAGGTTGAGGGCCGGGGTGGTCAGCCGTTCCGGAGCGAGTTCTGCACTGCGGTGGCGAGTTCCTGCAGACGGTAGGGTTTGGCAATAACTCCGGAGAAACCGTACCGGGTGAAATCCGCCATGATCTGATCGCTGGAATAACCGCTGGACACGAGGGCTCGGATGCCGGGATCGATCTGGCGAAGGCGTTCCATGGCTTCCAGTCCGCCCATGCCGCCGGGAACGGTCAGGTCCATGATAACCAGGTCGAACGGCGCTCCCGCACTTTTTGCGGAGGTGTACTTCTCGATGGCTCCTGCTCCGTCCGTGGCGGTTTCCACCTCATACCCCAGCCGCTGGAGCAGTTTTCCGGTTGAATCGAGAATGGTCTGCTCGTCATCCATGACCAGAATTCTGCCTCGGCCGTGCATATGATTGGGGGTTTCCTGACGGCGGGGGGTCTTGCGGCGCTCCATGGAGGGAAAATACACCCGGAACGTGGAACCGCGACCCGGTTCGGATTCCACCTCAATATGGCCTTTGTGCTTGCGGACGATGGAAAAGGTTGTGGCGAGTCCCAGACCGTGTCCCCGCTCTTTAGTGGTAAAGTAGGGGTCGAAGATGCGCGCCAGATGTTCGCGGGGAATGCCGATTCCCTGATCCACCACGGTGATGCCAATATACAGCCCCTTGGAGAGGGGAAGTCCGGAATTCTCCTCGATGCGGACGTTCTCCGCCAGAACCCGGATGACTCCCCCCCGGGGCATGGACTGGTCCGCGTTGATGATGAGGTTATTGATGACCTGACTGACCTGTCCTTCGTCCACCATTGCCGGCCAGAGGTCCTCGGGAATGGAAAACTCGCAGCGGACATTGGAGCCGCGTAGGGCGAACTGTACAGTCTGGCGCAACAGGTCGGCGATTGAGGTGATTCTGCGGACCGGAGAGCCGCCTTTGGAAAAAGTCAGAAGTTGCTGGGTCAGGTCACGGGCCCGGAACGTTTCAACTTCCGCTTCGTGGAGCACCTCACGAAGATCTCCTTCCTGTTCGGCGTGGAGCATGGCCAGGGAAATATTGCCCAGGATACCGGTAAGGATATTGTTGAAGTCATGCGCGATGCCCCCGGCGAGAATCCCTATGGACTCAAGTTTCTGGGTCTGACGAATGTCTTCTTCCAGCTTCCTTTTCGCGGTTACGTCCCGGAAAACCAGCACAACGCCGACAATACCACCCTCACGGGTGCGGATCGGCGCTCCGCTGTCCTCGATGAGCCGTTCTTCTCCATTACGGGCAACCAGTACGGTGTGGTTGGCAAGACCGATCACCATTCCGCATTCCAGTACTCTGGTGACTGGATTTTCGCAGACATCGCGGGTTTTCTCGTTAATGATGGAGAAGACTTCGGACAGGGGGTGACCTATCGCTTCGGCCTGCAACCAGCCGGTGAGATTTTCCGCCACCCGGTTCATCAGCACAATCCGCCCGTCAGTGCCTGTCGCGATCACCGCGTCCCCGATGCTGGCGAGCGTGACCAGGAGACGTTCCTTCTCGGCCATGAGATCCGCCTCTATCCGCTTTCGCCATGAGATGTCGGTAAGGGTGACAATGGCCCGGCGCATGGGATCGGCAATATCGAAGGCGCTGATGTGCATAAGTCCGTCAAAAGTGGTCCCGTCATTGCGGCGGATCATGACTTCGAGCTGGCCGGAGCGTTTCCCTTCCAGAGTCGTGTACAGTTCACGTCCCACCCGCTCAAACTCTTCCCGTGAGGGATAAATGATTTCGGTGCTTCGCCCGTACATCTCTTCCGGGGTGTAGCCCAGTAGCTCGGTCCAACATTCGTTTACCCATTTAAAGGTGCGATTTTCCACCAGTGTGATTCCTACCGGGGCGGCCCGGAGAATGTTGGTGAGAATCTCGCTCTTTTCCCGGAGTTCCTGCTCCGCCTTCCGCTGGAGGGTCAGATCCGTGGCCACGGAAAGGAAACACCGCCGGCTTTCGAACTCGAGTATTTCCATGGAAAGAAGGCCATTGAGCTTCTGACCGTTGCGGTTCAGAAAGTCCACCTCGAAATTGTGCACGGTGCCATTTTCCAGGAGAACGCCGATGATTCGCTGACGGTCTTCCGGGTCAGCATAGACATTGAGTTCGGCTGAGGTTCTTCCGACCGCCTCCTCCCGGGTCCATCCCATTACTTTGGTGAAGCTCTCATTCACCTCCATATAGCGGCCGGTTTCGGCATCGCTGATGACAATGACATTGGGGCTGGCCATGAAGGCCAGAGAGAACTTCTTTTCGGAAAGCCGCAGGGCGTTTTCGGCGCGTTTGTATTCGGTAAGGTCGACACTGACTCCCATCAGACCCTCGATTTCCCCGCACTCGTTTCGCAAGGGCTGCTTCACCGTATAGAACCATCGACTGGAGCCGGTATGGTCCATGATGGGTTCTTCCTGCTCGATACGTTTCCGTTCGCCGCGAATCACCGCCATGTCGTCTTCGTATATGCTTCTCGCCGCGTCTTGATCCGGGGCGATATCGAGCGTGGTTTTCCCTTGTATCTCATCGGGCTCCCTGCCCACAAAATCGGCAAGCGCCCGGTTGGCCAGAATGTTACGCCCATCCCGGTCGAGAACATAGATGTGATTGGGGTTGCTGTCGATTATGTTGCGGAGGAACTGCCGCTGGCGCTCCATTTCTTTCTGGGCCTGCATTCGTTCGGTGATGTCCCGTATGGCGGCAACGTGCACGGGACGGCTGATCCAGGTGAGATGGCTGGCCCGGATTTCCACCGGAAAAATCGTGCCGTCTTTCTTGCGGTGATAGCGGACCGGGATGGATGTTAGCTGCTTGACGGTTGCCGTGCGGGTCTGATCCGGTTCGGCCGAAAGATCGACATTCCGGAGCTGGAGCAACTCTTCCCGGGTGAATCCGTAGAGATTTTCCATGGCCCGGTTCGCTTCCAGAATCCTCCCGTCTTCCTTGTCGATGAGAACGATGGCATCGGATTCCATTTCAAAAAGATGGCGGTATTTTTCTTCGCTCTCCCGCAGGGCATCTTCGGTCCGGCGACGGTCGGAGACATCCCGGGCGATGGAAAGGACCGCCTCGCGGCCACCGTATTCAATGAGGCGGCAGCTTGCCTCAATGGAAATCGGTGAGCCATCTTTTCCGATATGTACCGTTTCAAACGAGAGGGAGCCGTTCCGGATGAGTTCTACGGCAGGTTCCGGACTGAAGCGGGGATCCTCCGGACTGCCGATATCTCGAATACTCATCCCGAGCAGCTCCTCGCGGGAGTATCCCAGTCGCTCGCAGGCGGTTTGGTTCACCTCAAGAATGGAGCCATCAGGCGAATGGATAAAAATGGCGTCTCCGGCACTATCGAAAAGGGTGCGGTAGTGCCGCTCCGATTCCCGGAGCCGTTCCGCCATGTTGCGCTGCTCGGTGATATCGGCGGTGATGCCGATGGCGCCCAGACGGTTGCCCGCATCGTCCAGCACCGGCGTTACCGTCAGGAGTGCGAAAAACGGTGACCCGTCGGCCCGGACAAGGCGTATCTCTCCGCTCCAGTTTTTCCCGGCCACAAGCGCGCTCATTATGTCACCGGTATGCCCAATGAACGACTGGGTGGATCCGATTTCGAAAATGTCCCGGCCCAGGATATCCCGCTCCCTGACTCCAAAGAGGGATTCGGCGGCGCGATTGCAATATACGATCTTCCGGTTGCGGTCTGCGCCGATTACCGCGAGACCCAGGTGTTCCAGCATGCTGGCCCGGATACGGAATTGTTCTTCGTCTGTTTTATGGCCCGAATCCGAGCGGAGTGTGGCAAGATACAACGGATTATCACCCCGGCGGAGCGTACGAACGGCCATCTCCAGTGGAACACGGGTGTCGGGCTCCGAACCGGTTATTTCGAATCTGCAGGTGTATTCCGCGTCAGCGCTCCAGGTTTCGGACCGGTAATCGGCGGTCGCGTCACCGGCGCAGAGGTCGAGGATGCTCAGAGCGGCGAGTTCCTCCGATGTCATTCCGAGGAGTTTCGCCGCGGCTTTGCTGGCTCCGAGGATGCTTCCTCGTGTGTCGTGTATGAGCAGGGCGTCCGGGCTGTCCTCAAACAGCATCCGGTAGATGTCGTCCATTTCCACCTCGGCGGTGAGTGGAGAATTGGCAATAAAATGTCAGCGGGGAACGAATTGGAAATATACTCACATTCTCATCGAAGGAAATACTGTTTTTAATTGCCGGTTGATGGCCTGGGTGGATCTGGTGTGATGTTCCCGGTTTGTTTGGGGCTCAGTATCATCAGATTCTTCCGGCCGGTAAAAAGTTTTCCGGTGGTTCTCGCGGCGTGACGAGATGGGAAGCGTGGGAACATGCCTGCTGTCGGCTGGACCGGAGCGAAGTCATTACGGTGAGCGTCTGTGGGTATCGTCCGCGAATGGGTTTGCCAAGTGTCGCGGAAATGGTATTTTCGAAGGCTGACTCGGAGTTCTTTCGCGATTGTGTCTGCTCCGGTACTGGTCCCATGACTGGTGCCGTGACGGGATTCCGAACAGTCTGTAACCATCAGCGCGGGCCGGGAAATGGAGATGGCGTAATCACACCCGATTCATTATTATATACGGGTGTCCGGTTGGCTCAGCGGGTTCACGGAACAGAGCCCAACGGAGGTGAAATAAGCTTACCCGCATCTCCCGGCGTGGATGAACCCTCTCGTGCCTCCGGCGGCTCCTCCCGTATCAAGGGAGGTTGTTAGAGAAGTATTTCTTCGGCACGGAACCGTTTGCCGACCATACCCATACCCGTAGTGTTCTGATATCCGGACGGGACAACGGAACAGGGGCGTTGTTCACAAGGAAGGGGAATCGAATGAGACTTTGCTGGAATGACTGGTTCAACGGGCCCATCGGCGAGATGCGGATAGAAGAGGCCAAAACTCTGTACAACATGGGATTCCGGGTTGCGGGCATCAACTCGGGCCATTCCGAAGCCACCCAGAGGGAAATAGACCACGCCCGCCGGGTTTTCGAGGAGTCCGGGCTCATTCCGGGGCCGTACGGGGCGGGCATGGCGACCTTCCACCCCGATCCGGCCACCTGCAAAAAGTATAAGGAGCAGATAAAGGGCGCTCTCGCCGTGGCCGGGAAGCTCGGTTGCACGGGTTTGCGCTACTCGGTGGGCACCATGCATCCCACCAATGTCTGGATGCACCATCCGGAGAACCACACCCAGCGGGCCCTAGATCTGCTTGTCCAGCACACGAAGGAACTTGTGCCGTACGCTGAGGACGCGGGGGTGATGCTCTGCCCGGAAACCACCCAGTTTACCATTGTCGGCACCCTTCAGCGCATGAAAGAGTATGTGGATCGTCTCGAATCGGCCTATGCCAAGATTATTTTCGACCCCGTGAACCACATGACCTCGGACCGGGTGTACGATTCGGGACGGTTCATGCAGTGCGCCATCGGGTTTCTCGGCGACCGCATCGGAGAAATTCATGTGAAGGATGTCAAGGTCCAGGATCAGCTCCTGGTGGTCCATATTGACGAGGCCCCCATGGGCGCCGGAGTATTGGACCACGCCGCGCTCATGGAAGCCTCCAATCTCCTCGAACCGTGGAAAACCTTCTCCCTGGAGCATATCAGCGACCGGAACATGGTCAAGCTGGCCCATGACCATATCCAGAAGGTTGCGGATAGCATCGGCCACGAGTGGACCGACCCGAAGATGACCCGCGCACGCTGGGAAAAGGAACAGAAGCGGTAATCCCGCCATCATCGCGTCCCCTGTCCCCCTGCTGGATGGGGGACGCCGACGGGTTCACTGTTTGTTCGTTTCCCGCGCCGCAATCCGGAATACTTCCACGATTTCCGGATAGAACTCCCGGAAGGTCGGATACGTACCGCGGCTCCCCTCATACCGTTCCAGCGCGCGGCAGAGTCGTTCCACGTGCGGGTATCCCCGTCCGGTTTCTTTCTTCAGGGCCGCTTCCCCCGCCGTTTCCCCCAATTTCAGGTATGCCAGGCGCACGGTTACCGAACGGATGACATGTTCGCTTACCCATTCGCTGACCGGAACGCTCCGGCTCACCCCCGCCCGCCGGAGCGCTTCTTCCGGGATGGGCGGCATAAGCGCGGTGACCGGCTCCATAAGTTCCCCGATATGCGCATCGGTGAGATGGTTCACGAAGGAGTGGCCGAACTCGTGCCAGACCAGATAACGGATCTCCTCGGGGGTGCCGAATTCGAGCGCTTCTCCCTTCTGACGGTACGGGCCGACAATGCTGTAGACGTCGAACACGCCATCCGCGCGCGGAATGCGGGGGCCGAAACCGCCGGGATGAAAGAATGGCGCCAGGACTATATGGTATCCGGCCTGCCGCCACCCGAAATATCCCTCGATATCCGCGGCGGTGGTGTACTCGCCCATCTGTTCGCGATATCCGCGTTTGATGGAATCGTGGAACTTCCGCTGGGAACGGTGGAATTCCATGAAGTTCGCATCCCGTGCGAAGCGGCGCAGATCCCCGGCAAAAGCTTCCAATTGCTTTGTGCCGCCCGCACGCTCCGTGACCATGTCCCGGACCGGCCGGACGATTTCCAGATCCGGAGGATCGGTGAGGGAGAGCATGGCCTCGGGCGGCATGGCGAAGTTGAACCCACGTGCGCTAATCTCCCGAAAACGGTGCACCGCCGGATGGTTACGGTACGGCGCGAAATATTCCGCAACGCTCTCCTTATACTGAAAATCCAATTGGGTCAGCAGCGGGCCGCCGCCCGGCGCGCGGTAATCAGCCAGATGCTGGACCACGGCGAGCAGCTCGATCCGGGGATCGACACTGACGGTGATATTGCCGGAAGGTTTGGCTCCCGGATGTCCGCGATGAGCGGCAGTTCCGCATCCGGAGGAAAGAGCGAGAAGGAGCGCGAACGCTCCGGCCATGAAGACGGTGATTCGGGATCGGGGATGCATGCGGAAACTCCTATCGGAATTGTATGGCAGTGTTGTTCCGGCCGGATGCCGGAAAGGTGGCTTTTTACACGACGAGTGCCGGCATTCCATAATTTCAGGTTTTATTCACGGTTATGAAACCCCTTTTTTAAGGTTTGCCGGTTTGCGCAACCTTTTGGTTTTCCGCGAGTTTAAGTGCTGTGCGCAACCGGAGAAATGGATTGCGCCGCCTGTTCAGTAAGATTATCGGCCGGGGCAGGGGAAAGTGACTGTTCTTCCTGAGAAGCATGCCTTATACGGCAGCCGTGCGGTTGACGTCGTGTGCTGGCGGGACTTTCGTTCGAGCGCCGGAACGGGAAGACGGGTGTTGCTTTCGCGACGGTAATCGGTTAGTTTACAGAGGACTCATTTCTCCCCGGCGCAGTATGGTTGAAGTATCCGCTGGTTTATGGCAGCGTCTGCGCAAATCATTCTTCATGGAGAGGTTTATATACGTGATCATCGTAATTATCAAAGTTGCTCTGATCATATGGATTTCATTCACGGTGTACCGGTGGTACCAGCGCCTGACAGAGAACGGAAAAGGTTCTGGGGCTGCGGCGGAAGCCACGATGGGACGTGAAACGGGACCCGTCCATACGGGCCGTATCGAAGACGCCGAATTCGAGGAGATGGATGGTGGCCCGGACCGTAATCGGTGACCTGCGGGTTGTCTTGCTGACCGGTGAGGGATTCCAGCGGCTGGAGCGGCTCGCCGAGTATGTGGAGAGCGCGGTGGATCCTGCGACCCGGGACTTCAACTATGACGTCATCTTGCCCGATGATCTGAAAAAGGATAATGGCGTTGGAAGGCTGACCGATCTGGTCATGACCTTTCCAATGATAGCAGAACGCCGGGTGGTGGTTGTACGGGATTTCGACAGTGTTCATGCCGAGACGCGGAAAAAGGTTGCCGCTGCGCTCCAGAAAACTCCGGATACAACGCTGGTTTTGGTGGAAGCCGAGAAAGCTGCTCTGACGCCGAAGCCGCCGGAGCGTTATTTCCGCCAGGAGACGTTCAAGCGGTTGTATGAACGGGATCTCCCTTCCTGGATCCGCGGGAGGTTTGTCAAACGCGGAAGACGCGCGGAAGAAGGGGCCATCGCCTTGTTGCTGAACAATGTCGGCGATGTTCTTGGCGAATTGGATAACGAGGTGGAGAAAGTCTGCGTCGGAGTGGGCGACAGGACGAACATCACCGAGGATGATGTGGGGCGCATCGTGGGCGCGTTCCGCCGGCATACCGTGTATGCGCTTTGCACCGCGGTAGGGGTGGGGGACTTCGCCGAGGCTGCGCGGGTTTTGCGCTCGCTTATGGAGACGGAGAAGAACAAGGAAACCTTCTATGTCACCACCCTGGCCGGGCATCTCATGAAACTTGCGGAATACCATACCCTCCTGCGTAGCGGGACGCCGAAAGACGAGGCCGTGAAGGCGGTGAGCGGAAGCTCGTTCCTCTGGCGGCTCAACCGCATGGATGAACAGGTACGGTTATTCTCCAGCCCGGATGTCATTCGCCGAGCCCTTGAAGCCATCGCCGAAACCGATTCCGCCCTGAAGAAAAGCGGGGTGGACAAAGGGCTGCTGGTTGAACTCCTGCTGCCGAAACTTATACCCCGGAATGCGGGGATCGCGACATCGAGGCGTTGACCACTCTCGAGTCTGCGATTCCCCCGTGACCGGGAAAATGGTAACTGCTCCGGTAGTTGAACAGTGATGATATGGCTCTGGCACGGGCTTATGTGATGGTACGGTTTTACCGCTCACCCGCCGGAGCGATGACGGCTTTTCCGGAATGGGAGCGCATGGCGGATCCAAAGATGGAGATGCGAGTGGGGCCGTGTTCAGGCCGATGACGCTGGGATTCGTTCCATTCCGGACGCATGAGAAACGAAGTTTCGCCGTGATCAACCCAATCAACCCGATAGAGGAGAGACTGCCATGGCAAAGCCGATCGAAGTCACCGACAGCACCTTTCAGGCCCAGGTCATCGAAAACCCCCTGCCGGTGGTCGTGGATTTCTGGGCCACCTGGTGCCCGCCCTGCCGCATGATCGCTCCCTTCCTGGAGCAGATCGCCGGGGAGTACGAGGGAAAGGCCGCGGTATGCAAGGTGGACGTGGACAAGAACAGCGCCCTCGCCCAAAAGTACAATGTCCGGAGCATCCCGACCCTGCTCTTCTTCAAGGGCGGCGAGGTGAAAGACCAGGCCATCGGCGCGCTCCCCAAGGACCAGATTGCCGCGCGTCTTGCCAAACTGTTGTGAGGGAGACCGATGAGCGATCGTATTCATGATGTCGTTATTATCGGCGCGGGTGCCGCCGGCCTTACCGCCGGGATGTACGCCCGGAGATCCAATCTCGATACCGTGTTGCTGGAAAAATTCGTTCCGGGCGGGCAGGCGGCCATGACCGCTTTTGTGGAGAACTATCCCGCGTTCCCGGACGGTGTTTCGGGGTTTGAACTCATGGACGCCATGAGCCGTCAGGCGGAAAAGTTCGGGTTGGAGACAATCACCGCCGAGGTTGGCTGCATCGAACCTCATTCCGGATCCCCCTTCCGGGTTTGTACCTCCACCGCCGAAATGCGTACCCGGTCCATCATTGTCTGCACCGGCGTACGCCCCCGGTTTCTCGGCGTTCCCGGCGAAAAGGAGTTTTTCGGCAAGGGTATCTCTACCTGCGCCACCTGCGACGGGGCGTTTTACCGGGATATGGAAGTCGCGGTGATCGGCGGCGGAGATTCGGCACTGGACGAGGGGCTCTATCTCACCCGGTTCGCCTCCACGGTGCACATCATCCATCGCCGGGACCGCTTCCGGGCCATCCACGCCCTGGTCCGCAAGGCCGAGGAAAATCCCAAAATCCGCTTTCACCTCGATACCGTGGTCACCGCGGTCACGGGCGGTGGATTCGTGGAGGGGCTGGCCTTGAAAAACGTCCGGACCGGCGCGGAATCCACGCTCCCCGTGGCGGGGGTATTTCTCTACGTTGGTCTCATCCCCAACACCGAAATGTTTCGGGATCTGCTGGCGCTTTCCGGAGACGGGTTCATTCTCACCGACTCCGACCTCATGACCTCCGTGCCCGGTGTTTTCGCCGCGGGAGACGTGCGCGATACGCCGCTCCGGCAGATTGTCACGGCGGCCTCGGATGGCGCTCTGGCAGCCTATTCCGCCGGGAAGTACATCGAAAATATATCGGCCGTGATTCCCTTGGAGGGAGTGGCGGCCGAACCCCTGTTCGCACCGCCTCCGGTCCCGCCTCTCTCGGCCTCGGAAGCGGAAAGCGGATGACTCCGCCAAAACCCCCGCGCAGATTTCAGCGCGGGGGTTTTTTAAACTCGTCTGCCTCGTCCGCCGATCATTCTCGTTCGAATAAAAGCCATGCGAAAGCGCGGCAATGCGTATGCCGCTGAAGTCTTTTGAGTCCTTTGAACCGTCATTCCGCCGTTTCTCCTTGACGGGAACACGTTCCAGGGTAATATTTATCTTTAGATTGTCCGGAAACGGTCCGCTTCCGGCCCGGGTGACCGTGGACCTGATAGGTGATTTCGGGGAAAAGTACGTACAGATTGAGTTCGACGGGCGACGGTACTTTTTACGCGTACCCGTCCAACTCGGCTCCCTTCGCCGGACCCCAGGCGTCATTCGTAACCAGCCTGGACCGGGGTTCGCATCTTCTCGTACTGCAATGGAAGGCGGTCAACGAGTCCCTTGCCTCCGCCCGCCGGGACAGCGCCCGCATCGAGATCGGGGACGGGGATGATTATTACATCGGGCTGATGCTCAGTGAAACGAGTTCCGGAACGGACACTCTGCGGGTCCGTGTGCAGGAGTTTCCGTTCGGATATTTCTGATCCTTGGTGCGGACCGGCTAAGAAGCATGCTCTGTCCGCGACTGTTTTTTCAAAGGATTTCCATGCGCCATATCGTCTTGTGGATCATGCTCTGCCTGATTCCCGTCCTGTCTCCGGCGGAGGAAGCCGCATTCCTGGCCGGGGTGCTCCGCTCCGACGGCATCATCGTTCCCATCGCCGCCTTCGACGGTTCCCGCTGGGAAACTCCCTGGCCGGAAGCGGGAGCGGTCCCTGACACCGCCTTCGCATCGCTCGATTCCCTTCCCCGGGAGTGGTACGCTCCACTGGCGGAGGTTCCCCGGGAGTGGTATGTCCGCACGGAATCCGGCGGGTTCCGCGCGGCAGCGGTGGACCGTCCCGTTGGAATCGCCGCCGGGGACCAAACCGCCGTGGGGCTGCGGACCGGGCTGGCCGGCCGTCCGGACCGTCCCGCGGAAACCCGTTCCGCGCCGTTCGGGACTTCTCCCCGGCGTTCCGGTTCAACGTCGCGGCCGACCGGGTTCGTTGTCAGCAGGAACATCGAGACCCGTGCCGCTCTCCCGGTGGGGAACGGGTCCTCGGAGTGGAGCACGCTGGTCTCCGCCATACGCCGTGCCTTCGACGAGGCCGAGGAGAAGCGCGGGCATCCCCTTCCGGCGGAGTCACGTGTCCGGGAGGAGTTGCGGGTGCTCGCGCTGTTCCGGGCCGGAACGGCCCCAGACGGCTCATCCGTCTACTCCTTCGAGGCTGCCCGGGACTATGTGACCGCCGGACTCCTGCCGGTGACCTCGCCCGCCGGGTGCTCCCGGCTCCGGGGATGGATTCGACGGGACCGCACCGGTGCGCCGTCGTTCATGGAGCGGGAATTCGTTCTGGAGCGGTTCGCCGCGCCACTCGAACCCGCGATACTTCCCCTCGGTACGATTAACACCGGGGCAAAGACCTTTCTGCTGGCCCGGGAGAGCAACAGCGGGAATGACGCGTACGTTGTTTTCGAAATAGAACGCCGGGGGATTCGCGGGGTGGCTTCGGCTTATACCGGCGGGCGCTGACAGGGCGGGTGAACTCCCAAGACTGGATTCCCCGGTCTTTCCCGGAAGGCAAACATTCCGGGGCATACCTCCGGCCGGAACAAACCTCTTCCTGGAACGTTACATCTGGTACATCTGGCGCATCGAAACATCCCAGAACCAAAGGAGCATGGAATTATCCGGATATTTCCGCTTGTTACGGTTATACTGACCGTAAGCATCGCTTTCGGCGTTTACGCCGGGGGGAAGCAACCCGAAGCGCCGCACGGGTTCACCGTTGGCATGTTCGGCTCCTATGCCGGGACGGACCCCCGGTTTCCCCAGCCGGGGACCGTCGCTTTCCGCGGCGAACTGGCGGATATCGGACGGGGGCTTGACGGCGGGCGCGAGGGCTGCAACCTTCTCCAGACCTACAATTTCTACATCGACCGCACCGCCTTCTGGGACCGGTACCTGGCCGACCTCCAGCAGGTCCGCGACGAAACCGGGGTTGACCTGCGCACGCTGGTCAATGTCCGCTGGCCTCTTCCCGATACCAACCGCGACGGCCGCTTGAGTTACCGTGAACTGGAATCCTTCGAGGCTTTGCTCGACCGGCTGCTGGCTGGTCCCGACACGGACCGGATCGGCGGCTGGTACCTGGCCGACGAGCCGACCCGCCAGGGATACGATCCCCTGGCCATAGGGCGCCTCTATGAAACCATCAAAGCCCGCGACTCACGCCCCGTTTACATCTGTGACCAGCGAATCCGGATTCCGGATTATGCCCGCTACCGGTGCGACGTTCTCATGATCGATTACTACGACTATATCGTGAACCGTTCCGATTCGCTCACCCTGCAGGCCTGGAACGCTCCCCTGCGTCAGGCCCGCCGCGACCTGGCCGCCGCCGGAAGGGAAGAAACCCCGGTCCATGCCGTCCTCATTCTCGGCAAGCCCTTTGGAATCACCGCCAGTCACGAGATCACCCATGCCGCCATCCGCCGGGTTCTCGATCTCGGGTTTGACGGGATCTGGTTTTACGGTTGGCGGACAAGCCTTCGTCCGGAGCAGCATGCCCTCCAGCGCTGGACCGACCGTGAATGGTACGCCGAAGCGGTGGAAACCGAACTGCATGACACCGATGATCTTGTCGCGGCATTGTCCCGGGACGGGGGGCATGGTGATGTCCTGATACGGACGGCTGTTCCGGGAGGCGTTCTCTCCCGGTCGGATTTCCGGCCCGGGGCGCCGGAAAGCGGGTTCGCGGCCGGGGGACGCCGCACGGTTGCACTGGCGGCGGGCGACCTGGCCGGAGACCCGGGCAAAGATAGCGCCTACTATCTGCACACCCGGTCCACCTCCGATGGCGATGATGAACTCGTGGCGGCGTTCCATTCCCGCAACAGCAGAGCGAGGCCGCTCCTGCGAATGTTTGGGGACGGCTCGGAGCACCGCGACTCCACGATGGGAGAACGCGGCGGTGAGGTAACCGCTCTGGCCAGCGGGGATTTTGACGGCGACGGCGACCATGAACTGGTGACCGCGGTCAGGACAGGTGATCTGTGCCGGGTGTATATCGGAGATACCGGTTTCCCCGCCGACCAGCACCTTCTCTGGGAAGGACGGCATAGGCGGGTCACCGCGCTGGCCACGGGCGCGTTCCTCGATGACGACCCGGGGCGGGACCTCCTGGTCCTGGCCGTGTCCGACGACAGCGGGCGTTCCAATGCTCTCTGGCTGGCCGATCCCGGGAAGCGGAAGCCGCTTGACCGCCGTACGATATGGTCCGGCGGCACGCCGGTAACCGCACTCGCCGCGGGGAACTTTTCCGGTCCCGCCGGTCCCCGCGACCAGCTCGCCGCCGTTTTCGCCGACACGCTGCTCTGCGTTTCCGATATCGGGAGGGGAGAATCCCCGGCCGCTCGGCCGACTCGTTCCGGTCCGCGCCGGATCACCGCGCTTGCGGCGGGCGATTTCACCGATGATTGCCGGCGGAATCATTTCCTGGCTGCGGCGGAAGAAAACCTGCTCGGCGGGAGCGATCTCTGCGTTTTCGATTTTTCCGGGGAGCGTCCGGCCATACGGTCACTGGTATCCCTGGGCAGGGACCGGATCACCGCACTCGCCTCGGGGAGCTTCCGGGAATCCGGGCATGCCGGGAGAGCCCGGTAGCGGCGACACCGGCATTTCCCTTCCCTTTCCCCGCCGGGGCGTGTATATTCCCTGCATGTCCGCCATGCCGCTTCCCCGTGATCAGGAGGAATCATGATGTCCCGATGCCTTTCCGCCGCGCTCGCCGGTCTGCTTCTCCTTGCCGCACCCTGCATCGCTGAACAGACGGGAACCCCCGTGTTCGGCCGCACCGATCCCGCCCAATACCGGGATGTCGAGTACGGCGGCGGGACGCTCCGCGAGATGACCCTCATCGACTCCGCGCTGATGGGGACGAACATCCTCTACATGAAACGCGGTGTCATCCCCCCGGGCGCGGGAATCGGCGAGCACCGTCACGAGAACGTGGAGGAGATGTACTTTGTCTTCAACGCCCCGGCGGAGTTCACCGTGGACGGCCGTACCGCGCTCCTGCCCGCAGGGAGCTGCGTACTCTGCCCGCTGGGGAGCACCCACGCCCTCTACAACAGCGGGGACGTCCCCCTGGAGTGGTTGACCATCGCCGTCTCGAAGGAAAAGGGCAGGGGAGACGAGGGCATCGTCTACGGTCCCGTGCCGAAAAAGGCGAAAATCGAATCCCCCGCGCCGTTCCGCTGGGAGCGCTTTGACCCCACGCTCTGCCGCTGGGTCGGTCCGGCCCACGACGGCAAGGGCCTCATTCTCAACCGCCGCCCGTGGGTGGACGGCAACTTCGGGACCAACTGGGTCCGGGTCGGCCACTGCGTCATCCCGCCCGGCGGCTCCATCGGCTATCACCGTCACGACGGCATGGAGGAGGTGTACTACATCATGTCCGGGCGGGGCCGCTCCACAGTGAACGGGACGACCTGGGACGCCCGCCCCGGCGACGCGCTCCCCTGCACCGTGCACGATTCCCACGGCATCTACAACAACGGCACGGAGAACCTCGACCTGTTCGTGCTCATGGTGTCCATGAAAAAGGATGTGCTGGACTCCACGAATCTCGGGGACGACCTGTCGGGGAGATAGCGCGGCGGGGAGACGTTGCGTCCGCTTTCCGGTCGCCATTTCACCAATCGGTTCATACACCCAAAAAAGGGCCTCCAAGATATGGAGGCCCTTTTTCGTTGCCGTACTCGCTGCACACATTACACGATGTACTTCCCTCTCGGGGTGTAGTGGGTGTGCAGGAGCTTGTGGCTGAGGTGTCCGCAGGGACCGTCGGTGAGGAACTTGGTGTAGATTTCCACCACCGCCGGGTTGTCGTGGGACTTGCGGATTTCGTACGCCTGGTCCTCGGAGTAGATGGCGCGGGCGCGGGCCTTGCGGATCTCCTTCGAGGTCGGGATGGGCTGTCCGCCGCCGCCGAGGCAGCCGCCCGGGCAGGCCATGAACTCGATGAAGTGGGCTTCGGAAAGCTTCCCGCCGGCCTTGATGTCTTCCAGGACCTTCTTGGCGTTGGCGGTGCCGTGGGCCACGGCCAGCTTGAGCGTGGCGCCGGAGAGCCAGTTCCAGTCCTTGAAGGGCACGTGCTTGTTCATCTTGAGGATGTCGGGAACCGGGCCGAGCTTGGTGGGCAGGGTCAGTTCCTTGTACTTGATACCGTCGAAGCCGCGGATTTCGCTGACCTGTCCGGCCAGGGCGTCCGGGTCGGCCACCTGTCCGGTGACGATCTCGAACACCGTCCGGAGCGCCGCTTCCATCACGCCACCCGAAGCGCCGAAGATCACGCCGGAACCGGTGGCGGTCCCGAACGGGTCGTCGAAGTCGCTCTTGGGGATGTTGGGAAGGTCGATGCCCGCCTCGCGGATCATCTGGGCCAGTTCGCGGGTGGTCAGGCCGTAGTCCACGTCCTTGAACCCGGAATCCTGCATTTCGGGACGGTTGCATTCGAATTTCTTTGCCGAGCAGGGCATGAGCGCGACAGTGATGATGTCGGCGGGGTCGATGCCGTTGAGCTGGGCGTAGTAGGTCTTGATCACCGAGCCGAACATCTGCTGCGGGCTCTTGGCCGAGGAGACGTGCGGGAGGTAATCGGGATAGAAGTGCTCGATGAACTTCACCCAGCCGGGGGAGCAGGAGGTGAACTGGGGCAGCGCCACCTGGGGGTTCTTGTTCACGAGGGCGTCATAGAGCCGGAGGATGAGCTCGGTGCCTTCCTCGATGATGGTGAGGTCGGCGGTGAAGTTGGTATCGAACACCTTGTCGAAACCGCAGCGGCGGAGCGCCGTGTTCATCTCGAAAGTCAGCGGTTGGCCGGGTTCGAGCCCGAACTCCTCGCCGATGCCGGCCCGGGGGCTCGGCGCGGTCTGGATGACCACATGCTTCTTCGGGTCGTCGATGGCATCCCAGATTTCATCGGAGGGGTCCTTGGCCCGGAGCGCGCCGGTGGGGCAGCGGTTGATGCACTGGCCGCAGTTGATGCAGATCACATCGGCCAGCGGCTTGTCCATGAAGGTGGCGATGCGGCTCTGGTCGCTGCGTCCCACGGTTTCCAGCACTCCGACCTCCTGGAGGTCGATGCAGGTCCGCACGCACCGTCGGCAGAGCACGCACTTGTCGTTGTCGCGCACCACGGAGTAGCTGGAGCGGTCCACCTCGAACCGGGGCTTCTCCACATGGCCAAAGCGGTAGGTATCGACCCCGTACTCCTTGGCCAGGGACTGGAGTTCGCAGTTGTTGTTGCGCACACAGGTGTAGCACTCGCCGTAATGCTTGGAGAGGATGAGGTCGAGAATATTGCGCCGCGCCCGACGGACCTTGGGCGAGGTGGTGTGAATCACCAGCGGCTCGGTGATGGGATAGGCGCAGGAGGCTTGGAGCGTTCTCTGCTTTTCAACCTCCACCACGCAGATTCGGCAGACCCCGGCGTTGCAGAGGTCGTCGTGCTGGCAGAGGGTGGGAATGTGAACGTTGATCATCTTCGCCGCTTCGAGGATGGTGATGCCGTAGGGCACGCGCATCTCGACGCCGTCGATGGTGACCTTCACTTTGGCCCCGATGGCCTCGTCTGGTCCGGAAACCTTGATGGTGTGCGGTTGCACGCTTTTTGGCGTCCGAGAGAAATCATCCTGTCTTACCGGTTCCATGGATCCCCCATTCTATGCCGGACACCCCTTCCGGGCATCCGGGAAATGGTACTATTTCCCGTATTCATTCTCACCTTCGGCGCCCCGCATCCGGAACACCGGGCGGGTGGTCCGGTAATCGGAAACCGGACCGCTCCGTTTCTGAGTCCGCAGCGGGCGCAGTTGGTGAGCTCACTCCTTATGCCGTTGTCCGGCCGAAAATCTCTCCTCTGAACTCCGCCATGATGGAGAGGAAGGCATTGGGGCTGGACTGCCCCAGGCCGCACTTCGAGGCGAGCTGCATGGTTTCAGCCAGTCCCTCGATGGTACGGAGATAACTGATGGAGCATTCCCCGTTCTTCAGCAGGTGCACCGCTTCGAGCAGCTTGGGATTCCCCTCGCGGCAGGGGGTGCACTGGCCGCAGGATTCCTCCACGAAGAACTCCAGGAAATTCTCCGCCACATCGAGCATGTCCCGGTTCTGCCCGAAGACAATTACGGAACCGCCGGTGGGAGCGTCGGTGTAAGCCACGGTGGTCGCGAAGTCCTGCGCAGGGATGATCCGGCCGGACGCGCCGCCCATGGCCACCGCTTTGGCCCCCTCGCCGCCGACTTCCCTGAGCAGCTCGGAGATGGTGAGACCGATGGGGAACTCGTAGACCCCCGGGTGCTCGCAGTCGCCGGAGATGCTGTAGAGCTTGGAGCCTGCGGAACGGTCCACACCGAATCCCTTGAACCAGTCCGCTCCCTTGGCTACGACACGGGAGGCGGTGACCAGGGTCTCGACGTTGTTGACGATGGTGGGGTGTCCCAGGTAGCCGGTGTTCACCGGGAAGGGGGGACGGTTGCGGGGTTCGCCCCGCTGGCCTTCGAGCGATTCGATGAGCGCGGTTTCCTCGCCGCAGACATAGGCGCCGGAACCCATGCGGATGTCGATATCGAAATCGAAGCCTTCTTTTCCGAGAATGTTCGCTCCCAGGAGGTTCTTTTCCCGGCGGGCGGCGATAACTGTATCGAGGTGCTTGCGGAGATAGGTGTATTCGCCCCGGAGATAGAGGATTCCGGTAGCCGCTCCGATGGCGTATCCGGCGATGGTCATGCCCTCGATGAGGTCGTCGGCGTACTCGGAGAGGAGCACGCGGTCTTTGAAGGTCCCGGGCTCGCCTTCGTCGGCGTTGCAAACCACGAACTTCTTTGTGGAACCAGCGGCCGCGGCCAGGTTCCACTTGACTCCGGTGGGGAAGCCCGCCCCACCCCGTCCGCGCAGGCCGGAATTGCGCACCTCGGCAATGACTTCGGCGCGGCTCATGGAGAGGGCCCGCTTCAGGCCGGAATTTGGTTCAATGTCGATGAAAATGATATGTCCGGTCCGTTCAGGCATGTGCTCTCCCCTCCTCCTGCGCGTACACGCTGAACGCGCGCTTGCATCCCATGATGATATCGTGAACCGTCTCCGGGGTAACCTTGGTGAAGGCGGTATCGTTCACCAGGAGCGCCGGACCCTGATCGCAGAGTCCCAGGCAGTTGGCGTATTCCAGCGTGAAATGGCCGTCCGGCGTGGTTTCGCCGAACTTGATTCCCAGCTCGTTTTCAAGCTGACGGGCCACCCGTGCCTTTCCGGCCATGTGGCAGGAAACGGTCTGACAGAGACGGATGACAAAGCGTCCGGTGGACTCGGTCCGCAGGAAACTGTAGAAGGTCACCACGCCGTAGACTTCCACGGGGTGAATGTCGAGGAGACGGGCGATTTCCTGCATGGCGAAGTCGGAAATGTGGTTGTACTTCGTCTGGATAGCCTGCAGGATGGGCAGGAGCCCGGAACGGCTCTTGCCGTACTTGTCGGCAAGTTGTATGATCTCTTTTCCCAGTGTTTCTCGTTCAGTCGCCAGCATTTCATTCCCTTCCGCTCTCGAGGAGTGTCCTGATTTTGCCGAGGAGCTGCGCCGGGGCAATCGGCTTCTCGATGAACTCGTCCACCTTGACCATTTCGTCATCACGGCCGAATTTCATGCCGGTGACACTGCTGACCGATGTGAGCATGACAATGGGGATGCTCACGCCCTTGGCGCGAAGGTCCTGCGCCATGAAAAATCCGTCGTCCGGCTGTTCCATCATGACATCGAGGATCACCAGGTCGGGATTCTCCTCACGAATGAGGGCCATGCCGCTCTGGCTGTTCATGGCGCCCCGGAACATATACCCGGCATTCTCCAGAACCATTTTTACCGATTCCTGAATGTCGGGATCGTCGTCTACGAGGACAATCTTTTTCAAACACGGCCTCCTTGTGGTTATGAAACTATCCCCACCGCCGCCCGTGCGGGTGACGGACACATCCCGTGGTCACAACATGCGAATTTCCGGTAGTTGTGACCGCCCGAAGGTTTGAGTATAATATAGCTGATATTGGTATATCGCAAGAAAAAATGTATCCGAACTAACTGTTATATAATTCACAAAATATCATCAATATAGCATATTCATCTATACTTCCGCTGCTTTTGCAAAGTATGGAATAACACTCAAAAAAGCAACACAATCTGTGAAAACTTTCACAATGGGGGCAAGTTCACATATGACTTGCTTTTAGCCCGGCTTTTTTGCATCATACCACCAATCTTTCCCCCTGGAGAGCGGTCCAGTACCCGTGGTTTCCCCGCCCGGCGCCGGTGAGCCCAAGCCGTATGCCCGTATTCTGAATACATGTTTTCACAGCCCGTTTTCGAGTTCAAGGCGTGGGGGAGGGGAATTGGTGCGCCCTGACCTGCGCCCGTGCGTCCGCTGGCTTGGGGGATGATATCCGTGCCGCGTGTTTTTGAAGGTCCTTTGCGGTTTTATTTCCTGCCGCGGGCTGTTGGCTTTGGTGGTAATGCAACCGCTGCCGGACTGTTCCGGCGCCGTATCCCCTGGACATGTCCTGCCGCGGGATTAACCGCCGGCTTCCCCCAGATTCTGGAGACCTGACATGCATCGTTTCGATACCCCGGAGAATCAGCCCGCGGACTCCGCATCCCTCGATTTCAACGTTGAGAGCTTTGGCCCTCCCCAGTACGATTCCCCGCTGCACGAATATCTTGAAAACGCCGGCACGCACCTGGGATTCGTGGATGATGCCGAGCGCATCGTTTTCGATCCCCGCATCGCCAGTATAAAGGAATGGACCTCCCGGAATCAGGATCCCCCCTCCATGGAGGTGGCCGGTCCGCGCCGGAAGCTGTTTTTCAACACCACCAATTTTCGCGCCGCCATCCTCACCGCCGGGGGGCTCTGCCCGGGGCTGAACGACGTGGTCCGGGCGCTCTTCATGGAGTTGCACTACCGTTACCGGGTGAAAGAAGTGCTCGGCATCCGGTACGGCTACATGGGGCTGGCGCCCCGGCTCGGACCCCCGCCCGTCGTGCTCAGGCCCGACATGGTGGCCAACATCCACAAGAACGGCGGCACCATTCTCGGCACCTCCCGGGGGCCTCAGGAGCCGAAGGAGATGGTGGACTTTCTGGAACGGGAGCGCATCAACGCCCTGTTCACCATTGGCGGCGACGGTACCCAGAAGGGCGCGCTGGACCTGGCCACCGAGATCGAGCGGCGCGGCCTGAAGATCAGTGTCATCGGCATTCCCAAAACCATCGACAACGACATCTCCTATGTCGAACGTTCCTTCGGCTTCGAGACCGCGGTATCCATCGCCAAGGGGGTGCTCTCCTCCGCCCACGAAGAAGCCCGCGGGGCGTATAATGGCGTGGCGCTGGTCAAGCTCATGGGGCGCCACTCCGGGTTCATCTCGGCCATGGCCGCGGTAGCCAACGGGGACGCCAATTTCGTGCTCGTTCCGGAAATCCCCTTCGATCTGGAGGGAAACAACGGTTTTCTGCATCATCTGGAGCGCCGTCTGGAGGACCGCGGCCACGCCCTGATCGTGGTGGCCGAAGGCGCGGGGCAACAGCTTTTCGAAAGTCTGCCCAAAGAGTATGATGCATCCGGAAACGTTAAGTTCCATGACATCGGGACCTATCTCCGCGATCGCATCTCCACTCATTTCAAGGTGGGCTGGCATGCCGCCACGGTGAAATACATCGATCCGAGCTATATCATCCGCTCCGCGCCGGCCAGCGCCGACGACAGCATTCTCTGCATCCGGCTGGGCCAGAACGCGGTGCACGCCGCGCTTTCGGGGCGCACCAAGATGATCGTCGGTCTCTGGAACAACACCTTTACCCACATCCCCATGTCCGCGGTGATCTCCCGCAAGAAGCAGATCGACCCCAACGGCCCGGACTGGCTCGCCGTGCTGGAGTCCACCGGCCAGCCCGCCAGCATGGTCAGCGGGTAACGCGTATTCGCTCCGGGTGCAAACGAAAAGGACGGCGAACCGCCGTCCTTTTCGTTTCTGCCCCGCATCCTTGTGGAATTACCCGGGTCGCCGCTCCCGGTCACTCCGTGACTTTTCTCCCCTGATAGATTCCCACGCCCAACCTATCGGCGGTATGCTCGATGAACCGCTTCGCACCGGCGTATTCCTCGTCCGGAATGTGCTCGATAATGAGTGTCACGGGTTGCCTGAGACGGCTCAGGCCGCAAAGGTAGGTCTCGTAGTCCACCAGGCCTTTTCCGGGAGGGACCTCCGTCATGTACATGGTCATCCGGTTGGGGAGGGTGAGGGAGTCCTTGGCATGAGCGGCGATGATGTGCGGACCGAGGAGATCGAAGCATTCCTCGATGAGTTCCGTGGTGCGGAAATAGTTGCCGATATGGAGCATGTTCACCGGATCCAGGCAGACTTTTACCCTCGGGTCGCCGATCTCCTCGATAAGCCGGAGGTGCGCCCGCGGGTTGTTCATGGCGGTCATGTTCACCGCCTCGATACCGAGGGGGACGGTGCAACCCGCCGAATCCTTCAGGATCTGACGGATGGCCGCCACGGATTTCCGCCAGGTTTCCCGGGTCCAGTTGTCACGGTGCGGCGCGACCGGGGACTCCGTGGCGCAGGTTCCGGTATGGGTGGTCACCATGGTGCAGCCCACCCGTTCCGCGGCTTCGCACTGCTCCGCGACGTACCGGTTGTTCCTTTGCCGCTGCACTTCGTCGGGGTGGATGTTGAAGGTCACCGTGTGGAGATCGAAAAAGGTGACGTCGTATTTACGGAGCGCCTCTTTCAGTTCGGTGACTTCCGACTCCGGGGCGTCCAGCCAGTAGTTTCGCTTCGACTCGGGATAGTAGGCGTTTCCGGAGGTGTATCCGGCTTCCCGGATGCGTATGACCGTTTCGGTGATGCTGAGACCGTTTGGGTAGTCGAGGGTGGCTCTGCTCGACCAGGCCGCGAGCCGGATGGAGGTTTTCCCCGGCTGAATGGTTCGTGTTGCTCCTTCCGGCGGGCTCCAGGGGGTGAGGAAAGCAGGCCCTGCTTCGGTATCTTTTTTCGGAGCGGCTCCGGATGCGAGTGGAATGAACGCGGAGCCGGCCACGGCGGTTCCGATGGCGAGCGCCCGGCGGCGGCTGGGAGTATGGGACATGGGATAATCCTCCGGTAAGAAGATTTGCCGGTATCGTAATCTGTGGGGAAAGATATGGCGGTTCACCCCAAAATCCTTCCGCTTTTTTCGATTCCCTTTCTGACGTTCGTGAACCGAACCCTTTCGTTTTTCCTGCCCATTGGTCCATACGGAACGGAATCTGGCGGTTTATTTTCCAAGATGCTGCCCCGAATCTCCCAAGAACAGGCCCCGTCACTCCGGAAGCATCACTTTGCGGTGCTCTTCGAGAGTATTTTCCAGCCTGATTCCGGAACTTGCCTCCCAGAGCGAGGTGTTCATGACGCGCAGGGCCAGCACCGAGGTGATCCATCCCTGGGTCCAGCCGGTCTCTGTGCTCCAGACCCCCCATCCGGCGTCCGAATTGCTCGCCCAGTGCTCCCATCGTTTGTGGTCGAACGCCCGGAACCAGGCGCCGTCCAGTTCGGGATGGTCGTCGCTTCGTACCTGGATGCGGCAGAGAAAACCGGCCAGACGGTCCCCGGCGTCACGGTAATATGGGTCCCCGGTAGCCGCCGCGGCTTCGTGCAGGCCGAGAAAGGCGAAGTTGGTGGTATAGAGCATGTCCGAAAGCGGATCACCGTTCTCCTGGATGAGCGGAGCCTCGGTGACGCCGTATTCCGCGTTGGACTTGGGTGGGCCGTACCGTCCCGCGCCTCCGCCGATCTCTTCGCGGATCGCTCCGCAGCCGTCCTGGAAGGCGAGCAGTTCCCCGGCCATGAACCGCAGCCACTTGCGATGCTCGGGCGTGTCGTCGACCCGGACCAGCCAGGCCAGCGGGAGGAGCATCCGGGCGCGTTCCTGCTGGATGCCGTTGGTCCAGTGCCATTCTGTGGGATAGGCGGCCATGGTCATGCGGATGGCGTTTTCCGCCCGGTCCCGGAAGAGGGTGTACCCGGTGCGTTCGTACGCCCACAGCCAGCAGGCCCAGAGATAGGCCTGGAAATGGGGCGAGTAGCTCACCGTTTTCTCATCGAAATAGGCGCGCCAGCCCTTTTCCTCCAACGGACGCTCGTCGATGCGGTCCCGGCGGAATCCCAGTGTTCCGGCAGTGCGCAGATTGGCAAGCAGGCATTTCACAAGGGCATCGTTCCACCGGTCCGTATCGAGAGATGCGCCCGCCGCGATGAGTCCCAGCATGGAACGTGCATTGTCGTCTCCGTAGTAGACTCCGTAACCGTCCATATCTTCCCAGTACCGCGCTACATCGTTCCATCCGAAAAGGCCATAGGCCGGATGACCCGGATCCGCGCGTTCCCCGCCGCTCATGACTGATACGCCGATGAGCCAGTCGCAAATATTTCCCGCGATACGGGTATAGGACTCCCCGTCGAGCGCTTTACCCGCAAGGGCCATGGCTCCGGCCACTTCGGCGTTGCAGTCGTGACGCCGCCACCAGCGCACCTGCTGGGTTCCGTCCCTGTTGACCCGGGAGGAAAACCCTTCCAGGACACCGAGAGAGCCGTCACCCGAGGGACGGCCGGATCCGGGCATCGGTCCCACGCGGTCGCTCCATTTCCCGGCTTCGTTATCGTAAATATCAGCCCAGCCGGGGTGGACGAGGAGCCGGGCGCGGGAGAACCAGTCCAATCCCCGGCGGAGCACCCGTTGTTCCGCGTCGGCGGGAAGCGGTTCATCCCGCGAGAAGGAGGGACCGACCGAAGGCTCCCATTTCAGCGGCGGGATGCACTCCCCCGGTTGCAGTTCACGGAGAATCCAGGTCCAGATGGCTTGCCAATGGTCCGAAGGCGCGAACCGGGAACGGATGCACCCGCTGAGCCGGGTTGTCGCGACAAGCGCCGGGCCGTCCGCTGTTCCGAAGAGCACCGGGTGGGATTCCGTCCCTTCCAGTCCGAAAACCGCCCGGTCGAATCCGGCGACCCTGGCCAGAGCGATGTAGGGTCGTTCGGCGACCGCCGGCACGAAACGGCAGCCATGGAGATAGAGGAGCGACAAGGGCGGCAGGCTTTTCCCGAACTCATTTCCGGTAATCACCCCCCGTTCGAGCGTGGCATCCCTCGGTTTGCCGAGTGTCGCCCCGGGCAGGGACGACGGATACTCGATATAAACATGGAGGCTTTTCGCCCGGATTG
Organism: Candidatus Latescibacterota bacterium; assembly: GCA_041690195.1. Classification (GTDB taxonomy): domain Bacteria; phylum Latescibacterota; class Latescibacteria; order Latescibacterales; family Latescibacteraceae; genus JAWLHT01. The sequence goes on from JAWLHT010000003.1 coordinate 24,841, forward strand.
CATCAAGCAAACCGCGTTCGAAGGGTACTCCACGATCTGGATAGCCGTCTGCGAACAGGAATACGGCTGCGCCCCTTGGCGCATATTCACACGCCGCGGAGGGGGTGTCGAACCGGCGTGATGCGGGAAACGCTTTGGAAACTACGCGATAGATGTCATTCCCGGCGGCACAGGAGAATACGAACCGTGGTTCGGATAAAGCGGTCGTCGCAGACAGGGCAAGCAGAAGCGGGACCAGGAGCGGAACGGCTTTACGCATGAAAAATTTCCTCATGTCGGGTGAATGCGGGACCGGGCGGCCGGCAGGGTTGAAACGGAAGGGCGGATGCGGTTGGCGGGAGGAAATGTCCGGGCCGCCCGGCGCGAAACGGTGGAGTCTGCGCCGGACGGCCCGGAACCGGAAGCTCTCAGAAATTCGATCGTACGGTCATGCCCAGAATCGGTTCGGTATACTTGTTTGACGAAACCGCGTTATCGGTGTAGCTGATGTAGCGCAGGTTGGCGCCGAGAGCGGTTGTCTCGTTGAGCCTGTACTCGGCTTCAACGCGGAGAGAGGTCTTGGTGTTGTCGATTTTGCGTCCGGGCGTGGATGCGCCGTTGGCGCTCCCAATGTAGCCGAAGCCTGCGGTTGTGGCGAACCGGCGGTCGCGGAACCATTTATATGTTCCAGCCAGATTCAGTATCGTTATGTCGGTCGTGATGTTATCTCGGGCGGAGACGCCGTTGCGGTCGATTTTGTAATACGAGGTGTTTCCGGTCATTCCCACCGTGGTGGCCAAGGTGAGCGGCAGCGGATTGAGCGTTGAATTGACGGTCAGCATCACCGTGCTGTTCTCCGACTCGTTCCGGTCGTAATTGGGGAGCGGACGGTTGTCTCCGATGGTCATTCCGGAGAAACTCAGGCTGCCGGTGTGTTTCTGGAACCCGACCGGGAGGGTCGCCCCAAACGTGAACATGATCGTGTTCGTGTACATGTCGATCTGCTTGCTCACCGGATTGAAGGCGGTGTCCAGGTTGTTGGCCGCAGTGTAGGACCGCCAGCCCACCGTGACATTCGGTGCATATTCCGGAAGAAGTTGCGGCCGCCAGCCCACCGATACGCTCGTGGTTCGGGTATCCTTGGTGAGGTCCTTCTGGAGGGACTTGTCCGCGCCGGCGTATTGTTTACGTTCGCTGTCCAGGTTATCCGAATACGCTTCGTAGCCCAGGTCCAGGGAGACCCGGTCCTTCAGGAACTGGTTCCGGAGGTCAAGCCGGAAGCCGCCCACGTCGGTGCGCTGATGCGGATTGCCAAGAGAAACATAGTGGGTGGGAGTACGGAAAACCTCGCCCTTAAGCCTGGTGTTGACCTTGGGGATCGGCAACGGGGTGACCAGCCGGAGGAGATAAACCGACGTGAGTGCGCTTCCGATGCCCGAACCGATGCTGTCCTTCAGCTTCATCTTGTCAAAGGATGTCTGGGTGGAGCCGTTGAAGCGGAACAGGTTGTCTTCGATTTCATCGGGAAGTTCATCCCGGATGTCATCGGTGACCACGCCGAAGAGATTGTCGGTGACCATGGTTCCGCCGAACTCTGCGGAGAGAATGGACCGGTTCTGGTTGAAGCGGACGGCGGTTTCGATAGTGCCGACCCAGTTTTTCTTCGGAGAATACCCGGTGGTGAAGAGCACGCTCTCCCGTCCCGGGTCCATGCCGAACCCGTAGCTTCGGGTTTGGTCATTGGAATTGTAGATGTAATCGAGAGTCGTGGTGTCGTCCTCGGCCGAGAAGAGGTTCATGCCAACATTCCAGGAAAAGAACCGGTTCTTCACGGGCGCCGAGTCCAGCTTGAGCGCGGTGATGTTGCGCCGGAAGGTACCCGGACTGAACTCGTAAACATGGTACTCACCCCGGGAGTCCTGCACGATGCGCTGGTAGGGTTTGGTGCTGATGTCCACCCGGTTTCCCGAATCGTCGTAGTACCCGGTGGCATCCACGCTTGCCACGCCTTGAATCAACTCCACTTCCTCGCCGATGTCCCGCTTGTTATACCCGTAGACCAGGTCGGCATTGAACCGGTTGGACTTGAAGGAGGCGCTCAGGCCGCGCACCAGGATACCTTTAAGCGAGAGATCGCTGAAATTGGGGTTGTCATCGCCCAGATGCACCCGGAAGTGTCTTGACCGCAGGGTGGCATAGTAGCGGTTGACCGGTTGTACTTTCGGCAGATTCTCGCTGGTGAGGAAAGAGGTTTCCTCGCTGGTGAGCATCACCCCGGCTTCCCAGGTGAGGCTGCCCTGCTCGCCGTTCAGGCCGATATCGATTCTGTTGTTCCAGAGCGGGACTTCTCCCACGTTGCGATTGGAGCGGTCGTCGTGCTGGAGTCCCATGTAGAAGTTGCCTTTGGCGCCCATCGGAAGCTGGAACTTGCTTTTGACATCGAAAGTCCAGGCGTTCGGCCCCACATTGTTGCCGCTGGTGTCTTTCGCGATGATCTCCACCATGTGCAGACCTTCTTCGAGAGGACGGCGTGGCTGGAAGACCAGCATGTTCCCCTTAATCTCCGCCTCCCGGGTACGGTCGCGGTCGTCAACACGTATCCGTACCGTGGCCATGTCAACCTCTCGGTCGGTCTTGTAGAAGGTGACAATGATCATCTGGTCGCCGGATGTGAGAACCGTGCCCGGTTCCGGGCTGGAGAGCACCACTTCCTCGGCGGACTGGTTCACCACCGGGTCCATGGCGGCGCGGAGGGGCCGTTCCGTGGGATTGAGCTGCGGTGAAGTGGACTCGTTTCCGGAACGATCCTGCGCAAGGATATAGTACTCCACCGTACCGTCCAGCCCGAGATCACGTTTCAGTTCCCGGTACCAGACATCGTTCCGTTCCTTCATCTCAATGGAATTGTACCGGATTTCGCCGGGCTTCCGATAATAGAGGGTCGCCTTTGCCACGGAGTCGTCATCCATGATCATGGCCTTGATTACGCCCGGTTCGCGGGCCTCCATTATCGTGTCCGTGTGTATCTGCGGCGGCAGCGCGTCCGCTCCGGCGCGTCCGCTCCCGGCGAACGACAGAAGTACGGTGATCACTGCCTTGGCGAGGGGGCTCCCGGAAAATCCGAATCCCGCTCCCGCTGTGGTCGTATGCAGGGTCTGCGTGTTCATTTTTCCTCAAGCTCCAGGATAAGTGTCTTCGGGTTCGTGCCGTCGGGGTCGGTGAACAGGATTTCTATCCGCTTCCGGTCTTTGGCTTTTGCTATCGTGATGGTGCGGACCGCCGGCTCGGTGTCTTCCGCCTCGGCGGTGATATCTACGGAGCCCTCACCTTTTACCCTGGCCATGAGCGACGCCATGCCGTTGGATATGCGTACACGGGGGGCGTTGGTCCATGTTTTTCCGTTATCGGTCGAGAACTCGATGATATCCGATCCCGCTCCGAAGGACTTCAACTCGAACGACGCGTTGCTGTCAAGTGAAAGCGTCCGGGTGTTCAGGAGAGCCAGACCGATGGAAAAAGTTGTGCCCGCCTCGTGGGTGTCGCCGCCCTCGGGTACCATGTTCAACCGCCAGCGGGGCTCCACTCCGTCGGTCCACCTTGTAAGCTTGAGCGCTTCGTTTCTTCCGAGTGTCCGGGGCGCTCCGGGCTGGTTGTTTCTCTGGACATCAGCGGTCTGGAACTGATTGAGGAGCACGCTTCCGAGCTGGTTCATGAGTTCGACCGTGCTTTCCATGACCAGGAATGTCGCGGTGTCGGTCTGGAGGTCAAACCGGGAATCGAATTCAGTGCCTCGCACCGATGCCACGGAGGAGGGAGTCTCCACCTCGTAGTTACCGCTTTTGAGCTTGGAGTAGACCTGGCCCATCATGAGCGTGGTGCGGTCTTTGGAAAGCCGGGGCTGGGATGCGTTGGTCTGGGAGTGCACTTCGAGCTGGGTATTCTCATTGATGAGCACCCGGGCCCGGCTGGCATTATACAGGATCATGGCCTTGTTGCCCGTTTCGGTCCGGATCTGGTATCCCTCGTAGAGGGGGTCAAGCTTTTTTGCCGGCTTCCAGTCCGAGGATGCGTTTTCCCGGTAGTCCAGCCGGCCGTTGATATTGATCACCGTGGCCACCGGCGTACCCTGCTGCGCCGCCGCAAGGAGCGGCAGGAGCATGAAGATTGCAAGGGCCAGGGGCGCCGCACGGAGAATCAGGCGTTTCGCTCGCATGGGGAGTATCCCTTCATTCTCTGGTTTCTGCCTCGGTTTACAATCCATCCCGTCCTCATTTCGCGCCAACCGATTTGATCCGGTAGGTGTTCAGGAGTTCGAGGAACTGGGAAACGGTCATTGGGCCGTCCGGTCCGATTATACCGCTGAGCGTTTTGTCCCTGAACGGTGAGTACTGGGGGTAATCCGCCAGCACCTGCCGGAGTGCGGCTCCGACTTCGGCCAGGGTGGGTTCTGTTCCGTCAGCCGCGGTGAAGGGGGTTACAAACCATGCCGTGGCGCTGGGCGTGCCGATAGCGGCCCCGTTTCGAAGCGCCCGTACCCGCCACTGATACCGGGAAGCGTACTGCAGCCCGGGCGCGGTCCGGGGATACTCCCAGGACGTGCCGGAAACCGTTTCGCTGTGCACCGCCGCACCATCCCCCGTGGTAATTTCAACCACATAGGACACCTGCTCGTCGCTCCGGGCGAGCGGGTCCCAGGTGAACGTGGGAAAGGCGGTTTCCACAGTCTGGTCAACAGGGGAGACGAGCGTGATCTGGGTGATGTCCGGTACGGTGAACCGCCATGTCTCGGACGGGGCGCCTGATGGCTCACCGCGCTCATCCGCGGGAGCAACCCGCCATGAATATACCGCACCGCGTTCCATGTCCCCGCCGTCCCAAATCCAGGAATTTCCGGTCACCCGTCCGGATGACTGGGACCAGCGGCTTCCCTCCCGGAATACGGTCACCACCCAGGCGTCCGAGCTTCCCTGCCAGCGGAAGGTCGGATTGAGCTTTGACAGAACCACGTCATTGACCGGTGCGGCAAGCAGTACATCCACCGTGGGGACAGTGAACGTGCCGAGTACCGGGCTTCCGATGGGTATGCCCCGGTCGTCAGTGGTCTGGATGCGCAGATAGTGGACCCGGCCCGGGGATAGGTTGGGAGCGTCGGAAGGATAAGAGAATGCCGTTGTCACAAGCCCGCGAGCCAGGTACGGACGGGAAAAGTCCTGACTGGCGGAAATCGCGATGTCGTAGAGAACCGTGCCGCCGCCGGCCTGCGCCGGGGTCCATGAGAACCGTAGCGGAAAGAAAAGCACCGGCTCGTTGAGCGAAGGAGGTGTGAAGCGCACGGTGAATTCCCATATGTCGCTCCTGCCGTCGTTAATGGCGCTGATAACCCGCCCCGTGCCGTCGAATCCCTGCACCTGCCAGCAGTAGCGGCGGCCGCTCACTAGTTCCTCCCGTGCCGTACCGGGATCAAAATCGGCAAAAGGCGTCGCGACATTTTCCCTTTTCCAGACAGGAACCCGCCGGATGGCTTCTTCCGGGGTGAGCGTGGCGCCCGATTCATCGAACATCTTCCAGAGCGTCACGGTATAGTGCGGGCGGATGAACCGGTTGAGGGCGGAAAAATCGGAAACCGCTGATTCCTGCCAGGAGAAGCGGGGTACGGTCACCACATTGTCCGCGCCGTTTTCGGGGGTTACCAGCTCCGGGGGCTGAGGATTGCGGATTTCGATGGTGGCGGTGATGGGATCGACATCGGCCTCCCCGAACGGCGTTCCGTCGCTGTACTTCCCGACGAGGGAAAAGCGGAGGGTATAGGCGCCTTCGGGAAGACTGCCGATCCGGAGCACCTCGTCCGTAAACGCATCGTTCCATCTTCCGGTCATATGGGCGGATTCACCGGAAATCAGGGTGTTGTCCACAACGATTCGTTCGCCTGCGGGGAGCGCGGGGCGAAGGTATCGGCTGCCCGGACCGATGAGGTACATCACTCCGTCCCGGATGATATCGGGGTACCGCCCGGAGTCGATGTTGACCAGTACACGGGCTTCGGCCACGGTCAGAGAGTCCTCCGGAGAGGGAGAATTCTCAATGGTGAGCCACCAGAGATTGGGAGTGGAGAGCCAGTCATCAACCGTGAAGGTCGCTGTCTCCAGAATGTCGAAGCGAAAGCCGGTCGCCTGGTTGATGACACCGGTCATCATGACCCTCGCATGCCCTGTTCCCGCTGCTCCGGAGAGCAGAACAGCCAGGAAAACCGGGGCGATGAGCCGCGATACCATCTTCATGGTGTTTCCTCCAATGGAAAGAACCGTCGAAAATGCGTTTCAGTACAGCTCACTGCGCGATGCTTCAGGACCGCATCCGATGACGCCCCGATGCAGGGCCTGTGTAAAAAGTTGAACAGAATCGTCGCCCGCCCGGTGTCCGGACGGTTTCCCTGGTGGAGAACCGCCGGCCTCTTGTCCGTCGGGCCAAACCTCCGATTTGTAAAAATGAAAGCGCCGGTTTCTCCGCGGAAGCGGCAACATCATCCCGCGTCAGCCTGGGATGTCGCCCGGTTGCCGGCATGTGAAGCGGAGAAGACGGAAAAGATCAGTTGAAGAATCGGGTCGACTTGAGCGGTCCGGCTGCCCGGGCGACCGCATGAAACATACCATTTATTATTCGGAATGCTGTTTTCCATATCACACTTCTTGTCAGTATTTCGGCAGACCGGTCCGGTTTCTGAAGGCAAAACGCGCCGATGCCCCCGCCCGGGGCCAGTTCGGCTCATCCGCAGCGGCAATCCGGTCTGAAATAATCCGGAGGACCGTAGAAACGGCGGACAGCAGTACGGTTATCGTTCCGAAACGGGTGCCGGAGCTTCGCGGGGTCTCTGAGAGCGATTGGTGATCCAGAGAACCGATCCCAGAAGCATCATGGATAATCCGGCAATCAGATCGATGATCATGCTGCGACCACCGATAAACAACCCGATGGGCAGGAACACGGCGCCGAAAATGACCAGTGCGATTCCCACCGCCAGGAAAGGGGACGCCTGCCCAGTCGCGGCCGGCGCGGCCGTGACCGCATCGCTGGAAACATCCATGCGGGCCATGAAGGCCTCCACCCGATTCCGTTCCTCCTCGCTGACTTTCCCGGTGACCGAGCCGATCCACATGGCGGCGAGTGTCACCGAGATGTTGACGATGATGGAGATGGAGTTGAATCCCTGTTTCAGCCAGTAGGCGAATCCGGGATCGGATGCCACCCGCTCGCTGTAGACGCCGAGGAGCACGGTGTTCAGGATGACCAGCGATGTGCCGGAGATCATGCCCGCGACAATGCCGGCGAGCGCCCCACGGGAGTTGACCCGGCGGATGAAGAGCCCCGCGATGAGCGGCAGCATGATGGCCGGTCCCAGCGCTCCGAAAGCCTTGACCATGATGTCCCAGAGATTGAAGCCCCGGATCTGGTTGATCCCGACTGCGAAGAGGATGGTCAGGCCGCCGACCAGGGCGGTGTTGATCTTGCCCCACATAAGCAGGCGGCTCTCGTCGGCGTCCGGATTGATGACCCGGGCGTAGAAGTCCTTGGTCAGTATGCCGGAGAGGACGTTATAGTCGTTGCCGAGGGTGGAGAGGGTGGCACTGAACATGCCCGCCACCATGAGCCCCATCACGCCGACGGGCAGCACCTTCAGGCAGACCGCGACATAGGCTTCCGCAGTACCGTTGGGCTTGTCCATGAGTTCGGGCAGCAGCACGCGCCCCACCATGGCGGGAATGAGGAAGAGGAAAGGGCCGATGAAGGAGAGCACGCCCATGGTGATGGCCACCTTGCTCGCATCCTTCTCGGTCTCCACGCAGTTGTACTTCTGCACGAGGCCCCAGCTCGCGTTGTAGGACACGGCGATCATCACCGCGAACATCACCCAGTCGAAGGGGCCGTAGGAGGGAGCGAAGAGCCGGAAGAACCCGTCCGGGGCCTTGGCGACGAACTCACCCATACCGCCGACCGCCGCGAGGGAGAGCGGGATGAGGATGATGATTCCGGTCAGGAGGATAATGGCCTGGAAGAAGTCGGTGACCAGCACGGCCCACTGTCCGCCAAGAAGGGTGTAGAGCACCATGATGACGCCCACCACGACGATGCAGAGTTCCAGGGTGAACCAGCTCTGACCCACCGCGACCGCGAGGAAGACCGCTGTGGAGAGCACCCGCAGGGAGTTGTCCACCATGCGGAGCGGGATGCCGGTCCAGACAAATACCTGCTGGAGATTTTTGTTGTAGCGCTCCTGGATGAATCCCAGCGGAGTCATGATCCGCGTTCTCCGCCACCGTCCCGCCAGGAACATCGCCGCCGCGATCATGGCCGGGATGACCACCCAGTTGAGGGTGATGGCCACGAATCCGTAACGGTAAGCGAGCTGGGAGTAGACCACGAAGGTCAGGGCGCTGAAGGAGGCCATCCAGAGGGACACCCCGGCCAGCCACCACGGAACCGAGGAACCCGCGGCGAAGTAGTCCTTCGCCTGACGGATGAACTTCCCGAAGTACACGCCCACGAACACCACGATGGCGAAGTAGGCCAGCACCACGACATAATCAAGGGGATGAAGCGCCTGCATGATTCCTCCTGAAACGGGCGACAACCGGACAAGGGCATGCATCACCCTCCGGGCCCGCATGAAGAGTGCCGGACGGAATCCCGCCGCCGCGCGGAAACCACCGGAAGTATTATTCTGGAAGATGCTCCAAAATAACGTATATGCTCTGCACTGTAAAGCAAATTCGGTATTGTGGAAGAATGGGGGCAGGTCCGTTCAGGGGAAACAGTATCCGGCGGGGAACCGGGCCATTGCTCTGACCGGGAGCATGGAGCGGGGGATACGGGCGGCCTGTGCGGGAAGGGAGTGTACCGCTGGAAGAAGGAGGGGGAATGCCCTCCAGGCCGGGAGGTCATGCCGTGCGGATGAGGCTGGCGAGATACTTTTTCGAGCGCATGATGTCCTCGATCTGCTTCGGGCCGCTGATCTCTCGCTCGATAGTGATGTGGCCCCTGAAGTTGAGCGCCTTCAGCTTGCGGAAAACGCCGGGGAAGTCGACCTGTCCTTCGCCGATGGGGGTTTCCTGTCCCAGTTCGCGGGGATTGGTGGGATACCGGCCGTCTTTGGCGTGGAGCGAGCGGACGTATTTCCCGATCACGTCCAGGCCGTCCACCGGGTTCGCCTTGCCGTAGAGGATGAGGTTGGCGGTGTCATAATTGACTCCCAAGTTGCCGGTGTCGATATCCTCGATGGCGCGAAGGAGGGCGATGGGGGTTTCCTGGCCGGTCTCGAACCAGACGCCGATTCCCCGTTCCCGGGCATAGGTCCCGATTTCACGCATGACCGCAATGAAACCGGGGTAGAGTTCGTCGTTGGGATCCTCGGGAATGAATCCGAAATGGGCGCACACCGCCGGGATGCCCGCGGCATGGCAGAATTCGACTCCTTTTTTCAGCCGTTCGAGGCGGGCCGTCCGCAGTTCGGGGGGGACCAGCCCGATGGTTTTGGGTCCCTCGGTGAAATTCCATTTGTAGTCTCCGGGCCCCATGCAGATCAAGGAAGTGGGGGCGATTCCGTGCCTGGCCAGCGCCGCTTTCGTTCGTCGGGCCAGATCGGCGGAGAGATCGCCGCCGGAGAGTTGGCAGGTGGTGAAGCCCAGTTCCTTCACCCTGGCGAGTTCGGCGTCGGGATCGCCAAGCCCCCGGATGACTCCGAGCGGCATGTCGGCGGTGGCGTCGCGCCCGGCAGCGACCGCAGCCGGAACGGCTGTCGGGGCGCCGGCGGCGAAGGCCGCGGCCTGGACGAATTTCCTGCGGGTGATACGGGACATTGCTGCATTTCTCCTCGGGTGAACCAAACTATATTCGCATTCCGCCGCATCCGGAAGCGAAAGCCGGACGCGGCGGAACGGAATCGGGAAAGCCCTTTGAGGCGGGCGCCTGCCGTTTTCTCGGGATCGCCCGTAAAATGCCTCAGAAGGGGTGGGGAGCTGCGGCAGTTGCGTTATACAAATTTCGTTTCGAAACGTGAAGAAAGACTCTATCCCGCCCGGGGAAAGCCCTCACCCCCTTGATCCCCCTCTCCAGCAGAGCTGGCGAGGGGGAAACCATGCTGAACGGGAGTACCGAGACAGCCGGGAACGAGTCACTCCCTCTCCAACTCTGTTGTCGGGGTCCCCATTCGTACCGGATACGGTACGGATGGGGGAAGGAGAGGGAGCCGGAGGGTGAGGCCCGGGGTGGACGGAGCGGGCTTTCTGCACGCTTCGTTCCGACTTTGGTATTACATCTGATCGCGGCCGTTCAACCGCCGTTTCTCGATTCCCGGCGGTCATTTCCCCTCTGCTTCTGTTAAACTCAGGCACTCAGGCACTCAGGCACTTTGGCACTCAGGCACTATCTTTCATCGAACCATGCCACATCCAGCCGGGGATCGAGGATGTCGTCCGACTGCTCGACCTCCTCCCAGGTCACCATGCGGCCGGAGTATGCCGCGGTACGGCCCAGTATGCCCGCCAGGGCGGTGTCCGCGCCGGCGTCGGCCTCGTTGATGAATGTGCCGGACTTGATACTGTCGATGAACGCACGCTGCTTGTTGGGGTCGGCATCCTCCAGGGAGGACTTGAACGTTCCGGCGGCCCACTGTTCCTTGCTGATGGATTCGGCGGTGCCGCGCGCCACGCCCGAGTCCCACGCGTTTTCGCCCTTGATGAATACGCCGCCGGTGTAGTGCGCCTCGGCGATGCCCTTCGTGCCGAAGAACCGTACGCAGACGTCGCCGTAGCCCGGATCGAACTGGGTGGAGTGGAAACAGACATTGGTTCCGCCGGGATAGGTGTAATCCACGGCGTAATGGCTCCATACATCGCCGCGGTCATTGCGGCCGCCCCGTCCGCCGGTACCGGACGCGCGCAGGGGATGGCCCTTGAGCGCCCAGTTGCAGATATCCACCACATGGATTCCCTGTTCCACGAGAATGTCCCCGGAGAGCGCCCGGTCCCAGAACCAGGCCCGCAGACGAGCTTCTTCCGGGGAGACGTCGTCGCGCCATTTGATCGGGATGGAACCCGCGAAGTAGTATGCCTGGACAGTGACCACGTCGCCGATATCGCCCCGCTGGATGCGCTCGACCATTCCGGCGTAGGGGGAGGCATGACGGATCTGGAAACCAACCGCGAGGCTCACTTTCCCCTGGGCTTTCCGTCCTGCCCGGCGCACCTGACGGGCTCCCGCGGGATCAACCGCCACCGGCTTCTCGCAGTACACATGCTTCCCGGCGTCAACCGCGGCTTCGAGGTGTTCCGGATGCAGGAAGGCGGGGGAGGAAACCAGCACGGCGTCCACATTCTTCGATTCCAGCAGGCGGAGGTAAGCTTTGGAGCCGAGGAAGAGATGGGATTTGTCGATGGGGGCGTGTTTCAGTTCGGCGTTGGCCTTGTTCAGGTTGTCGCGGCCTTTGTACAGTTGGTCCTCGAAGAGGTCCGCGATGGCCGCGAGGCGGGAGCCGGTGGTACGGGCCATGGAGGTAATGACTCCGGTGCCCCGTCCGCCGCAGCCGATGATGCCGAGCTGGACAGTGGAATTGGCGGTGTAGCCGAACGCGGTGCGGGGGCTCACGATGGTCACCCCGGCGGATGCCGCGGCGGCGGTCCTGAGAAAGTTCCTGCGATTCACATCGGTATCCATGGAGTCCTCCCGGACGATGAGAAAAGGTGCGTTTCCGTGTGCACATCCGAGATAAACTTACACTCTTTCCGGGTGAAAGGGAAGGGGAAAAATGTACGGAAACGGGCAGGGAACGGTACCGGAACCCGGAAAAGCAAATCCGCACCATTCTTCCGGGGGCATCTCAGGATATCCGGGGCGGAACCATGGACAATCCGGACGCTCCATTGGTACGGTATGCATGCATTAATCACAAGTAATTGCGCTAATCGTGGAAAATCCGTATGATTCACATGAGGCTGGTATCGAGGGTTTGCCCCTGCATAAAACGGTTGCCCGTAACCGTCATGAGCATACGCAAAGGAGGAGCCGAATGATTCAGAATGTCGCAGGTGTAATCCTTGTTTTTCTTTCCATTCTTGCGTCTGCCTGTGGGGGGCGGTTCCCGGCGGAAACGCAGGGAAACCGGCCGGGCCTGGCGGGAACATTCTTCAAAGGCGGCGATTTCACCCGTCCGAAGGACGGGGTCAGCATGCTTCCCTCTCTCGACAACGACTGGGGGCGGGGGAAGGGAAACGACTGGGCCGCGCGCTGGGCCGGGTATGTGACCGGTCCTTATGACGGAGAGGTGAAATTCAGCGCCGTGGCTGGTGACGGCGTCCGGGTACTGGCGAGCGGGAAGGTCGTGATCGACGGTCTCGACGACCCGCTGGCCCGCGAGGGTTCGGTTGTCATGGAAAAGGGAGTCCGGATCCCGCTGGTGATCGAGTATTTCTGTTCCTCCGGAAACGCGCGTCTGCATCTCTCCTGGGAGTGGAGCGGGCACGGCCGGTCCATCGTTCCCGCCTCCGCCCTGAGTCATGATGCGTCGGAGGTCCCGGCGACGGCGCGGGAGGGCTGGCCGGTTCCGTTGCCGCAGCTCGATTTCTCGGAAATTCCCGGAACCGAGGAGCACGGGTGTGTTTTGGAGCATGTGACGATATATGACCAGCCGGGCCGCTACGCCGGATGGCCCGCCAACGGCGGCTTCTGGATGTGGGGAGACGAGATGGCGGTGGCGTTCGAGAGCGGATGGTTCAAGGACAAGCCCGACTGGGAGGACGGCCACGCCCGGGACTACACCCGTCCGAACGAGGATTATGTGGCTCGGAGCCTGGACGGCGGTCGTACCTGGACATGGACCCCGTGCCCCATTCTCAGTGGCGACGACCCGTCCCGACCGAGTTTCGGCGGGTTTGATTTTTCCCATCCGGATTTTGCCATGAAGCTGCAGGGCACGCGGTTTTATCTCTCCGCCGACCGGGCCCGCACCTGGAAAGGGCCGTTTCGTCTCGATGTCCGGGATCTGCCGGATGATGGCGAACTGCAGGCCCGGACCTGCTACCTGGACGGCAGGGGCGGATCATGCCGCCTGTTCGTCGGATTCAGACCGGAAGGATACGAAGACCTCTCCTGTTCCATCCGGACCGCGGACGGGGGGAAGTCTTTCGATCTGGAGGGATGGATTTCGCCCGACCCCGCCCATGCGCCACGGGGAGAGAGGTGGATGGTGTACTCGGCGGCTCGGTTGACCGACGGCCGTCTGGTCGCCGCCCTGCGTCGCAAAATCAGCCGGAGCGGGGGTGGTCTCCGGACGCGAAACTGGATCGACGTCTACGAATCGAAGGACGACGGCCGCACCTGGAGGTTTCTGAGCAAGGTGGCCGACACCACTGAGCCGAACAGCGACTTCAATGGCAATCCACCGAGCCTGATTCATCTCGCCGACGGCCGTCTCTGCGTCACCTACGGTTTCCGGGCGCACCCCCCGGTGATCTGCGCCCGCCTGAGCGGTGACGGCGGTCATACCTGGAGCGGGCCGGTTGTGCTGCGTTCCGGCGCCCGCAACTGGGATATCGGGTACACCCGCACGCTCCAGCGGCAGGACGGCAAGGTGGTTACCGTCTACTATTTCGCCACGCCGGAACACCGCAACCAGTACATCGAGGCGGCCATCTGGGATCCGGAAAAGGTGGGTCGGTGATGATGGTTGAATCAGATTGATACCGATTTTGGAACGGAGGTGAAAGGAAGGTGATAGGTCGCCCGGGGCGGATGGGACAAGCGCATTTCTTTGTTTTGTAACAAAACCGGTATGAGTCTGAAAGCAAACGGGAACGGGATGCGATTTTCGCATCCCGTTCCCGTTTGAGGGTATTCTTTCGGGTATCGGATATCCCCGGCATCAGTCGCCCAGCCGCAGGAGATCGTCGCTCTGACGGATGTTTCCCTCGATTTCGGGGAGCATCACCTCGAACTCGGTCGGGCCGATGCCGAGCTGACGCCGGACGAAATCGTCCATGCCGGCCACGTGGATTTCTCCGCTCGAACCGATGCGGAGCATGTGAACCGCCATGTCCGCCACGGTAACGGCGGAAACCAGGAATGGATCGACCGCGCTGTCCTTCGGAGAATGATGGTACAGAACGGCGTTCGAGAGGATATCGGGGATTTTCCATTTGCGGAGGAGATACTCGCCGACCGAAGTATGGGGACGTCCGAATACCTTCCGTTCCGCCTGGCGCATGAGCATTGTATCATCCTTCAGCATGTCGATGACATCGCGGAAGTCTTCCGGGAATATCTGGTCCAGCACGAGCCTGCCGATATCATGGAGAAGCCCGGCCGTGAAGTATTCCTCTTCCGAGGGAACCTTGAGCTTCCGGGCGATGGTTTTGCAGGCGATGGCGCAGGCGGCGGAATGCTTCCAGAACGCTCCGCGGTCGAAGATATCCGAGCTTTCCTTCGAGGAAAACATGGATACCACGGAAACCGAGGTTACGATGCTGCGTATCTCGCTGAATCCCAGGAGCGGAATGGCGTCCTCGATGGAGGTGATGCGTCGGGAAAAGGCAAAAAGGGGAGAGTTGACCAGTCGGAGGACTTTGGTGACAATGGCGGGATCCTGCTTCAGAACATCGGCGATGTCCTCCCGGGTGCTCGAAGGGTCGTCCAGCAGAGACATGGCGCTCTGGTATACGGTAGGCAAAGTGCCCAGACCGGATGATTTGTCAATGGCGTCCCGCACCTGCTTGAACCGCTGGATGTCCTCCCGGTTCACCTCGGTGCGCGCGGTACTGTCACCGGCGCTGGACCGGGATGCTTCGGTGGACGCGGGGACGGTTTTCGACTCAGGGGTGTCATAGATGTGGACAACGCCTCCGGCCGACTTGCGCTGGTGAAGCCGCATGATGCGGATATAATCGGAATCGCCTATGGTTTCGTTCTGGGCCGCGAGGAGTACGCCGCCGGTGGAAACCAGGTCCCGGGCGAGAACCATACCCGGTTTCAGGTCGCCGATGGGGATGGACCGTTCCTTTCGGCCGGAAACGCTCTTCTCCATGTCCCGAAGGTACTGGAGAAATATTTTTATGACGTCCGGGTCGTAGAGCACCCCGGAATTCTTCAGGAGGTGGGTGAGAATGATCCGCTTCGCAACGTCCCGCTTCGGAGCCTGGACGCCGTATACCACTTTGTCGTAGGCATCCACCACCGCGATGATGCGGGAGCCCAGCGGAATGTTGTATTTCGAGAGCTGGTCCGGGTATCCGCTGCCGTTGAAGAGTTCGTGGTGGTGACGGATAATGAGGCTCACCGGGTTGAGCATTTCGACCATCTCCACGGCTTCCTGTCCGATGACCGGGTGCATCCGGACAACCCGCTTTTCCTCGTCGGTGAGCTTTGACATTTCGAAAAAGTTGGCGGTTTTCCGCAGGATGGAATCGGGGATTCCGATCTTTCCGATATCGTGGAGGAGCGCCCCGGTCTCGATGTCGTTCCGGACCGTGTCGCGAAGTTCCATGCGGATGCAGATTTCGCGGCAGGCCGCGGCAACTCGCTTGGAATGGCTCCCCACCGACTCGTCCCGCTGTTCCAGGAGCCCGGAAAACGTTTTCACCATTTCCCGCAGTCCGGATTCCAGAGACCGGTTCTCGTGTTTCAGCCGTCGAGTCCGCTCCTCCGTAACCTCTTCCAGATTCTCCCGAAGACGCCGGTTTTCCTCGGAAAGCCGTCTCTTCTCCAGCGCGGAACCGATTGCCAGGGCCAGAGCACTCATTTCCACCGGTTTGGTGAGGAAGTCGGATGCGCCTATCCGGAGGGCTTCCGCCGCGTTTTCCACGGTGCCGTACCCGGTCAGCATCACCACGGCCACATCGGGATCGCATTCCCGCAGACGCCGGAAGAGTTCGAGGCCATCCATGTCCGGCAGACGAATATCCAGAACAGCGAGGTGTACCGGCTCCCCTTCGGCAATCCGGAGCGCTTCCCGGGCCGAAGCCGCCGTGCGGACTTCGTACCCGAGCCGGGTGAACTCATGCACGAGAATATCCCGGATGGATTCCTCGTCATCAACTACGAGGAACGTATATCGCTGGTATTCGGACATGCATCCTCTGGTACTGGTGGGGCGGAGCGTTCGCGCCGGGAAACGGTCCAAGGAACCCGGGTGTCCGGTGTTCTCCACGCGGACCGGCCTGAGTGGAATGTCATAAGATGGGGGCAGGGAATCCGGCCGTCAAGAGAATTGTTTTTGCTCCGGTAACGACCCATTCTCCTGCGCCGCCGAACAGCGTCTTTTTACGAAACGAGATTCGCCGGCCCGGTTCAGAATCCCATCAGGCCGCAGCAGCGGGAGCACTGGGGCAGGAGGCCGCCCCGGTCGATGAGCAGCTTCCGGAAACGGACAAACGGCTCGTCGTTCCAGATCTTCAGCAGCGGCTTTTCGGTGATGTTTCCGACCTTCACGTCAATGAAGTCCCGGCAGGTGGTGACATCGCCGTTGGGCATGATATCCACCATGATGAAGGGCGCCACGCACTGGGAATACCCGAACATCTCCTCGGGGGCGGTATAGTACGGGACGATATCCTCATCCCTCAGATCCGGAATCACGAGGTACTCGAAGGGCCATTTCTTCCCGCGGACCCCGGCGAGCGCATCACGAAAAAGCTCCGCCTCCTCCGGTGAAAACTCCGTGGCGTAGGATTTCCACGTAAACGGGGTGACCCCGAGTTCACCCTTCATGATTTCGGTCTGGGCGCGGCCGATGGCTTCCGAGGTGAACCAGGAGAGATACACCACCATGAGGTCCGGATGCAGTTCGCTCCCGATCCGGAAGGTTTCGTCCAGCACCGGTGCGCTCACCTTCGATACCGTGGTGGAGGTGAGCACGAAGGGCTTGGCGCTCCGTCGGGCTCTCTTCACCTCGTTGATCTTGAGAATACCCCGTACCGCGGTATCGTACGCGCCGGGGAAATTGCGGCACTGGTCGTGAATCTCCCGGGGGCCGTCGAAGGACACCAGTACCATGTCCCAGCCGTGCTCCACCATCTCCTCCGCGTACTTCTCCAGGAGCACGCCGTTGGTGACCACGGAAAGGATACAGCCCTTCTCCTTGATGTAGTTCATGAGTTCGGCGAACCGGGGATAGAGAAACGGCTCCCCCCCGGTGACATAGAAAATCGGCTTGTGGTGCGCGACCTGGTCCACCAGTTCCTTGTAGGTCTCGATGGGAAGCGTTTTCAGCAGCTCCTTGTGGTCGCCGTCGTTCATGTATCCGTGACGGCCGTACTGACCGCAGACCGCGCAACGGTGATTGCAGGCGTTGGTGATACGCAGGCTGACCTGGGTCGGGACCTGGAGCGCCTCGCCGGTACCGTGACGATAGTCCCGGCGCGTGTCGATGTGCTTGCGGAACATTCCCCTGGCGAGCGTCAGACTCAAGTCGGGGCAGCGGGTTGCAGCGGTGAGAAACAGGTTAAACGGGAAACGGCTGTGCATGGCGGGTGCGGTTCCCTCCGTTCGGTACGGGTCGGAACGGGATGATTCCCGGCGCTCCCGGAACGGGATGGCCGGACGGGAAGACAGTACGGAGCAGGTAACTATCAGTAAGTACAGTAATGTAACAAATTATTCGGCGGAATGCAAAGTGGAAGGTGACCGAGGAAGAAGAGGGGTGAGTTAGATTCTGGGGAAAACGCGGAGATTCCGCCCGTTCCCCAAAGAGTAACTCACCCCAAGGGAATGATACTTTTTTCTGTGCCGATGGAAGAGAGCGGCGAGCACGCGCCTTCTACCAGAACAACCGCTCCCCCGTCTCCTCCCACGTATGCAGGTTCACCCCGAGCTTGTGCCGCTTGAATTCCGCGATATTGTTCACCGGCTCGACTTCGCCGTTTTCACGGATGCGGTAGATGGCGATTTTCGAGGGGTCGTTTTCGCCGAAGCCGCGCTCCCTGGCGATGCGGAGATAGGGCATTTCCAGCGGATCATGGCCCATGAGCCAGGTTCCCACGGCGTCCACCTCGGGTGAGGAGAGGCCCGCGATGACGACATTGCAGAGCTCGTCGCGGCCGACATCGAACCCGCTGCCGTCCCGGCCGATGATGCCTTCCACGACGTTCAGGTGCGGCGTGATGGCCGTGGCGGCGTCGATGGCGCGCTGACTCCACTGCTCGTCCCACATGAGCGGGCCGGGGATGTCCGCCACGAACTCCTTGATTTTGGCGCTGTCGCCCCGGAGCTTGCGGAAGGCATCCCATCCGCCTTTTTTCTCGTAGATCGGATAGAGCTTCTCGTAATCCCAGTGTTTGAATCCCGCCGCGCGGTGTTTGAGGAAGCCGGACTCCACGTTCTGGTAGTAGCCGGCGACGAAATCCCGGTCGAAATCGATGTTGTACATCTCACGGCAGAGGTATTCCATCTCGTGCCACTTGTTGCAGAAATGGCCGTAGCCGGAGGGAACGCCGCCCTGGCGGTTTTTTGTGGAGAGAGTGCAGAATCCCAGATTGTGGCATTTCATTTTGGGCATGTTGATGAAAAAGTTGTCCGGGTCTCCGATGGGACGGGTGGTGGGAACGTTCTTCCAGACCACCGGTTTGGGGACCTTGTGCCAGTTGAGCTCGTTTTTCGAGTAGTGGGCGAACTCCAGGTATTTCGCCTCCATAAGCGGAAGCCCGATACTGTCCAGCGCGGCGTAGAGGCCGCTCTTCCGGTGGTCCACTACATTGGAGCCGCGGGCGGTAGTGATGAGGTTGGTGTTGCCCAGTTCTTTCAGCCCCTCGGCGAACCCGACGATGAAGTCGTGGGAGGTGTTCGTCCCCACCGTGGGGTAATTGACCTTATCCGGCACCCAGGTCAGATTGGGGAGGATGAGGGTAGAGCCGCCCTTGCGGGATCCCTTTACCAGCAGGCGATGGGCGACGCTCTTCGCGGTTTCGCGGATCTGGGGCCGCGCCTCGGAAAAGTAGCCTTCCGCGCTCCGGCTGGCATCCACGTGGGTCTCGATGATGAACACCGCACGGGGATTGTTGCGGATTTCCGGACGGATTTCGGGCATGACGTTCGTTGCCTTGCCCTGGTCGAGCAGGTAAAGGCCCTCTTCAATGCCGATTCCGCCCCCGCTGCTGAACGCTTCGACCTCGGTCGTGGTGTACCCCAGCATCGCCGTGGTGGCCAGCGTTGCCGAACCGGTGGCTTTTTTCAGGAATGCTCTGCGGTCCATGGACATGTGTTCGATTCCCGTAACGGTGAATGGTGAATGGGATATGCGAATACCGGCAATATAGGTAACGATGGAGTAAACTCCAACACAGAACCGCCCCTGAGCCGAATATCGGCGCGGGGGCGGTTGAAGTTACCGATTCAGAAATGCGATAAAAACTGAATTGAACCACGAAAGACACGAAAGGCACGAACAGGGATGGAAAAACAACAGGAATTTCCGCTTCTTTCTATGGGTAAATGCGAGTGAAGAGTGAAAGGGGCAAAGTTACGGAGGCACAAAGGGAAGACCGTAGGGGTGAGGCATGCCTCGCTCTCTTGGACCGTATGCCCCGGCATTGTCCGCCAGTTCCCTTCTCCTGACTCCTGTCTCCCGACTCCTTCTTGCATCACTCACTTACCCACACAACTCCGCGAAACGCCTTTTTTGTATTGTTCGTGCTTTTCGTGTCTTTCGTGGTAAATTGTCTTTGTATCTCGTTATCGTATGACCACTTCCGTCCGACCCTGGGGGATGGTCAGCGTCAGGAGTTTTGCCTTTCCGTCATATTTCCACTTCTTCAGTGCGGCCCCGTTGAGGGTAACCGTCGCGGGCTTTTTCTCCTGCGCCACCGAAATCTCGACGGAGGCGTCCGTTTCGGATTCCAGGAATGATTCCCCCGTCTTGAATGTCACCGCGGCGGAAACCAGACGGCTGCTCCGGAAGAGCGGTGTTCCCTGACTGGAGATGGCCGTTCCATGCAGGAAGAGGAACGCGGCTTTTCCGGCGGGGTCGGTGGTTGCCGCGAACCGGTCGGCATCAGCGGTGTATCCCTCGACAGGATCCGAAGCCCCGTTGGTGCGGAAAGCTGCCACGGTCACGCCGTCGGCGCGTTCCACCTTCGCTCCGGTCCAGCCGGAGGCGGCCAGGAGGGTGGACGAGGACTCGATAAGGGTGTCCGACGGGCTTTTCACCGCGCGGGGAGTGAGCACCGCGAGAAACTCGGTGTCCCGGGTTCCCGGCTTGCCCCGGAGGGTGATGAAGCTTTCATCCCGGTCGGAATCCTGTATCCGGTGGGAGTCGATGGCGGGAGCGAGGACGTCCATCCGCAGCCGTGCCTTGGTTCTGGCGACGGTCATGGTGTTCCCGTCCCAGGCGATGGAATTCTTTCCGTTGGTGTGCTCGGCATGGAAAATCCAGGAATAGAAATGTTCCTTTGAACTCTTCACCCGGTCGCAGAGGAACATGAGGTCCGGTTTCACATAGAGAATGGAGCGGGTATACCGGTCCATGGTTCCCTTGTAGACACAGGTGAGATCCCCTTCCACCGCATCGGCGGTTCTTCCGGCGAAGGCATGGGAGATTCGCGGCCAGTCCTGCAGTGAGGTGATGCCGTTGAGGTAATCGGCGGGGGCTTGGCTTTCCGCGTTGCCGTCGACGAGCATGACGTTGTGCCCGATGGCCTGGGTATAATAGCAGGGATAATGGAGATTGGCGTAGTAGCTGGAGCCGTGGCCGGCGTCGGAGAGCAGTTCCTCGCCGTTGGTCATGAGATAGAACGTACCCTGGTCATAATGGTAGTGGTTGGAGTTGGGGCCGCACTTGAACACGTTCACCGTGCCCTCGTCCGACCAGCAGGAACGGCTGACCAGGTGTCCCTTCACCGGGAAATAATGCGAGGGGACCAGTTCCTCGCGGCTTTTCGGGGTGATGCCGGTGGTGTACCAGAGCCAGGCCGGAATGCCGCCCCGGGCGGATTCGAAGGTTTTCCGGGAGAATTCGTAGGTGTAGGGGTTCTTCAGTTTATGGGAGAAGTACATGAAGGACAATCCCCCCAGACCGTAATAGTGGCTCACATCGCCGAAATCCGGGTATCTTCCGTTGGTGTAGGTGACATAGAGCGGATAGAGCCACGAATCCTTCATGTGGGTTTCCAGCGTGTAGTCGACCCCGAAATTCCGTTCCAGAACATCGAGCGCCTCCACCAGGTCGCGGGTGGCCATGTCCTGATAGGTCACCGGTTCCCCATAGCCGCCATCCGGATAGAAGGTGCGGTCCATGTACAGTTTCATTTTGGCCAGGATGCCCGAAAGATACGGTTCCAGCGCGGGATTGGCGGGGTCTTCCCCGTATATGGCGGTTGCGGCAAGGGAGAGATTGGCCACGAGCACCGCGATGTGATTGGTCAGGCTGGAGGGCATGCGGTTCATTTCCACCATGTCCCGGTAGAAGAGTTTGATGCCCTTGTCCATGAGCGCATTCCGGACCGCTGCTTTCTCGGCTTCCGAGAGCAGGGGGTAACCGGTGGCCACCGGTCCGATGGTATAACCCATGGGGAAGTAGGTATGATTGCCGTGGGTCTCCTGCCAGGGGTGATTCCAGCGGGTGAAGGCGCAGAGCTTGAGCAGAGCCTCCTTCGCTTTCCGCCCGGCGGCCTCGTCACCCTTCACCGCATAGAGCCAGGCGCCGGACTCGATGACACCCGTCAGACGGCTCATGGGGGCGCGCCAGTTGTCATAGGCGGTGCTCACCACGGAGAAGGGTCCGCCGGTGAGGGACTCGGTCTGGAGGTTCTTCGCTTCATTGATGCCGCTCAGGTCCATGTTGTGAAGGGAGCTCGGATTAGCCAGGGCGCCTTCCAGAATTTTCCGCTCTGTCGCAGACTGGGATGCCAGCCGCCGTTTCAGTTCTTCCGCGGAGAAGTGCAGGCGCGGATGATCCTTCGTCGTGATCCGGCTGCCCGGCATGAGGAACCGGAACCCCCATCGAATTTCTGTTCCGTGGGCGTCCTTTCCAATCAGCTCCGCGGTCCACTGCCCCCGGGGATCGGAAGGCTTGAATGTGTACGCCTTCTCCGTTTTCCAGGCGTTGCCGTCGGCGGATTTGAGCGGGACACCCGAAGCCACGGTTTTGCCGGCGGGGTCGAGCAGGTTGAGGGTGGCCGAGGCGAGGGTGTATTTCCCGGGCGCTTCCTCCGGCCGTACGGTGAGTGCAAACGTATCGCCGGAATGGAAGTGACGGTTGAGTATGGAGAATCCGAACATCTCAAAATCGGTGGATACCGGATCCAGGGCGGCAAAGCGCCGCTGACGCTCGCCGTTCAGCTCGAAATCGTCGAGGGAAATGGTATAGGAAGCCAGATGGGTCACCAGGGGGTAAAAAGCTTTGATGGTGATGACCTGCACATGAGCGCCCGCCGCCAGCGGTTTACCGTTCGCGGTGAATCCGGTTATGGGAATATCCAGTTCAAGCCAGCGGTTCACTTTCGGAGCTTTGATGACATGGAAATACCGGGAGCCGTCGAAGAGGCCGAGGGAAAACTCCAGGTATTCCGGCTTGCGGTCGGCGGTGAGGAACACGGCGGCTTTCAACCGGGTTTCCGCGACAGTCCAGAGATTGATCTCCCTGGTGAAGCCCTCGGCCAGGTCGATCATGTCATTGGGCTTCACAACCCGGGAAATGGCGAATTTGCTGTCATTGTGGGCCGGTTCCCGCTGGGGGATGGTGAATGGCTCATAGCCGATGTCCTGGGCGTAGGGATAGCCTTCCCATCCCGCCAGTTCGCCGGTTTCAAAGTCGTTGCTGATAACACAGGGAATCCGGTCCGGAGCGGCTTGAACCTGATTGACCGCCCCCGCGATAAACCCGAGGACCGTCAGCGCGAGGATGAGGCGTTTCATCGATTCTCCCTTCATGGAATATGATCAGCAGTAGTTCGAGTCATCAATATAACAGGATACCAGGAAAATGCGCATAGGCTTCGGAAAGGTTCGGGGGTGTATCGTCGGACAGGTGCTCATGGCATACGCTGCGACACACCTGCCGCGATATCGAAAGGTGTCGCGAAGGCGCATGTCCGTTGCGTTCCCTCTTCCGATGTGAACAGGAAACGCATCCTCCGGCCCTGTCGCTGATCCCAAATCCCGAGATGCCCGATGTTCAACCGGATTTCTCTAAATTACCGCACCTTCACCAGTGAGCGGCCTTCCGGCAGCACAAGCCGCAGTTCTCCTGATTTACGGTCATACCGGAAGTTTTTTGTCGGGGCGTCGTTGATCGTGACCGACACGGGCGCTTTCGCCAGTCGTATGGAAACCTGACCGCTCCTGCCCGTGTCCGCTTCGAGGTTGGTTCCGTCCTGGCCGAAACTCAGCGAAGCAGTCAACGGCACTCCGCTCCGGAGGGAAACGCCGCCGCCTTCGAACTCCGTTCCCCGTATGAACAATGTTCGCACTGTACCGTCGGGACCGGTTTCCACCGCGAACCGGCCCGCATCGGTAGTGAAACCCTCCACGGTGGTGCGTCCCGATGTCCCGGTACGGAAGAGGGCCCGGACAATACCGGAGCCGGTTTCGACCCGGGCGCCGGTCCAGCCTTCGGGATTGAGCAGCGTTGAGGCGAGCTGCTTCTCCGGAGTAGCGGGGTCCGGCTTGGCCGAGGGAGCGAGCACCGCGAGAAACTCGGCTTCCCGCAGAGCTTTCGTACTGGTAAGCTGGACGAAGCTCTCGTCGCGCTCGGCGACGCGCACCCGGCCGGTCACCTCCGGGGAGAGGACATCCATGACCAGGCGGGCTTTGGGCCGTTCGATGAGGACTCTTTTGCCCTGCACAGAGATCGATGGCTTTCCGTTTACATCCTCGGCGTGGAAAAGCCAGTCATAGGAGTGTTCCCCGGGACTGTTCACCGTATCATACATGAAGATGACATCCGGTTTCAGGTAGAGGAAGGACCGGGTGTACCGTGTCAGCTTGCCTTTATACACACAGGTGAGGTCGCCCTCAACGTCATCCACCCGCCATCCGGCGAAGGCGCGGGTGATGGAGGGCCAGTTCCGGAGCGCTGCGATGCCGTTGCGGTAATCTGCCGGGGTCTGGCTTTCCGGGTCGCCGTCCACGAGCATGACATTGTGCCCCATGGCTTGCGTGGTGTAGAAAGGGTAAAAGGGATTGGCGTAGTAGGCGTGATATCCCTTGAATGTTTCCAGGCTGGCTTCGCTCAGGAGCACTTCGCCGTTTGTCACCAGGATGGGCGATCCCTGGTCGAGGTGGTAGTGGTTGGAGTTGGGGCCGCACTTGAATACCATGATGCTTCCGCCGTCCGACCAGCAGGACCGCATCACCATGTGCCCCTTCTCCGGGAAATGCCGTGAGGGAACAAACTCCTCGCGGGATTTGGTTTCCAGCCCTTTTGTGTAGCAGAGCCACTTGAACAGGCTGCCGCGGCCGGAATCCATGTCCGGCTGGGTGAAGAAGGCGGTATAAGGATTTTTCGTCCGCCAGGAAAGCCACAGGAAGGGGTTTCCGGTCCATCCCCAGCCGCCGAACACCCCGGTATCGCCATAATCGGGCATGCGGCTGTCGCTATAGGCGGCATGGAGCGGGTATCGCCACAACTCCCGCAGGTTGGTCGTGGTGGTGTAGTCAATGCCGAAATTTTTCTCCAGGACAAAGAGCGCTTCCACCAGGTCGCGGGTGGCCATATTTTCATAGCCTTTCGGCTCGCCGTAGCCGCCGTCGGGGTAATACGTCCGGTCGATGAACCGTTTCATTTTGGCCAGGATGCCGGAAAAGTATGGTTCAAACGCTGGGTTTCCGGGGTCTTCTCCATAAAGGGCGGTCGCCGCGATGGCGAGATTGGAGACGATTACCGTGATGTGGTTGGATACGCTGGAGGGCATGCGATTCATTTCCACCATGTCGCGGTAAAACTGTTTCACACCCTTTTCCATGAGCGCGTCCCGCACGGCGTCCCGGTCCGCTTCGGAGAGCAGGGGATACAGGAGGTCGTAGGCGATGCCCACCGGACCGATGACATATCCCACGGGATAGTAGGTGTGGTTGCCGCGGGCCTCCTGCCAGGGATGATTCCACATCCTGAAGGCGCAGAGACGGAGCAGGGCTTCCCGCGCTTTTTGACCGGCGGTTTCGTCGCCGGTGAAGGCATACCGCAGCGCACCTTCCTCGGCAACCCGCGCCAGGGTGTTCATGGGGCCGGACCACCGGTCACCCCGGGGTTTGGAGAAGGCGTGACCGGTCAGCGCCTCGCTGGAGAGGTCGGATGGTTCGCTGATGCCGCTCAGGTCGCGGTCGCGGAACTCATCGGCTTCGGGGACTATCCCTTCGAGCATCTTCCGTTCCGCGTCGGATTGGGAATCGAGCCGTTCCCTCAGTTCTTCAGCGGTGAAGAACACCCGGGGATGGTCTTTCGGGGTGAGACGGCCGCCCGGCATGAGGAACCGGAATCCCCAGCGCACTTCGGTTCCGTAATCGTCATGTCCGGTCAGCTCCGCCGTCCACTGTCCCCTCGGGTCGGAAGGTTTGAAGGTGTAAGCGTTCTCCGCTCTCCACGCATTCCCGTCGAGGGCCGTGAGCGGGATGCCCGAAGCCACGGTCTTCCCGGCGGGATCGAGCAGACTGAGCGTTACCGCGGCGAGACTGTACTTTCCGGGGGCTTCCTCCGGCCGTACGGTGAGCCCGAAGGCGTCGCCGGAGAAAAAATGCCGGTTCAGCACGGAAAATCCGAACATGTCGAAATCGGTGGAGGCGGGCGATAATGCGACGAACCGACGCTGCCGCTCCCCGCTCAGTTCGAAATCATCCAGGGAGATGGTATAGGAGGCGAGATGGTAAACCGAGGGGTATTCCACCCTGATGGTGACCGCCTGAACATGATCGCCCGTCGAGATGGGTTTGCCATTCCGGGTGAAGTTTCCCGCCGGAATATCCAGTTCCAGCCAGCGGTTCACTTCCGGGCCGGGAATGACGTGGAAATACCGGCTGCCGTCGAAGAGCCCCAGCGAAAGCTCCAGGACCGCAGGCTTCCGCTCGGCGGTGAGGAAAACCGCCGCCCTGAACCGGGAATCGGCGGTGGTATAGATGTCTACTTCCCGGGTGAATCCCTGAGACAGTTCCACGATATCCCAGGCCCGGCGGATATTGCCGAGGGAAAAACGGCTTCCGTTGTGGGCCGGTTCCCGGAAGCAGGTGGTGAAGGGTTCGTAGCCGATATCCTGGGCGTAGGGATACGCTTCCCATCCATGCATTTCCCCGGTTTCGAAGTCATTGCGGATGGTATGGGGCGTCCGGTCCGGCTCGGCGGTCGCCGGGATGGCGGAAACCGCTGCGAGTGCGAGCGCCGTGATTACGGAAATCCAGTTTTTTTCCATGCCGTTCCCCCTCGGTGTGATGATCGGTGCTTCTGTTCGGATTCCGCGCCGGACCGGTGATCCACTGTCCGGACTGCGGAGGAAGGGTTCCGGATCAGGTCCGGCTTTCCCTCGAATCACCTGACCCCGTCGAGCCACTTTTTGAATGCCGGATCCTGCACAAGAGCCGCGGCGAGTTGGGCGTGGCCTCCCGCCAGAGCATGGCACTGGTCGGCGTA
>JAWLHT010000004.1:0-48323 GCA_041690195.1 Candidatus Latescibacterota bacterium
TGTAAGTATCAGCGAGACAAGGTGAAATTCTAAAATCAGCACATCAGCGGGGGGGGGGGGGGGAATGGCTCATGACATTATTTCTCTGTTGCACAGCATGGAGAAAAAAAAGAAAGAGGTCCGGGCAAGTAACCCGGACCTCGGTAAGGGGCGGCATGAAACGTACAGGTCAGATCTGCCTGACGAGGAATAGCGGCTGGCCTTTATCAACGTTGGAGCCGTTTGTGGCGAGGACTTTGATAATCTCGCAGTCGAACGGCGCTTTGATTTCGTTGATAAGTTTCATGGCTTCCACAATGCACACCGTATCTTCCGCTTTGACTTTGGAACCAACCGTGACGAAGGACGGCTTGTGAGGAGCGGGAGTATCGTAGAACGTTCCGACAAGCGGTGAATTGATAGTCGGTCCCGATTCATCGGCAGCACGTTCTTCACTCTGTGCCGGAGTGGAGGATGCGGTGGAGGGAGGTGTGTCGCTTTGTGACACCGGATTCTGTGCTGCCGCTGGAGCAGGCGCGGATGAAAAAGCGGCGCCTTCGGAGCGAAGCGAAATTCCCGCATCGCCTTTGCGAATAACCAGTTCTGTGATGTTCAACTGGGCGGCCCGCGTCATGAGATCGTTCAACTCACGGTAATCATCGCGGGAAAGTACCGGCTGTGTGCTTTGGGTCTTTCCGCTTGACGCAGAACTCTGACCCACTCCCGCAGCCTCGGCCCGAGCCTTGATTTCAAGCTCAACCGGCGCGGGCGGCCGTTCGGCGGGAGGCAGATTTCTCCAGCGGAAATAATCCAGAGCCTGTTCCGGGAAAAGACAGTAGGAAATGATATCCTCTTCACGCTGGATCAGGCTGGAATCAACATCTTCCGCCGCTTTGGGGAGAATGGGTTCAAGGTCGTCGGCGGGACGATGGGTGACGGGCTTGTCGTTCCCGAGAATGGTATGGAAGAGGTCGGCGCCGATGGGTCCGGGTGGACGTCCATAGAGACCTTTCACATAATTCTTCACTTCATTCGGAATGATCTTGTAGCGCTCACCGGTCAGCACATTCATAACAGCCTGAGTACCGACAATCTGGCTGGTAGGCGTGACCAGCGGTGGGTATCCGAGATCGGCACGGACACGGGGAACCTCCGCAAGTACATCATCCAGCCGGTCAAGCGCCTTTTGCTGAGCGAGCTGAGAGCGGAGATTGGAGATCATGCCTCCGGGGATCTGGTGAAGAAGAATGCCCGGATCGATGATGGATGTGGCCCCGAAACTTGGCGTCATCTTCGGAGCCAGTTCCTCGAAATACTTCGCCACCCGGGTCATCGCATCAACGTCCAATCCGGTGGGGTATTCCGTTTCATCGAATATGGCCACCATGGTTTCCACCGGCGGCTGGGAAGAGAAACCTGCAATCGCGGAAATGGCGCAATCGATTGCTCCCGCTCCGGCTCTTACACCTTCGACATACGTCGCATAGGCCATTCCGCTGGAGCAGTGACAGTGTAGCTGGACTGGAACGCCCACCGACTCATCAAGAGCGGCCACCAGCTTTTCAGCCATGAGCGGTGAAAGAATACCGGCCATGTCCTTGATGCAGAGGGTGTCTATTCCGAGTTCAACCTGATCTTTGGCGGCTTTGACATAGTTCTCAACCGTGTGATACGGGCTGATGGTATAGGAAAGCGTTCCCTGTACATGCCCACCGTGCCTCTTGATGGAACGAATAGCGTATTCAAGATTGCGGGTATCATTGAGTGCATCGAACACCCGGAAAATATCGATCCCGTTGTGGCAGGCCAGTGCGATGAAACGATCCAGCAGATCGTCGGGATAGTTCCGGTAACCGAGAATGTTCTGCCCTCGTAAAAGCATCTGAAGGGGCGTTTTGGGCGCCAATTTCTTTATTTTCCGCAAACGCTCCCACGGATTCTCCCGAAGGAAACGCATGCAGACATCGAAAGTCGCACCACCCCACATTTCCACCGAGTACTACCCAACCGAGTCAATGACATCGATAATCGGGACGATATCCTCAATACGCATTCGGGTCGCCCAGAGTGACTGGTGCGCATCACGAAGGGTGGTGTCGGTTATGCGGAGGGGGTAAGCGTGGGTCTTTTCTTTCTTCGTTCTGTTCACGGTATCTTCCCCGGGTTCAATGAGTTGCTGGTAAGCACGGTCATCGGGTTACCTGGTTTGCGGTTGAAAACTGAAGGCCCGGAATCATCATGCCCGCCGGTACATATCGTTCAATAATAATAAATCACCCAGGATTTTACAAGCGCTCTTTTAACGACAGTCCTGAGGGAGAAATGTGGTGCGGTGTATGGATAATGAGGGAATAATACACGGGTGAGACAGCCTGAATCATCTGCTTCCATTCACAACACTGCAATAAGGGAGCATCGGGAGTAGTTGGTCGATAATATCTCCGTTCGGTTTAACTGCTGCAGATGCTGAACGATGGGATACCCTGATTTCTGACGTCATGTTGTCAATCCGGCGATTGAAGAAACGGCGAAATGGCAATGAAAACAGTGGATTATGAGCAAAATGAAAATGATATTCACTCTTAACTGTAAGGTATTAAGTGAGTTGCGCTGAGTGTATATTAGTGGCATACGAGTTGCTTATTGAATGATAATCAATATATGACGCCTTTCTCAATAATAGATTTGGAGTTAAAAGAGAACGACAATACGCCGATGGATAGCCCAAAAGTTCTTCTGAAACAGGATTATGGGCTGAATCAGCATCCTGTACCGACCGCCACTATTTTCCGATTGCAACACAGCGTAAACAATAGTGAATGCGCCCCGTAAGTTTATCGTGTCGGCACAGACGAATCTGACCATAAGAATCTATGGCAGGAGTTTTCTGCTGGGAGCAGGATATGCGGAAATATCAATGGGTTTTCAGGCAGCACACAGTGAACCGGTTGCGCTGGGGAATACGGATCGTTGTATTCGCCGCTCCGGGACTGCTCATATTTCCGCTTCTGGCGCGAGCATTCTCCCCGGTAAGGCCAGTGTTCGTCAGCAACGTTCATACGGCATTTTTCTTGCTGCTGATCCTTTTGGGCTCTGCGGCTTTATATGCGGTTGTCCAGAGACTTCGGAACAAGACGCGTGCTCATGCCGGCGGAAGCTTAACGGATGGAAGGTTCCAGGTGCTTTACCGTGAGTCTCTCGTTGGAATGGGGGTGTTGAGGTCCGACGGGGGTATTCTTGAGGTAAACGAAGCCTGTCGGGAAACTTTTTCATTCCTGCGCGGCGATGAGTGGAAGGGCAGTTTGTTCGAAATATTGTCCCTATCCGCTCATCACAAAGATATGTTGCGACGGGGAGAATGTGTCCGGACAGAGACGGTTATGCATCCGGATACCCGGAATCAGGTTATGCATCCGGGCGACCTGCAGGAAAACCGCTATATCAATGTAATGATAGCTCCGGTCAGTTCGGATAAACACTTTCCGGGCGGCTTTCTCTTTCAAGTGCAGGACATGACTGTTCAGCGGCGCGCGGAGGATGCAATGCGTGCTCTGGTCTCCAGCGTTATTGGCTCCATAGGCCAGGACTTTTACGACCGTACGGTTCGGGTGATCTGTGAGTTGCTCGACGTGAACGGAGCGCTTATCGGAGAACTGGTCGGAGAAAACGAAATACACACTCTCGCCATGGTTTACGATGGGAAGAGCATTCGGGATTATTCGTATCGCATTGAGGGGGCTCCCTGCGCGGCGGTTATAAAGGAGGGGGTTCGAATAATAACGGAAGGTGTGCAGGACCTCTTCCCGGAAGATCGTGATTTGAAAGCATACGGTATCAACGGGTATGCCGGATTCCCGTTGCGGGACAAGAATGACAAACCGTTGGGAGTGGTCTGTGCGCTTACCAGAAACAAACTCTCCATCACACCCCAAGTTTCGGAAGTCCTGGAAATAATTGCCGCCAAGGCATCTGTTGAAATTGAACGGACGCGAGCGGAAGAAGCTATGCGTAAATCAAATCGTGAAATGACGATTCGAAACCGGATTTCAGAAATCTTCCTCACGGCTTCCGATGAAGAAATGTACGAGCAGGTACTCAATGTCATTCTGGAAGCGACCGGGAGCCGTCATGGAGTTTTCGGATATATTGATTCCCGGGGTGATTGGGTATGCCCGTCACTTACCCGTGAGATTTGGGATGAATGCCGGATGCCGGATAAAAAAACTGTATTTGCACGCGACAAATGGACCGGTATTTGGCGGGAGGCATTGCACCTGAAACAGACCGTAATCGACAACAGGGATTTCCGTGTTCCGATGGGCCACATCCCGGTAATGCGGGCGATGGATGTTCCCATTATATACCAGGGAAACCTGGTCGGGAATGTATTGATTGGAAACCGAGACACCGACTACACCGCCGAAGACAGTGCGCTACTTGAGACCATTGCCGATAATATCGCTCCCATTCTCTTTGTCAAGCTGGAACGCGACCGTGAGGAGCAGGAACGGGTCAAAGCGGAATCGGAACTCAAAAAGAGTATTGAAAATTTCCGCCGGACTTTCGATGAGTCGCCCATAGCCTCCGCAATCGTTGCTCTTGACATGCAGTTGGAACGGGTAAACACCGAGTTCTGCCGCATCACCGGGTACTCGGAAGAGGAATTACTGGCCCTCACCATCCCGGAAATAACCCATCCCGATGATCTTGAACAGGATACCCGCCTTTCGGAACGTCTCCTGACCGGAGAAATCGACAGTTGTCAGACGGACAAACGGTTGATCCGTAAAGATGGCGGAATGGTATGGGTTCGGCTCTCACTCAGGCTCATCCGTGATTCCGAGGGCAAGCCCCTGCATTATCTGCCCATGATGGAAGACATTACCGCCCGAAAACGCGCGGAGGAAGAACTTACAAAATTTAAAAAAGGAATTGAACAGTCCGAGGATGTCATGTTCATTACGAACCCGGTTGGCAAAATAGTTTATGTGAACCCTGCTTTTCGGAAGGTGTACGGATATTCCGACTCGGAGGTAATTGGGAGGACACCGCGTATTCTCAAATCCGGACATCATTCGCGTGAACTTTATGGTGATTTCTGGAACAGACTCGTTTCCGGAGAAAGTGTACATGGAGAATTCGTCAACCGGACACGCGATGGAAGATTTGTTATCATGGAGGCATCCGCAAATCCCATACTGGATGAAAACGGAAGGATGCTTGGATTCCTGGCGATCCAACGTGAGATAACCATGCGCAAGCAGACGGAAGAGGAACTCCGTGCTGCCAAACAGGCCGCGGAAGCAGCCAACGTGGCAAAAAGCGCATTTCTTGCCACCATGTCCCATGAGCTGCGCACTCCGCTGAACGGAATCCTCGGGATGGCCCAATTGCTTGAAGAGCTGTTCTACGGTGACCTGAGCAAGGAGCAGCACAAGTTTACACGGAGCATACTCGATAGCGGGCGGCATCTCCTGAATCTCATCAACGAGATACTGGATCTCTCCAAAATCGAATCCGGTAAAATACAGTACACGAGGGAAGACTTCTCACCTCTTTCAATTATCCATGATACGGTCATGCTGTTGAATCCACGCATTGCGGAAAAGAATATCGCGATCACCATCGCCGTTGACCGGGATATTGTTATATGGAACGATGAACGGCGATTCAAGCAGGTCATCCTGAATCTTTTTGAAAACGCGATCAAGTTTACAGACCAGGGTGGGAAAATTGATATATCAACGCAGTGGGCTCCCGATGAGGAGTCTGTGCGATTCGTTGTCCGTGACACCGGAATCGGCATTAAAGAGGAAGATTTTGGGAAGATATTTCAGTATTTTCAACAGCTTGACAGCACATATTCGCGAAAGGGCGAAGGCACCGGGCTCGGGCTTGCACTCTCCAAACGGCTGGTTGAAGGCATGGGTGGGGAAATGTGGTTCACCAGTGTTTACGGAGAAGGATCTACTTTCGTCTTTTCCCTTCCCGCCGAACGGGACAAATCTCCGGATACGATCAGGCAGTCCGGAGATACAGTGTATCGCCATAACACGGAGGAAACACCCGAAAGCCAGAGTATGGAGAAAGTTCTCCTGCTTATTGAAGACAATCCACTGAACGCGCAAGTGGTTATCAATCTCCTGGAGGCGAATCGGTATTCGGTGGTTCATTTTGATAATGCAGCATTGGCGATCGAGTATGCACGGAATCATCGGCCTGATTTGATTCTCATGGATATACAGCTTCCTGAGATGGATGGCATTACCGCGACGAAGATTTTAAAAGGTGATGGACGTACCGCTTCAATTCCAGTGTTTGCCCTTACCGCTCACGCTATGGAGGAGGACGCCCAGGCAGCGTTTCGAAGCGGCATAGAACGGTATATAACGAAACCGATCGATTCGCGGGAATTTCTCGGGATGCTCAAAGAGTTTTTCTCCGCAGACAAACAGTAAGCACCGGGTTCGTATACCGTGTGATGGGTGTGGCAGACCGGGAAGTCCTCTGAGGCAGGGGATGTATATCCTCACTCTTGAAAAGACATTGTAAATGAGGTTGACATGCAGCACGATAAAGAGGAATTACCGGTTCTGGTGGTCGATGACAATCCGCTGAACCGTGATGTGCTGAATACGTTTCTGTCATCGAAAGGGTACAGGGTCGAAGAAGCTGTGACAGGGCTGGATGCCCTCGAACGGGTGCGGATTCAGTCTTACTGCATCATTCTTATGGACCTGTTGCTGCCCGGACTGGACGGTTTCGAGACCGTTCGGGAAATGCGGCGTATGGGAATTAGGACGCCCATTATTGCACAGTCCAGTCTTAGTTTCAAACAGGATCGCGACCAGTCTATTGAAGCGGGATGCAACGACTTCATTCCGAAACCCATTGAACTG
This sequence comes from Candidatus Latescibacterota bacterium, assembly GCA_041690195.1. Lineage (GTDB taxonomy): Bacteria > Latescibacterota > Latescibacteria > Latescibacterales > Latescibacteraceae > JAWLHT01. Next base: position 6,879 of record JAWLHT010000004.1, read on the forward strand.
CGGGAATTGCTTCGGGTTGTTAAAAAACATACGTTCGATTCCGGGCAGCTCGTTACAAAGCAACCGTATGTAAACGGTAGAGATTTACGGGCTGAGATCCCCGGACAAAAAATTCTTCTGGTCGAGGAGGATGATGAAAACGCGGAACGGTATCTCCAGATCCTGACCGGCGCCGGGGCTGATGTCGTTCGGGTTTCGAACGGTGGTGATGCATGGCGGCGGATAGAGGAATCGGATTGGGCATATGGGATAATCGTGAGCAACATGTTCACCTCGGGAATTGACGGGATTGGCCTTTTGGCCATGGTGAAACGGCACAGTCCGGACTTGCCGGTCATTATATATGCCTCGAAATACGAGCACGATTCATATCAACTGGCGGCAAAGCTTGGAGCGGACGGCATTCTTCCGAGTTCACAGGTGGAGCTTTCTCTGATACCGGTTATTGAGTCAACGTTCCACAAGAATGGCAAAACCTCATCCTGGGTGAAAGATGCCGCTACCGCATTTCAGGTGCGTCAGTCCCAAAAAGAGTTGAATCGTCTCGGCCTTCCCGACACGCAGTGCGTTGACTCCGCAAGTATCACCCTGCATGATGCGGGAGGAGACATGGCCTTCTGCCGTGAACTCAATGGAGCGGGACGCCATGGGATCATACTCATTGATGTGGCCGGACATGATGTGGTCAGTTCATACCTGAGTGCAGTATCTCTTGGGATACTCACTTCGTTATGGGACCAGATTCGAGATCCCATGCAATTCCTGACCGCAATGAATACTGAATTGCTCAAACTGAGATCTGATCGGTATCATATCTGCGTCATTGCTCTGCTCTGGGATCAGCGGCGCGGACTGATTCATATGGCGATAGCCGGAAATCCGGGCGGGATTGTCGTCCGCAAGGCGCCGGAAGGTGTTTTGCGGATGGAAGTCATTGAAGGTGGAGGGATGTGTCTGGGCATGTTTCCCCGGGACGACCTTTTTGTTCGGGAGACCGTGGCGCTGGATGAAGGTGATTACCTGCTTCTCTTCTCCGACGGGGTAGATGCCGACCGTCTCTGTGCGGTGTTGCGGAACAAGCCCTCGTTGCTCAACCGGGAAACGGTGAACGGGTTGAGCGGGGAATTGCTCGACCAGCTTGCCACAGGAACGCGTCCGGCTGATGACATGATTTTGTTGAGTCTGCGACAGCCTTCCCTGCTTCCGGAAACCGGGCTGCATTTTGAATTGGAGGCGAAATACGAGGATGTGGACCGGGCGTGTATTTGGGTTGCGGAACAGTTGCGGGAATATCCGGCTCCTTCAGGGCATGATGTCGATTTTATCAGTCTCGCCATTCGTGAAGCACTCCTGAATGCGGTGGAGCACGGGTCACGGAAACGCCCCGGGGCTCGAATCGATCTTTCAATCTATTCCGAACCGGAGCGTCTTCGGGTTGATGTGTCGGATGAGGGGAAGGGATTTGATCTTGCGGCGAAACTTTCCTCAATCGACACAATAGATCCTTTTACAATAGGGAAAAGAGGGCTTCCTCTCATGCGTGCGGCCGCGGACCGTATCGAGACCCATGGTGGAACGGTTTCTCTTCTGTTTTTTTATAAAAAAACAATAAGGGAGGAAAAATGAAGGCATTTACCGAAGACGGCACTCTGTTCCTTGTTCCCGAAACCGATCTGGTGGCGAGCAGGGTGGAGGAGATGCGCACGTTTTTCATGAATCAGTTAAAGTCGTTTCCAGAGGAGCGCGTAGTGGTGCTTGATGCTTCCGGTATAGATATTGTCGACTCCCTGGGGGTTAATCTCATCATAGGATTGTACAAACACACCGCCAGTGAATTGAAGGCGTTTCGAATTGTCAATGCGGAAGAGAAATTCCTGAAAGTTGCGAATTTCTTTCGGTTTGCTTCCATTTTTCCCGTTGAGAGCAGGTGACGCATATGATTGACGAGGATGCCCTTCTGGCAGGTTTTGTGGAGGAATCGCAACAGCACCTGCAGACGATTGAGCCTGACCTTCTTGAACTGGAGAAAATTGGAGATGCCATTGATTCAGAGACACTCAACAGGATTTTCCGGAGTGTCCACAGTATCAAAGGTGCATCGGGCTTTTTCGGGCTGCAGAAGATCGGCGAACTGAGTCACGCTATGGAAAGTCTTCTGTCTCTGCTGCGAGACCGCAAGATTACGGTGTTTCGTGAACTCACCGATGCCCTGCTTGCGGGAGTGGACACGCTGCGGGCAATGGTTGACGATGTCGCGGGAAGCGAGAACACAGATATCGGTTCGCTTGTGGAAGCGCTTCGGGAGATGCACGACCGGGGGAAAAGTGGCGGTGATGAAAAAACAGTCAGTCTTTCTCCGACAGCGCCGCCCATAAGTGAGAATGAGTCTCCCAAAACACTGGTGATATCCGAGGAAAACGCGAAGCGCTTTCTCGCGAGAGGCAAGTATATATATTCGGTTCGTATTCTGCTTCATGAGGACCTCCAGGCCAAAAACCGCACACCGTACGATTACATCAACGAGATGGAGCGGCTGGGACAGTTTGTCGATTCTTTTCTTGATATAAATCAGGTGCAAGGGCTTGATGACTGCCTCCGGAATGAACTGGCATTCAACTTTCTTTTTGCCACGGTTCTTGATCCGGATCTGGTTCCGGTTGCGCTGGAAATTCCCGAAGAACGAATCACTGTTTATGATCTCGAGCAACAGATGAAACCGGCCGTGAAGGAGACGGTACCGCCCGTGTCAGATACCGCGGCTTCTGTATCTCCCGTGCCGTTACCCGCGAAAGCTGAAGAGTACTCTGCCAGCGTGAGCGGGGACAACCAAAAAGAAACGCCGGCTGATGCTTCCGACCATAACCAGTCCCCGCCGGAGAAGCCTCAGCAGAAGTCGGAACGTGGTGTCCGGGCGGTGCAGACGGAAGATAAACTGAGGGTCGGCGTAAATCTTTTGAACGACCTGGTGAATCTGGCGGGAGAGTTGGTGCTCGGACGAAACCAACTCATGGAGACATCCACGCCTTTGATTAAACAAGCCAACGGGCTGAACGCGGTTCTCCAGCATGTGAGCAGGATAACCACGGAGATGCAGGAGAAGGTAATGCAGCTCCGGATGCAGCCGGTCTCGGTGATCTTTGGTAAATTCCACCGCATTGTCCGTGATATGTCCAGAAATCTCCAGAAGGATATTGTTCTGGAAACCCACGGAGAAGAAGTTGAGCTGGACAAGTCCATCATCGAGTCGCTTTCCGACCCGTTGACTCACCTAATCCGCAACTCCGCTGACCACGGGATCGAGGCTCCGGACATACGGGAACGGGCCGGCAAACCGCGCCAGGGAAAAATTGTTCTCCGGGCCTACCATGAAGGCGGACAGGTGCATCTTGCCATAAGCGATGACGGCAAAGGTATCGATCCTGCCGTTGTCGGGAAAAAGGCGGTCGAGAACGGGCTGGTGACCAGCCAGCAGCTTGCTGCCATGAGCGAGAAGGATATACTAAAACTTATTTTCCGTCCGGGCTTTTCCACCGCCGCTTCGGTAACGTCCGTCAGCGGACGGGGCGTCGGAATGGATGTGGTGAGAACTAACATCGAGCGGCTGGGAGGCACGGTTGAGATTGAAACCGTTGCCGGAAAAGGCACGACCATGGAACTGGTGCTGCCGCTTACTCTGGCTATTGTATCCGGTCTCGTTGTAAAGATGCGTGACCAGGTGTATATTCTGCCCGAAGTCAACATCGAGGAGATGGTCCGAATCAAGCCGGACGAGGTGCATGACCGTATTAACAGTGTCCAGAACGCGCAGGTTCTGCGGCTCAGGGATATGATTGTTCCCCTTGTCGACCTGCGTGACGTGCTCCTGGGGAAATACACCGGCGAAAAGAGTATAGCGGAACGGGTACAGGGGAATGAACCCATCCGTATCCTCATCCTCCGCTATGGTTCCGGACGGTTCGGTCTGATCGTCGATACCGTGGAGAACATGGAGGAAATAGTGGTGAAGCCCCTCCCGCAGTACATAAAGCGAATGAAGTGTTTCAGCGGAGCCACTATTATGGGGAATGGAAGGGTTGCGCTCATTCTCGATGTGGGTGGACTTGTCGATAAAGCGGCTATCCAGCATTACGAGGATCGCACCGATGATGAGGCCGCGCCGCAAGACAATTCCCGGGAAGGTGATCTGCAGAATCTGCTGCTTTTTGATAATGGCACAGAGGAACGGTTTGCGCTGCCGCTGGAACTCATCACGCGGATCGAGCGGGTGCCGATCTCCCAAATCGAGAAAGTCCGGGACAAGCATATTCTCCAGTATCAGGGGGAAAACCTTCGGCTGCTCTTTTTAGAGGATCATCTGCCGGTGACTCGTCCCCAACGGAACGAGGATGATCGGATCGGAGTGATTGTCCCCAAGCATGTCCGTCATCCCATGGGTATCGTCATCAACCGGGCCATTGACACGGTAAACGCCGTGGTGAAGCTGGATACCAGCACCATCATGTCGCCGGGTCTTTTCGGAACCGCTGTTATCGCGGGGAAAGTCACCCTCTTCCCCGACATGTATCGTCTTTTCGAGATTGCGGCTCCGGAATGGTACAGCGGGGCCACACACCGCAAGGAGAACGAGAAGAAGCGGATTCTGCTCGTGGAAGACACCCCGTTTTTCCGCATGATAGAATCCGAATATCTGGAGTCGGCGGGATACACGGTGGTCCAGGCCGAGAACGGAGAGCGGGCCTTGTCTTTACTGGCGGAACAACCCTTTGACGCCATGGTTCTCGACATTATCATGCCGGTGCTCGACGGGTGGGGTGTGATTAAGAAGGTTCGGGAAGATCCGCGCTGGAACAAACTTCCCGTAATCGCCGTAACCTCACTCGGCGACGAGGAAACCGCACAACGGGGAATCGAGGCCGGATTTTCCGACTGGGAAATCAAGCTGAACAAAACTCGTCTCCTGGAAAAACTGAGCGGTTTGATTTCAGCGGAATGACGTGAGATGAACATGTTCTCTGCCGCATCGTTCAAGTGTGAGAACGAAAGCTGCTGAATGGAATACCGCACACGTTTATCGCAAGGAGGTTGTCGTTGATCAGACAGATCGCAACATTCGAGGTGGGAGGCGCGCTTCTAGGGCTGGATATTCTGGTAATAAAGGAAGTGTATCGCCACATGACTCTCACCCCGGTGCCGGGAGCTCCGGAGCACATCGGCGGTTTAATGAATCTTCGGGGACGGGTGGTTACGGTGATAGACCTGGAAGTAACGCTGGATCTTCCAAAGCGGAGCGGAGGGGAAAAGAGACTTTTGATCCTTAAAACCGATCCGGAAATAGTTCAGTACCAGTCCCGGGGGATGCTTGAGAACGCAGTACTCGGTGAAGATATCATCGGACTTCTCATCGACCGGATGGAAGAGGTGCTGACCATCGGTGAGGACGATATCCTCTCAACTCCGCCCAACCTGGACATTGTGGAAAAAAAGCTGATTGAAGGAGTAGTGAAGCTGAAAAACCGGCTGGTCATCCTGCTCGATGTGACCGCCATTCTGAAACTGGTGATGTCGACCATGGAAAATGCGGCAAAAGGTGAAAGCGCGGTGTAACGGTCGGACTCGCATCGTCCGATGTAGGAATATCATTGAATATAATATGGGGGATGTCATGAAGGTAGGGGTGAAGCTTGGACTTGGGTTCGGAGTTCTCCTGGTGCTCATGATCGTTGTGGGAGTGACTGGAGTTATCCGCATGGGATCGACGATAACGGGGTTTGATGAAGACGTTCAGGCCGCGGATGAAATGAAAGAGTGGGCCAAAGACATATCCACGGTCATTCACCGTTCACGGGGAATCCGGAGCAGCTTTTTTGAGTTGAAGGACTTCAAGTATGCTGATGAGTGGGTGCGCTCAATGGCTACCATCGACTCGCTGGCGAATATGATCATTGAGCATACGAAGGATGATGCGGTCAAAAATGAGGTTGCGCAGGTTATCGTGCACGCTGATGCCGCGCGGGATATTTTCGGTCAGATCCGTGATCGGTTGAGAACGGTGCAGGTCGGGGCGAATGAAACGTTCTTCCCGGTTATCCAGTCAACTCCAGCCATCAAAAATCTTATTGATGGTGATGAAGGACTGCTCTTCCACGGCAATGAACTCATGCGGTACGCTGACAATGTTGTGGACATGGAAGTCCGTATCGCGGAAGAACGGCGTCAGCATGTAGTATCCGCGGCAAATGCATCGCGTCTGTTCATGGTCGTACTGCTTCTGGTAGCGATTGTGGTGGGAATAGCGACCGTGCTGTATCTCACCCGCATGATCACCGAACCGCTAAACAAAGGCATGAATTTTGCCGAGCGCATGGCGAACGGAGACCTGACCACCTCGCTGGATATCAAGCGGACAGATGAATTTGGGCGGCTTACAGAGTCGCTGAACATGATGTCACAGGCGATGCGGCGCTCGATGGGAAATATTACAGGTACGACCGGTACCCTTACCAGTTCTTCGGAGGAGCTTTCGGCGGTATCTTCACAAATGGCGTCCTCCGCGGAGGAGATGAGCTCTCAGGCCGGGACGGTGGCGGCGGCGACCGAGCAGGTGACCTCAAGCGTCGGGACCGTGGCTTCGGCAGCGGAGCAGTCCAGTTCGGTGGTGCAGAATATAGCGGCCATGACCGAAGAGATGTCTTCCACCTTCGGCAACATCGCTCGTCTTTCGCACCAGGCCTCGGACAAGGTAGGCAACATGGCGCGAATGGGAAGTGAGATGTCGAATGCAGTTACCGGGGTGGCCGCGGCAATCGAGGAAATGACCGCGTCTTTCGGAGAAGTGGCCAAGAATACCGCCCAGGCAAGCGGTGTTTCCCGGAAGGCCAGCCTCAATGCGCAGGATGTGAACGTGAAGATGGAGGCGCTGGTCAAAGCATCCCAGCAGATCGGGAAAGTGGTTGGTGTAATAAAGGACATTGCCGACCAGACCAACATGCTCGCCCTGAATGCCACTATCGAGGCGGCGGGAGCGGGTGAGGCCGGGAAGGGTTTTGCAGTGGTGGCCGGTGAGGTAAAGGAACTGGCTCGTCAGTCTGCGGACGCCACGGATGAGATCGCCGGACAGATCGAAAACATCCAGAGCAGCACCCGGGAGGCGGTGAACGCCATCGGGGAAATTGGGAAAATCATCGAGGAGATCGCCTCGATCAATGAAATGATTGCCGCTTCGGTTCAGGAACAAAGCAAGACCACGGGAGAAATTTCCCGGACAGTGGCGGGAAATGCCGAGATGTCCCGCTCAGTGGCACAGACCGCCCAGGATGTTTCCAGCCTGGTGGACGAGATCGCCAAATCAACTGATGAAGCTTCGCGAGCGGCATCGGAGGTGGCCAAAAATGTTGAAGAGACCGCTCACGGGGTGAAGGAAATTGCCCGTTCGGCAGTCGAAGCTGCACACGGTGTCCAGGATATCTCCCGGAACATTCAGGGAATCAGCGCTGCTTCCGGTCAGGTCGCTTCGGGAGCGGAGCAGACCAACCAGTCCGCCCGCGAACTCGCCCGGTTGTCCGCCGCATTGAATGAAATTGTGAAGCAGTTTAAAGTGTAAGCAGGTTACAGCTTGGTAAATATGAGTCTGCGTAATGTCCCGTCATATTGAGATAATGGGACGAGCCCGGTGTATTCGTGGAAACTGAATGACGTCGTCTTTTCGCAGCAGTGGCGGCGTCATTCAGCAGTATGCAGTATAATGTGATTGTTTCATGGGAAACTTGACGTTTTCAGAAAATCCGGGCATTGCTTGTCACAATCTTCAACCAGGTGCTGAATGCCAGAAGCGTTAAAAGTCCTCATAGTCGATGATACGGTTACGTATCGCCAGATTATTTCCTCCGTGCTGGCGGACATTCCCGACACTAATATTGTTGGGACAGCTTCGAACGGAAAAATTGCCCTTTCCCGAATTGCAGCTTCACCACCGGACTTGGTTCTGCTTGATGTTTCCATGCCGGTTATGGATGGCCTTGAAACGCTCAAAGCAATTCGGGAGGAGTATGCGGATGTTGATGTAGTCATGGTCAGCGGGATTGACCGGGGAAACGCCAATCTGACCATGCGTGCGCTCAGCCTCGGCGCTCTTGATTTTATCGCAAAACCGGTGGGAGGAACACCCGAGGAAAGCCTTGCACTCCTGAAAAAGTCGCTGGGTCCCATCGTTTCTCTGGTAAAGACAAGAAAATACTCCCGTCAGGCCCGGAAGCTTTCCTTTGGAGAATCGAAACGGACAGAGTCGGAGCAAGCCCGTTCGTTCACCAGCTTTTTCCATCCGGAAGAGGAGTTTCCCCGTCCAGCGCCGACGGATTCGGATGTCCCCCGACGGCCGAAAAGGATTCAGGCGGTGGGCATCGGCGTATCGACGGGGGGACCCAATGCCCTGCAGAAAATCATCCCTTTGCTCGATAGCGGAATCCCGGTACCCATACTTGCTGTCCAGCATATGCCGCCCACCTTTACTCTCTCTTTGGCTGAGCGGCTGGACCGTGATTCACAAGTTCAGGTTGAGGAGGCGCGCGACGGGAGTATAGCAGAACCGGGGAGAATGTACATTGCCCCGGGAGGAAGGCACATGGTGGTTCGCTCCGAGTCCGGAGGACGGTCTGGGCTGGGAATTATTGATTCCCCCCCGGTCAACAGCTGCCGGCCCTCTGTGGATGTACTCTTTCGCTCCATGGCCATGGTGTACGGTGGAAACATGCTCGCGGTGATTCTGACAGGGATGGGACGGGACGGAGCCGCGGGTGTCGGAGCGATAAGGAGGCGTGGGGGATACTGCATCGTGCAGGATGAGGCAACAAGTGTTGTTTGGGGAATGCCCCAGGCGGTTGTTGAAATGAAAGATGCGGACGAAATCCTCCCGATAGACCGGATAGCCAGAAGAATCATGGAAATCGTGAGCGAGGGCAGAAGCCGATGATTACGATAACCGAACCCGAGTTCATGCTGATGCGACAATATATCGAGGAACATTGTGGCATCCACCTTGAACCGGGGAAAGAGTACCTCATTGAAACACGTTTGTCCGATCTTGTCATCGAATCGGGTGCGAGTTCGTTTCAGGAGTTTCACCTGAAAGCACGTACCGATGTATCCGGAAAGCTGCGGGAGCGGATCATCGACTTCATGACCACCAATGAAACGATGTGGTTTCGCGATGAAAGCGCCTGGACTTTCCTGCGTGAATCGGCGGTTCCGGAACTCCTGGATAAAGCTGCAAAGGGAAAACAGGTGCGGATATGGTCTTCTGCGGCATCGACCGGGCAGGAAGCGTATTCCATGCTCATGCTCCTCAATGAGGGAGCGCGGAGCAGGGGCGTTCCCCAACTTCTCGACCGGATCGAAATCCTGGGCACGGATATTTCGCCTTCCGCGCTCTTTCTTGCTTTGTCGGGTCGCTATGATTCTTTCGCCATGGCGCGCGGAATGGCTCCGGATATCAAGACGAAATACTTCACACAAGATTCGAATAATGTGTGGGTTTTTGACCAGGAGTTGAAGAAACGGGTGAAGTTCAGGAAGTATAATCTGCAGGACTCTTTTTTATCGCTGGGTGTTTTCGATCTTGTACTCTGCAGGTATGTAAGCATATACTTTTCAGAATCATTTAAACGCACTCTTTTCAAAAAGATGGCTGGAGTGCTGTCTCCGGGGGGCGTACTGCTGCTCGGCGCCACGGAGTCGCTTCGGGGTTTGTCTGATGAGTTCGAGATCGTGTACTATAAAAATGCGGTCGTTAACCGGAAAAAGACGGGGGCGCAGGCATGAAAATCCTTTCAGTCGATGATTCCAGAACCGTCAGATCCACAGTGAAAAATATTGTGGATGTCATCGGAATCGAACTGCTGGAGGCCGAAGATGGAGAGGAAGGATTACGTGTGCTGGAAGACCATACAGGAGAAGTCGATCTGATTCTTCTCGATTGGGAAATGCCCAATATGAACGGATATCAGTTTCTCCAGACGGTTAAACAGGATGCTCGTTTCCGTTCCATCCCGGTCATCATGCTGACAACGGTTTCCCAAAAAGAGAAGATGATTGATGCCATACGGTCCGGTGCCAAACAATACCTGACGAAGCCGTTTTCAAGTGAAGTGCTACTGACGAAGATCATTCAGGCGCTGGGCATCGACAGCCTGGAGGAGTTATGAGAGAGCGGATTCTTGCACTCCTGGATAAAGGCGTCGAGCTTCCAGCCTTCCCGGAAGTGCTGCTGCGCCTGCAAAAAACCATGCGCGATCCGGACACCAGCGTTGCGGAAATTGCGACAATCATTGAGCTCGATCCCGTACTCGCGGGCAGAGTGCTCCGCATCTCGAACAGTGTTCACTATAATCGGTCGTCCAGGCAAATCACTTCACTGCCTCTTGCCATTACAAGGATGGGAATGCGGGTGCTGTTCCGCTTGGTATACTCCCTTCGTCTGGTCGACATGTTCTCCGATTGCCGAAAAATCGACTCACGCTCGTTCTGGCGTCATTCCCTCGCAGTTGCTTTATTCACACAGTTCCTTGGCAAACGGGTGTTGTCTGATCCCGGGGAGGAGGATGTCGCGTATCTTTCCGGATTGATGCATGATGTGGGAATCGCGGTATTCGCCTACCTCATCCCGGAGGAGTACGGAAGTTTTCTTGATTCTGCAAAGGAACGTGAACAGCCGCTTGAGGTACTGGAGCGCGAAGAGTTCGGAATCGATCACCCGGAATTGGGCTTTCAGTTTATCCGTACCCGATGGAATGTGGACGAGCAGGTGGCGTTCGGTGTTCGCTTTCACCATGAGCCATTCTACGGTTCCGAGGATGAACGCCGGTGCGAACAACTCGTGAATATAGCCAATGGCATATGCAACAATCAGGGTATAACAAATGGAATCATCTGCTATACCGAGTTGTTCAATGATTCAGCATGGGATAACCTGAGACTTTCCATTGCTGACGCCGAGCAGATGATGACGGAAACGCGCGAAGCGCTTGCCCAGGCGGAAGAAATCATGGGCGCGGACAAATATTAAGGGCGCTTCGCGGATTTCTGTGGGTAAAGAGAGAAGAACGATGTATCCAGAAGTCAGGAGTCAGGAGTCGGGAGAAGGGTAAAGCGGTCAATGCCGGTATTTCTTCTGTGCCTCGGTGCCATTACCCCTTTTGCCCTTCACTTTGGGAAGGGGCTGTCCACCGGCTTTCTTTATGAATTGATCGCGCTTTCGTATTATTGAATCGTTCTGCAAATATGGCAGGCGATAATGTGAACTATATGCGAGCAATATTGTGAGGTATGATGAGGGACGGAAAACCGGTGGTTCTGGTGATTGACGACGAGCAATTAAACCGACGGCTCATCGAGGCGATGCTTGTTCCGATGGGATACTCTGTGGTGCTGGCCGAGAATGGACGCGAGGGATTGGAGACGGCTCGGCGCGTTGATCCCGATGTTATCCTGCTTGATGTCATGATGCCGGAAATGGATGGTTTCGATGTAGCGGCCCGACTCAAGTCTGAGGAAAGCACCGCGGTCATCCCGCTGGTTATGGTAACCGCACTGCGAGATGTGGAAGACCGGGTTCGCGCACTCGACCTGGGAGCGGATGATTTTTTGACGAAACCGGTAGACAAGCTCGAATTGCGCGCCCGGGTCAAATCACTTGTAAAAGTTAAGTCGTATAACGATTACCTGAGAAATTACCAGCGCCGTCTCAAAGAAGAAGTTGACCTGAAGACGGTTGAACTTCGCAATGCGTTTGAACGGATAAAAGTCGCTTCACTCGATACCATTTACCGTCTGTCCCGTGCCGCGGTATTTAAAGATGAAGGGACCGGTTCCCATATCAACCGGATGAGTCATTACGCAGCGGTAGTGGCACGCTCGCTCGGTCTCGATGAAATCATGGTCGAAAGCCTTATCTACGCCATGCCGATGCACGATGTCGGGAAAATCGGTATTCCGGACAGGATTCTGCTCAAACCCGGAAAGCTGGACCCGGATGAGTGGCAGCTTATGAAGGAGCATACCACGATTGGTGCCAGAATTCTCGAAGGTTCCGACGTCGGATTCATGAAACTGGCCGAGGTGATTGCGCTCACCCATCATGAAAAATGGAACGGCAGTGGGTACCCGCAGGGGCTGAGTGGTGAGCAAATTCCTCTGGTCGGAAGGATCGCGGCAGTGGTTGACGTCTTCGATGCGCTCCTCTCCGCGCGTCCATATAAGGAGGCGTTCACTGTCGAGGAGGCTTTGCGGATTATCCGTCGTGACACCGGCGCTCATTTCGATCCCTCCGTTGTTGATGCGTTTATGCGGGCTATGAATGAAATTTTGATAATTCGGGACCGCTACTGTGACAACGAAGCGGATGAACTGTTCAGAATGTCGGAACAGGTGCGGAACTCCATGAATACATGATCCCTGCACGGCCATGGTCATTATCTGCCATGAGCATAATCCTGCATCTGTATCGTGTTTCAAGCCGCGACATGTTTGATCTGGCGGGTATTATACGAATTTCCGATCATGTGAGTAAAAATGGTCCTACGAGGCACGGTTGCGTGAGTCGTCGGGGAATCGATTCATACTCACTTGACGCAAAATTCGTATTACTGTCCCGAAACGCGTTTCTGCTTCATTCAGAAGTACCTGCTGTTCACCCCCGTACCTGTTGCTCCCCTTTTCGCTTGACAAGCATCGACTTTTCTCCATATATACAACTACCGTAAAGTGGTTCCGGCTTGCCGCGGGAAATTCTTTTATTCACAATGATGCAGCTTTCCGACGGACAGATCATTCGTGCGGAAAGGTTCGGACGCGATTCTTGAAAAGCCTTTGTTTCGTCGTCCGTTAATGTGCCTCGGTCCCGGACACTCCGCTTCCGCGGAGTATTTTTATTGTCGCGGCAAGCCTGTTCACCGGATCATGTTTCCGGCGTATGGTATGGTGCATCTGTTTCGTCAGAGAACATAAGGATATGGGATGTCACACCGATAACGCTATTGGACAAGGAACATAACCGTGAGCCAGAAAAGAAGGCTTCATCGCAGAAACATAGTCTACTATCTGAACGTGTTTGATCGAAAGACCAATCGCATTTTGGGGAATCTTGTAGATATCACTCCGGAGGGAATCATGCTTCTGAGCAATGAGCCCATTCCGGAAAATACCATTTTTGACCTTCGTCTGCAGTTCCCCGGAGATATTTTCGGTGAGGACTCGGTTGCGTTTGCCGGAGAAAGCATTTGGACAAGACGCGACGTGAATCCGGAATATTATGTTACCGGTTTCCGTCTCATCGATGTTTCTCTGGACAGCACACTCCTTATTAAACGATTGGTAACCGAGTATGGGTTTATCTCCTGAGCCCCCTCAGTAAAGGGCGGTGAACGGGATAGTATGCAGATAATGCAACGCTTTTCTCAACATTTGTGTTCTCCATGATAATTCGAAACAGCGCTGAATTTTGCATTGTAAGAGAATCGTATGCATGCGGAATGAGAGTAGGCCGTCGTGCCAAAGCGCGGGATTTACATGAACAATGATTATTGACACACTTTTTTGTTTTGTCAGAAAGGGAACGAGGGATAGCATGAGACTGCGCAGCGTATTGTGGAGCATTGCTTTTTTTGCGGGATTGCAGAGTATCGCTGGTGCTCAATCCACGGATTTCGACCGGCGGATTGACCACGCTCTGCAGTTCGGCGTATCGCAGTTGCGTAAGTCCGTCACGGTAGTGAGCGACCCGTTATTACTTCCCATAGCCGTACAGCAGGGCAGTCCATGGAAAACAGCGGGCATGTATGACTGGAGGAGCGGATTCTTTCCCGGGGTTCTCTGGTATGCATGGGAACATGACCGCTCTGATGACCTTAAAGCGGCCGCGGAGCGGTGGACTGAAGGATTGGAGCCGGTCAAGGACTACACCGGCAACCACGATGTGGGCTTCATGATTTTTTGCAGTTACGGCAACGCGTACCGGCTCATAAAAAAGGATTCCTATCCCGCCGTGATTCTTCAGGCCGCGAAATCGCTTGCCACGAGATACAACCCCCAAGTTGGGCTTATCCAGTCATGGAACGCGGGCAGCCGTTGGAAGTTTCCGGTCATCGTGGATAACATGATGAACCTGGAACTCATGTTCTGGGCCTCGAAAAACGGTGGCGGCAAAGAATTGTACGACATCGCCGTGACTCATGCCCGCAACACGGCAAAAAATCATATTCGTCCCGACGGTTCCACGTTCCACGTTGTCGATTACGATCCAGAATCAGGTGCAATCAGGGCAAAGAATACGCATCAGGGCTATGCGGATGATTCCTGTTGGTCACGCGGACAGGCTTGGGGACTGTATGGGTATGCCATGACATACCGGGAGACCAAGCTGCCCGAATTTCTACAGACAGCGTGTCGCCTTGCAGATTACTTCATTGCACACCTGCCGGCGGATAATGTACCCTTCTGGGACTTCCAGGCCCCGGGTGGCTCCAGCGAACCCCGCGATTCTTCGGCCGGTGCGGTTGCCGCCAGCGGTCTGCTTGAACTCAGCACCCTGGTAACGGACAAGGCTGCTTCGGCGAAATATCGCAAGGCCGCTCTGGATATTCTCTCCTCGCTTTCCACTCCCCCGTATCTCGCCGAGGGGACCACGTCTCCCGCCATTCTTCTCCATGCCACCGGGAGCAAGCCGCACAACGCTGATGTTGATGTTTCGCTTATTTACGGTGATTACTATTTCATGGAGGCTCTCCTGCGTTACAAGCGGGGAATGTAACAGCCGGGGCGGGTACACGTTTTCCGGGAGGGACCGTATGACCGCGTTGGCGCGACGCATCCTGGTGTTATTCCTGACAAACGCTTTTGCGTTTGCCGTTCCAGCCGTTTCTGCCGTGAGTACGGCGGAAACGGCGATTCCTCAGCGGGTAGCCAACATCGCCGCCATGCTCGATGCAACGCCCCGCGGACTCGGAATACCGATTACAGACCGTGATGCATGGAACCGGTTTGCCGAAATTCCTGGCTTCAGGAGCGCGGCGGAATCGGCTTCCGAACTGCTCGTAAAACCGGTTCCGGACCTCCCCGATACTCTTTTTCTGCAGTTCACGCGCTCCGGCAACCGGGTGAATTATGAATCGCCATATTTTACTCGCCGGACAGTGCTTGGGCGGTTGGTGCTGGCTGAATGCCTTGAGAGCCGGGGGCGTTTTCTCGACGTTATCGAACTATATATCCGGGCCATATGCTCCGAACCGACCTGGATGCTTCCCGCCCATGACCGAGAACTGAAGAATTACCGCGGGGAGGCGGTGCAGGTTGATCTTTTTGTCGCGGAAACTTCCTGGACGCTTGCAACGGTAGACCACCTGTTGCAGGACCGTCTTAGTCCGGACGTTCGTATGTTGCTCCGAAAGGAGGTCCGCCGAAGGACGTTCGACCCGGTTCTGCGTATTCTCCGGGACGGCGAATCAGCTGCATCCTGGATGACCACAACGAACAACTGGAATGCCGTCTGCTTCGGCGGGGTGGTCGGGGCGGCCCTCGCGCTGGTGGAATCTCAGGAGGAACGCGCCTGGTTCATATACGGCGCGGAAAAGTACACGACGAACTTCTTCGCGGGATTCACGTCTGACGGGTATTGCTCGGAAGGTCTCGGCTACTGGAATTACGGGTTCGGGCATTACCTGATGCTTGCGGTGGCGGTGAGCAGGGCAACCGGGGGTAGACTGGATCCGCTCGACCGGGAGAAAGTGTCCAATATCGCCCGGTTTCCCGTGAATATCGAAATAATTCCGGGTGTGTATCCGGCTTTCGCCGATTGCCCGGTAACCGCCCGTCCCACTCCACGATTCATGCGCTTTCTGAGCCGCCGGTACGGTTTCGGTTCCGACCGCTGGAATACTCCTTCCGACCCTGATTTCGGCCGTCACTTCTATGAACTCGTACTCTTTGACCTGACCGGGGATATTGGCGTCCCTGAGGGCGGCAACGGGGAAGGAGAAAAATACCCGGTTCGGCACTGGTTCGAAGATGCCGGTGTTCTGATTTGCCGTCCGCCTGAAGTCGTCCAGAACGGACTTGGCGCCGCATTGAAGGGCGGACACAACAACGAACACCACAATCACAATGATCTCGGTTCCTTTGTTGTTGCATTGAAGGAGAAAGCACTCATTGTTGATCCGGGCGCCGAGGTCTACACCGCTCGCACATTCAGCAGTCGCCGGTATGAAAGCTCTGCGCTGAAGTCCTTCGGGCATTCCGTTCCGGTCGTCGCGGGAAAACTCCAGCGCACCGGAGCCGAGGCGAAAGCAGTGGTCGTCGGAACTAATTTTACTGAATCTCACGATCGGGTCATTTTTGACCTTTCTTCCGCATATGATGTCCCAACTCTCCGAAAGCTGGAGCGAACTTTAGACTATTCCCGAGCCGGCCGGTGTGCGTTGACCGTCACGGACAGAGTGGAGTTCTCCTCACCGGAACGCTTCGAAACCGCGCTGGTCACCTTTTCGGAGTGGCGTGAAACTTCTCCGGGTGTTCTCACGATACAGGATGGGGCCGTGGCTCTCAATGTAAAGATTACCGTGTCCGGTTCCGGCTTTCGTATCACCTCCGAACGGATTGATGAGAATATGACCGCGAAGAAGCAGCCGGTAAGAATCGGTATTGTTCTGGAAAAACCGGTCCGGGAGACGGTTGTTACAATGACGATACGTTCGGAATAGCTTAGACAGAACGCGCTGCAACAGTTGGGGGGAACATGCAGAGGAGACGGTTTCTGTGGGGACTGACCGCCGGGGCGACATCCCTTTCCATGTCCTTGCCGGCTTACGGAGTGGGGGAAAAACGCGACCGGTCTGATTACGGGACGGGAACCGGAGACTCGGATGGTATCCGTTCCATCGGCTCTCTCTCAATTGAGCGGGTCCGGGAAGTTTTCCGAACGGAGTTTTTCGAGAGGAATCTGCCCCTTTGGCGTGAGCACGTGGTAGACTGGAAGTACGGCGGATACATTCCCCATGTAAGGCCGTACATCAATGATACGGGCGAATGGGTCAATACCAACAAACGATTGTATCACCAGGGACGATGCTTGTGGATGTACTCGTACCTGTACAATACAATCGAGAGGGATGAATTGTACCTGCGCGCAGCGAAAGCCGGTTATGATTTCCTGGTGAAATTCTGCTTTGATTACAATAAGAACCAGTGGCATGACATGGTAAGCCGGGAGGGGGCGGTTGTCGCTCCCTCCCTCGATATTTTCTCCAGTATTTATCCCATTCATGGGCTGGCGGAGTATTATCGCGCGACAGGAGACACCCAGGCCCGCGATATCGCGGTGAGATCCGCATACCGGGTCATGGAGATTCTCACCTCGAACTGGGTGCAACTTCCGATGCATGCTCCCCGGGAAGACCATGTAGGCACCTGGCGTGAGCCGGGAACGCGGCGTCTGGGCTGCTGGATCCACCTTTTGAGCGGGCTTACCCCACTCCTGAAATATACAAAAGATGAAGGGCTTGAAGCCATCGCCCGCACCTGCGTGCGCAATATCCTTGGGCGTCACTATCAGCGTGATAAGGGATATGCTTTCGAGGATCTGCAGTGGGACTACACACCCTATTCGAAATCGCCGCTGACATACGACACACTGAGGGTTTCCGACGGCTTCCATAGCATAGAGGCCGCCTGGATGAGCATGGACGAGGCATTACGGGTTGGCAGCCCGGAAATTTTTACGGATGCTCTCCATTTCGGACACGATGTGCTCAGCAATCTCTGGCTGGAACGGGATGGCGAGCAGGGGCTGGTTCGATGGTATTGGCCGGACGATCCGGATCCCTTTGCCCGCAGCAATATCCTGGACCCCTACGTCATGAACGAGGTCTGGGTGTTTCTCCTGCTCGGTCTTGAACACACTCGGGAACAGTGGCTGGAGGAATGGTTCGAGCGGTCCTTCGAATATTCCTACACGAAGAAGCTCGTGTGGCCATACGGTGAAACCCTCCACCATCCTCGCGGGCTGCTTTTCAGCTTGCAAATTCTCGACCGGATGATCGCCAGGAAAGGCAGAGTGTCCGACTTTGTGGAAACCGGTCCCGCGAACCGGGTGCGACCAAACGGCCGCGGACGCAACTTGCCACCGCTCAAGTCATAACTCCTGAAACCGCCGCGCGGAGGGGAATTCAGGCATTCCCCTTCCGCAGGCATTTTCCCGGCAGTGCTCCGGTATGTTCTCCCCGGTTGATTACAATCTCGCCGTTTACCAGCACATACTCGATTCCTGACGAGTACTGGTGGGGGTTCAGCCAATCCTCATTATCCGCGACCGTGTCCGCATTGAACACAGTGATATCCGCGAAACACCCTTCCCGAATTTGTCCCCTTCCCTCAAGACCGAATTTCTCGGCGGAAAGTGATGTCATTTTTCGAATGGCCTCGGGCAGGCTGAGCACCTTCGTGTCACGGACATATTTACCAAGCACCCGCGTGAATGTGCCGTAATTGCGGAGATGGGGCTTCCCGGCGCCCAACTCTCCATACGGTGCAAGAGAATATCCATCGGATGCAACTACTACGAGCGGGTGGGCGAGAACCCGCCGGAGATTGTCCTCATTCATGGCGAAATTGACGATGGATACTCCGCCCTTTTCCGCAATTAGGAGATCCCTGATGAAATCGTAGGGCTGCTGGTTTGCTTCACGCGCGGCCTGCAGAACGGTTCTCCCGATTATGGGGGAGTCGGTGTGAACTCCAAGCCCGGAGAGCATGATGGTATCCCAGGATACGAGCTTCTCTTCGATTCCCTTCATGTGTTCACGAATTTTCGCTTCGAGGCTTTTGTCTTTGAGACGGGTGATGAAGCTTCCTCCGGCTCCCTCTTGGGTCCATCTCGGGAAAAATGCGCTGATGGAAGTTGAGCTGGCGACATATGGATAACGGTCGGCGAGTACTGCAATCCCTTCCCGATTGGCGGTATCGATTTTCTCAAGGACGGAAGATATTTTACTGAAATTCCGGGGGTACATGGCTTTCAGGTGTGAAATCTGCAAGCTGGCGCCGGACTGTCGGGCAATGGAAATTGCTTCATCAACCGCTTCGAGGACAGAATCGCTTTCATCACGGATATGGGTCGTGTATACTCCTCCAAATGGGACAAGTTCGCGGCATAGTTCCACGATTTCCGCTGTGGAAGCGAAACTGCCCGGCGCGTAATACAGCCCTGTGGACATGCCGATGGCTCCGGCTTCCAAGCAGTCCCGCAGTATAACACGCATGCGCTGCATTTCTTCCCCTGTGGGGGGACGGTTGACCGAGCCCATGCTCAGGTTACGGATAGTCCCGTGCCCCATCAGGGTAGCAAAATTGAGCGCGATCCCTTTCTGCTCCAGTTCGGTGTAAAAGTCGGTCAGTTCTTTACCCGGATTATCGGGAGTATCGGGCACATGGGAACCCCCGCAGTTTCCACCGATTTCGGTTGTAACCCCCTGGCGAATTTTGCTTTCCGCTTTCGGATTGATAAGCAGGTGTTTGTCGGTGTGGGTGTGTACGTCGATGAAACCCGGACTCAGCGCCAGTCCGCGGGCATCGATCCGGTCTCCGCCTTTTCTGACGCGAAGATTCTTGCCAAGTGCAGAGATTTTGCCATTCGTTATGGCCACATCCGTTACAATTCCAGGCGCTCCGGAACCGTCAAACACCAACCCTCCACTGATGACCAGGTCATGAGCCGCTCCCCCGGTGCACCCGGATGAACTGAATATGGAGGTGGCAAATCCCGCTGCGGCGCCGTATCGAGCCGTCGCCGCGAGAAACGCTCTCCGTGTTGATTTCCCCTGCATATCCGCAGTTCTCCTCTCCGGAACAAATCTTTCGGAAAATCAGAGCAATGCATTCTCAGAAGTAGACAGGCAAGACAATAATAGCATTTCCTTCCTGCTCAGGACAGAGAAAAGTTTCCATCTATACCGGTCCGGTACGGAGGAATCTCAACTTCTGAACTCTACACGTGCATTGAAGGGGTGATTGACAGAGACCGGATCGCAAGTCACAATGAACACAATGAGCAATTTAGACTTGACTGCAATAAGACATGATATATATATTGCTATTAAACACATAAGTTATCTTTCGGTGAAGGTGTTGCATATGGATACAGGCAAGATAGTCGGGCCGATATTTCCCCAACTGGGAATACACTACGGGAACACCGGTGGTGATTCGAAAACGTCAACAATCATCTGTATTCTCGAGAATGCGATATATAATGAACCGCTGCAAAGAATCACTGATAGATCAAGTAATGATGGTTTCGGCGTCAAGAACATATTGTCACCCGATTTTTGCGTCACAGGGGGTTGTCGGCGTGTTGATGGCATGCACATCTATATTGCGGCACGGAGGGGGCGGTCGAATCGTGTTGTTCGTGTTCATTCATCTGTGCCGATTGCTTCAGGAGAAAGACGGGGGGTGATGGTATAGAACCGATGCTCAGTATGACAGGCGGGTCTCTCCATCGTGTTGAGAGACCCCTGATAGGTGTGGCAGAACGGGTCACGCCGACTGATACCAACCGTGCCGGTACGTTGCTCACCGATCTGGACCGACTTGGCATTCGTCACGTTAGAGCGATTTTCGAATCAACCGCCGATAATGCAAAGGGAACTGCGCGGTACGTGCGTCTGCTGAAAAGAATGGCGGAAAAAGCCGAGTTGCTTCCTTCCTGTCCGGTTTTATTTTCGAAAGGCGCCTTGGCGGAAAACCATTCGTTCAAAAAACACATCAGTTGGTACACCGACATTATCGACCAACTCCGGAACTATTCCGATACGATGCCGAAATGGGTTGACTTTTCCCTTTGGTTCGATGAACGGAATTTATCGGTCTGGGAGGATACGGCAGCATTCGATTCGGGTGCGGCCGATCTTGCCGATGCTCTGTACCGGTTGCACGAACTCGGTGTCAGAAGTGTTTTGAGCGCTTCTCAATCGTGCATTTTCAGATGGTTGGGATGGCTGTGTGAACGGGGCGCGGCTGGGCTATTTGATGCGGTGGGTTTACGATATTACCCACAATACGGGAAAGGTGAAAACGAAAGCTGGGATAGAATAATTTCATCAATCCGTTGTTATGTGGATACCCTGCATGTTCGCTCCGAAATATGGATTACGGAAACGGGCTGTTCAACGGACAAATACAGGGAAAACGATCAGTTGGGCGAGCTTGTGCGACTAAGTACGGCGCCGGTGACACGGGCGTACTGGTATTCGATGTATGACGGTGATCAGGAGTACGTTCGCCCGCATGTCGACATGGAAGAGCGATTTGGTCTGAAACGCATGGACGGCAGCCCCAAGCTGTTATATCGCGTATGGTCCGGATGGGGAATCGGTGGAGTGAGTACACTGGCAGCCCTGGGGAATGGATCGAATGTATCTTGGTATACAGGTCATATAGCTGCCGGACGGCGGCGTAATATCCAGCAATCAGACCCGGTGCACCTCATTACGGGCGGCGCCGGGTTTATCGGGACAAATCTTGCCGCGCGGCTGCTTTCAGAGGGTGAGCGGGTTCACGTTATAGATAATCTCTCCCGTCCCGGTGTTGAGCAAAATCTCCGTTGGCTGAAAGAAACGTATGGAAGCCGGTTGTCTGTTGAGATAGCCGATATCCGGGATCGAAAGGTTCTCTGTAAAAGTGTTCGAAGGGCGAAAAGCGTTTTTCATTTTGCGGCACAGGTCGCCGTTACCTCGAGTCTGGATGATCCAGTGGATGATTTCGAGGTGAACGCGTATGGCACCCTGTCCCTGCTTGAGGCATTGCGTGGTCTGGATCACTCCCCGGGGATGGTGTTCACCTCGACAAACAAAGTGTACGGTCGACTCGACGACATTGCTCTTAAACTCCGAACCAGCCGGTACGAACCGGTGAATCCGGAACTGCGTCGCAATGGAATCGGAGAGTTCCGCCCCCTGGATTTTCACAGTCCCTACGGGTGTTCCAAAGGCGCCGCCGACCAGTACGTAAGCGATTATGCCCGTGTATACGGTCTGCCCGCTGTTGTATTCCGCATGAGCTGCATTTATGGTCCGCACCAATTCGGTACCGAGGACCAGGGGTGGGTGGCGCATTTTCTTATCCGGGCTCTTCGTGGTGAGTCCATCACCCTGTACGGCGACGGTTATCAGGTCCGTGACATTCTGTTCGTAGAGGATTTGGTGGCTGCGTTCCTCCTTGCTCTGAATAATATGAGCTCTCTGTCGGGTGGCGCATTCAATATTGGTGGAGGTCCGACGAATGTGGTCAGCCTGAGGGAGCTTCTAAATCTGATCGAGCGGCTGAACGGATCACTGCCGGATGTGAGATATGGAGACTGGCGTACCGGAGACCAGCGGTATTACGTATCGGATACACACCGTTTCAGTGCTGCCACCGGATGGAAAGCCGCAACTGACGTCCACACCGGCGTGGAGCGCCTGTATTCATGGCTGGCCGGAAATCTTGGCAAGAGATCGTCAGAGACACGAATGCACATCGAGGAGCCGGAAAGCGTGTTCCTCATGGAGGGAGCCTGATATGCCGGGGATAGGAATGCTGACCAAAACTCGAAGGGAATCCGGGCGCCAATCTATTCGTGAGCTTACCGGGCGGTTTGGAATTATGCGGGGCCGCAGAACAAAAGGGGAGAAAATGCTGGCCGCAGTGATGGAGGGACCCGAAGATATCCGCATCCACGAAGCTAACCGTCCGAAAGTGGAACCCGGCATGGTTCGAGTAAAATTGGAAGGGTGCGGAATCTGCGCGTCGAACCTTCCGGTCTGGGAAGGACGCCCGTGGTTCCGCTACCCCATGGAGGCTGGGGCTCCCGGACATGAAGGGTGGGGAATCGTAGATGAAATCGGTCCTGGAGTGAGTTCGGTGTCCCCGGGCGACCGGATAGCCTTTCTTTCCGGTCATGCCTATGCGGAATACGATGTGGCGTCCGCCGAATCGGTCATAACTCTTCCCGTACACCTTGATGGCAAACCCTTTCCCGGTGAACCTCTGGGGTGCGCGGTGAATGTGGTCCGTCGAAGTGCAATCCGCCCCGGCGATTCTGTGGCCGTGGTCGGCGGAGGGTTTCTCGGCATGCTGGTTGCCGCAATAGCTCACAGGGAGGGGGGACGAGTGATAGCCCTTTCCCGGCGACGGCATGCATTGGAAACGGTTTCGCAATTCGGGATAACGCGCACGGTTCTTATTGATGATCAGACAAGAGTGCTCCAGGCCGTTCAGGAAATGACGGACGGATTGGGGTGCGATGTGGTCATTGAAACAGCCGGATACCAGTGGCCGTTGGACCTGGCGGGTGAGCTCACCAGGGTGAGGGGAAAGCTGGTGATAGCGGGATATCACCAGGATGGTCTCAGACAGGTAAACTTGCAACTCTGGAATTGGCGGGGTCTCGATGTAATAAATGCGCATGAAAGGGAGCCCCGGGTGTATACCGAAGGCATGTGGTCGGCGGTGAGGATGGTAGCCGAAGGCGAGCTTGATCCCACCCCGCTTTATACCCATCGGTACACGATTGACTCGCTTCCAACCGCGTTCAGGGAGCTTCAGGAGCATCCCCACGGGTTCGTCAAAGGACTCCTGCTGTTCGACAGAAACGGGGAGGGGGTATGAGCGGGTGGAACGGAACCGGAGAAATACCTCGTCTCGGTTTTCTTGGTGTGGGATGGATCGGATGCAACCGTCTGGAAGCGGTGGCTCGGAGTGGAAAAGCGAAAATTGCGGCCATCGCCGACACCCGGACCGAACCTTTGGAAAAAGCACGGGCACTGGCCCCGGAAGCGGTGATTTGTTCGGATCTGGACTCTCTGCTTGAACAGAAACCGGACGGAGTGGTCATTGCAACCCCAAGTGCATTCCATGCTGAACAGTCCATTGCCGCTCTCCGTGGCGGAATGGCGGTTTTTTGTCAGAAACCTCTGGGACGCAATACGGCTGAGACAAAGAAAATAATTATGGAAGCACGATTGTCCAACCGTCTGCTCGGTGTAGACCTCTCCTACCGATATCTGGAAGCAACCTCCAAAATGCATGAACGGGTAATGACCGGGGAAATCGGGAATGTTTTCGCGGCCAACCTGGCTTTTCATAATGCGTATGGTCCGGATAAATCCTGGTACTATCGTCCCGCGGAGTCGGGGGGCGGATGTGTGTGTGATCTGGGGGTTCATCTGGTTGATCTCGCACTCTGGATGCTTGGCTTCCCGGTGGTGCAGTCCTGCGAAAGTCGTTTATTCTCCGGAGGAAAACCGCTGAACGGGAGGCAAGACCTGATCGAAGATTATGCAGTCGCGCGTCTTGACCTTGAAAGCGGCGCTGTTGCGGAGATAGAGTGCTCATGGAACATTCATGCCGGATGCGACGCAAATATAGAGGCCGTTTTCTTTGGTGAAAAGGGCGGTGTTGAACTCCGAAACGTGAATGGCTCATTCTACGATTTTTCCGCGGAACTCTATCGGGGGACCAATCGGGAAACGTTATCCCTTCCTCCTGACGAATGGGGAGGGCGAGCCATTTTACGCTGGGTGGACCAATTAGGTGATGGAGGGCAATATAATCAGGAAATTGAAACCATGATTCAGGTTGCTGCCGTGCTTGATTCCATATATGGGCGCCCTGTAGACGTGGAAACATGAATCTGGAGCCATCCGGGCTGTATTGTGTTGAGTCGGGAAAACACGGCGCAAAGGAGTATCATGGAACACCAGATTGGAAAAAAAATACACCGGGTACTTATGACCGCCGACACTATCGGAGGTGTCTGGACATATGCTTTGGAATTAACCCGTGAACTCGGAAAATCTGGAGTTGAAGTTTCCCTGGCCACGATGGGCAGTCCGCTCGATGCACGTCAGCGTTCACAGGCGGAAAGTCTGGGCAACCTGATGCTACACGAAAGCGGGTTCAAACTTGAATGGATGCAGGACCCATGGGAAGATATAGAAGAGGCCGGCAGATGGCTGATGGATCTGGAGCGGATGGAAGCACCGGATATCATCCACCTGAACGGATACGTCCATGCATCGCTGCCCTGGAAGGCTCCTGTTCTCGTGGTCGGGCATTCCTGTGTGTACTCGTGGCATGAAGCGGTTATGGGAGCCGTTCCCTCAGAATCGTGGGAACGGTACCGCCGGGAAGTAACCCGTGGGTTGCGGAGCGCCGGTCTGGTCGCAACGCCAACGGGAGCCATGCTGGATATGCTGATGCATCATTACGGCGAATTCCAGGCAGCTCCGCCCGTTTACAATGGACGCATCGCGGATGAATTCCAACCACGTGAAAAAGAACCGATTATCATGGCCGCGGGAAGAGTATGGGATGAAGCAAAAAACCTGCGTGCACTGGAACGATTGACCGGCAACGGGATGTGGCCTGTTGTTATTGCAGGCGAGTGCGCCCATCCGGATGGGGGAGAGGTGTGCCTTGAAGGTGTCAGGTGCCTGGGGAAGCTTTCGTCCCGGAAACTGGCTGATTGGCTCGGGAAAGCTTCAATTTTTACGCTTCCCGCCCGGTACGAGCCTTTCGGATACTGTGCGCTGGAAGCCGGTCTCGCAGGATGCGCTCTCATTCTCGGTGATATTCCGAGCTTTCGGGAAATATGGGGAAAAGCGGCGCTGTATGTCCCTCCGGACAACCCTGACCAATTGGAGGCAACAGTGCGAAGGCTCATCGAGCACGATTCCCTGCGGATTCTTCTCGGAAAACGAGCCCGAGCAAAGGCCCTCGAATTCTCTCCTGAACGTATGGGAAATGATTACCTGCGTCTGTACGAGATGTTGATTGGAAATTCCGGAAGCGGGAAAGATTTCATTTCCAGCCCATACACTGAAGAACCATATGTCCTTCGGCGATGAATGCTGATGTTGTGAATACCCGTATCCGAAATGGATACCTGTCTTGAGTCTCGTACACTGAATCATCAGACGCTTCGACGATTAGCGTACGTACATTGAGAAAACCTTGTCGGCATGTACATGCATTCGGAGACTGCGCAATCCTTGAGAGTAGAAGGATTTCGCCACTGTACGTATGCCGTAAGCTGGCAATTCTGAAGGGTGCGGGGACTGGCGAAGGACCGCTTATGGGCGGAAGTATCGCCATATCGGGAGGGTTTTTCATGCGCTGCGTTTTCTTCTACCACTCACTTGTTTCGGATTGGAATCATGGGAACGCCCATTTTCTGAGAGGCATCGTTTCAGAGCTCCTGTCCCGTGGGCATGAAGTGAAAGTCTATGAACCGGAATCCGGGTGGAGTATCCGTAACCTGAAAGAGCACCATGGAACGGGTCCCATCCTGGAGTTCCATAGGAGATATCCCCACCTCCGAAGCATTCCATATCGGACAAACGATCTTGATGTGACCAGAATACTCGAGGGAGCCGACCTGGTTCTTGTCCATGAGTGGAACGATCCGGAGCTCGTGCGACGCATCGGCGAAATACGGAAACACGACAGTTCATTCAGGCTGCTCTTCCATGACACACACCACCGTTCTGTGACCCGGCCGGATGTGATGGCAACGTATGATCTTTCCGGATATGACGGGGTTCTGGCCTTCGGCGAAGTGATAAGGGAAAGATATCTGGATCGTGGATGGGCGCGTCAGGCTTGGGTGTGGCACGAAGCCGCGGATACAAGGGTGTTTCGTCCCACCGCCAACGGAGAGAGGGATGGAGATCTGGTCTGGATCGGCAACTGGGGTGACGAGGAGCGGACAGAAGAATACGAGGAGTTTTTGGTCGGGCCGGTCAGATCTCTCGGGTTGATTTCAGCTGCATACGGCGTACGCTATCCTGCTTCAGCGATCAATTTGCTGGCGCAAGCCGGAATCAGTTATGACGGTTGGCTTGCAAATTACAACGTACCACAAATATTAGCACGGTACCGGGTTACCCTGCATATTCCAAGACGGCCTTACGTCACCCGTCTACCCGGTATACCCACCATCCGTCCCTTTGAGGCTTTGGCCTGCGGGATCCCTCTGGTTTGCGCTCCCTGGGAAGATACAGAGCATCTTTTCAATCCGGGAAAGGATTATCTCGTTGCACGGAACGGTGAGGAGATGAAGAAGCACATCAGGTGCATACTTCATGAACCGGAAACTGCCCGAGCACTGGTTGAACATGGTCTGCGAACAATCTGGTCCCGTCACACCTGCGTGCATCGGGTAAACGAGTTGATGGAAGTATCCCGGGAGATAGGAGTCTGTCCGGAACGAGTGAACGAAATGGAAAATTCAGTGTCCTCAGCGGGCTGAGAAACCCGAGATCTGCTAAATGTCTGCGATTGAGTTCTGTTGGCCTATATGATGGGAATGCGGTACGCATGACATGAATTATATGCGCATTTCTGTATTGGTCATACGCTGCAGGCAATCAATTACAGTGGCTCGAATCATGGTATTCACATCCGACGTTCCCGGGCCTCACGAAAAATCAATGTACCCTACGGTTTATGCCGGAAACAGGCCAGGCGTGTGCATGATCAGCGCAAGGGGTGAAAGGAGCTTGAGAATGGGTAAAAGGAGTCTTCGCATCGCTTTCTTCGGATCAAGCCTGGTGTCGGCATATTGGAACGGAGCGGCCACTTACTACCGTGGCATCATTAAATCTCTGCATCAGTTGGGACATCGGACGACTTTCTATGAACCGGACGCCTATGACCGTCAACAACACCGGGACATTCCGGACCCGGAATACGCGAGAAGTGTGATATATCCCTCGCGTGACCGAAATGGGGTGCAGAAGGCTATCGAAGATGCACGGGGTGCAGATATAATAGTCAAGGCAAGCGGAGTGGGCGTACACGACGAACTGCTGGAAGCGGCTGTGCTCGAACTGAAATCTTCCGAAAACAAGGTCGTGTTCTGGGATGTGGACGCTCCCGCCACGCTCGACCGGGTGCACCGAAATTCGGGTGATCCATTTCGGACCTTGATTCCACAGTACGATCACATTTTGACCTATGGCGGTGGCGAACCCGTGGTTCAGGGCTACCGGAACCTTGGCGCACAGGAATGCATCCCCGTGTACAATGCCCTTGACCCGGAAACTCATTTCCCGGTTCCCCCCGAACATCGTTTCGAGGGTACACTCGGTTTTCTGGGAAATCGCATGCCCGATCGTGAAGAACGGGTTCGAGAATTCTTCTTCCGTCCGGCCGCAAAGCTTTCCAGCCATCGTTTCCTGCTTGGCGGCAACGGGTGGGGAGAGGATATCCCTCAATATGGGAATATATCCGTCCTGGGGCACGTATACACCAGGGACCACAATGCCTTTAACTGCACGCCAACCGCGGTGTTGAACATAAACCGCGAAAGTATGGCTCGGTACGGATACTCGCCGCCGACCCGAATATTCGAAGCAGCGGGAGCGGGCGCCTGTATTATCACCGACGAATGGGAAGGCATCGAGTGCTTTCTGGAACCGGATCTGGAGTGCCTTGTGGCACGTGATGGTGATTCGGTGGCGGAAATTCTGCAATCCCTTACCCCGGGTCGTGCAAGAATAATCGGCGGAAACGCCATGAGAAGAGTGCTCCGTGAACACACCTATGTACATCGAGCCGTCCAGGTGGAGGCTCTGCTGCTCACCCTCGAAAAAGGCGAAGCTGCATGAAGATTATCTTTCTCGGCCTGTCCATCACTTCATCCTGGGGGAACGGTCATGCCACGACCTATCGGGGGCTTGTCAGGGAACTGGATTCCCGAGGGCATGAGATACTCTTCCTTGAACGGGATGTGCCGTGGTACGCACCGAATCGTGATCTGCCAATTCCGCCTTACTGCCGCACTGAACTGTACACATGCCTGGAAGAGTTGGAAGACCGGTTTACCCCGGAGATCCGTGGGGCGGATCTGGTTGTGGTTGGGTCATACGTTCCCGAGGGAATCGATGTGGGCGAGTGGGTGTTTCGCACCACCCGAGGGGTCAGGGCTTTCTATGACATCGATACTCCGGTCACCCTGGAGAAGGTCCGGGAGGGTGTATGTGACTATCTGAATCCGGAAAGCATACCCCGCTACGACCTCTATCTCTCATTCTCCGGAGGACCGGTGCTGAATGTGCTGGAAAAGAAATTCGGTTCTCCGATGGCAAAGCCGTTCCACTGTTCCGTTGACCCCGACATGTACTTTCCTGAAACACGAAAACCGGAGTATGATCTGGGATATATGGGCACATACAGCAACGACCGTCAACCTCCTCTGGAAGAACTCATGCTCCGTCCCGCCCGCAAATGGAACAAAGGGAGGTTTGTTGTCGCAGGACCACTCTATCCCGATACGGTTCGTTGGCCGAAGAATGTCCGCCGCGTTGAGCATCTGTCTCCGGAGATGCATCGGGAGTTCTACAACGGTCAGCGGTTCACTTTGAATATTACCCGGGCAGACATGATCCGTGCCGGATATTCGCCAAGCGTCCGTCTTTTCGAGGCAGCTGCATGCGCGACTCCGGTAATCAGCGACTTCTGGCCCGGTCTCGATGACTTTTTTACACCCGGGCGAGACATTCTGGTTGCATCCAGAGCGGAGGACACCCTGAAGTATCTTCAGCTTCCTGACGAAAAGAGGGCCGCAATCGGCAAAAACGCACGTCGCCGAATTCTGGCCGGACACACGTCAGCGCATCGTGCCGTGGAACTTGAGAGATATGTTCTGGAGGCGTATCGAATGGTGCGCTCCAGCCGGAGCAGACGCCGGGGTATTCATGTGTCCCGTTCCGCTCTCGGAGAATGTCTGAAATCTCTTGGCGGAAGTTGATCCGTCATCCAGATAGAAATTTTGTTTATTCAACCCTGTTGATCATGCTTACTCGTAACTACTGGCGCCATCCTGACGCGATGGCGAAGGGAGAAAGTATCTTAATTTTCTTCGCTGCCGCTGAATAGAATCATGCAGCAACGGTCGGAACGGGAAAGGTGGAGGGGATATGGCTGATACACTCGAAACGCAACTATCCGACCCCAAGAATGATATCGAATGGAGAATCGCACGTCTCGGTCCATGGTTTCACAACCTGCACCTGCCCGGTGGAATTCGTACCGCTCCCGAGCATCCGCTCGGAGATTTCCCTGCATTCAAGTGGAAAACAATCGCTTCATCGCTACCGTCCGATCTCTCCGGGTGGAGTGCGCTTGATATCGGATGCAATGCGGGGTTCTACAGCTTCGAGCTGGCCCGGCGCGGTGCGCGCGTGACCGGTATTGATTTGGATGAACACTACCTGCGGCAAGCACGCTGGGCTTCGGAAATTGTTGGAAATGGCGACCGGGTGGATTTCATCAGAATGACCGTGTACGATCTGGCTCGAAGTTCGGAAAAATACGATCTCGTGCTGTTTATGGGATTATTTTACCATCTTCGGTATCCGCTACTGGCACTGGACATTATCTCCGGGAAGGTCAAAAAGCTGATGGTATTCCAGACCCTGACCATGCCAGGAGAAGATGTGATTGACCCGGAAGAAAACCTGCCGATAGATAACCGTGAACGCATGCTCGATTCTGGGTGGCCGAAGATGGCGTTTATTGAGAAGTCTCTGGCCGGTGACCCCACGAACTGGTGGGCGCCCAATCATTCCGCGGTCACAGCGATACTGCGGTCTTCCGGATTCCGGGTACTGGCCCGGATTGGACACGAAATCTATTTGTGTGAGCCGCACTCGACTGACCCATGGGATATGGCTGAACTCAAGCGCAATGAGTTGGCGTCAGTTTTCGGGACCGAAGATGGAAATCCGTTCCCGGAGGAAGGATTGTGACACGCAACCATGGTACATCTATCGGGGTATCTTGACCATGAAAATAGTCATTTTCGGTCTATCCATAAGTTCTTCCTGGGGGAACGGACACGCGACCATATGGCGGGGACTGTGCAAAGGACTGCACCGCCGAGGGCATCGAGTGGTATTTTTTGAGCGGGACGTTCCGTATTATGCGTCACACCGTGATTTGACCGGTATACCCGGAGGATCGCTGCACCTGTATTCGGAATGGAATTCCATTCAATCGTTTGCCCGGCATGAACTGGCCGAGGCGGATGCTGTTATTGTCACCTCTTACTGTCCCGACGGGATTCCGGCGAGTCGGCTGTCGCTCGACTCCTTGGCGCGGTTGAAAATATTTTACGATCTGGATACGCCGGTTACACTCCAACGTCTGGCGGCGGGTGAACCTGTTTCCTATGTGGGCCCGGACGGTTTCCGGGATTTTGACCTGGTGCTCAGCTATACCGGAGGAATCGCGCTGCGGGAACTGAAAGAACGGCTCGGCGCGAAACAGGTGTTATCCCTCTACGGGAGTGTTGATCCCGACACCCATCGCCGGATTGATTCCAGGGAATGCTACCGGGCTGATCTTTCTTACCTGGGTACATATTCCGAGGACCGCCAGGACAGGCTTAACCGCTTTCTGGTAGAACCTTCGCGACGGCTTCCGGCTCGGCGTTTTCTCATCGGTGGATCGTTATACCCGCAGGAATTCCCCTGGACAGACAACATTTTCTTCGTACGGCATGTTCCGCCGGGTGATCACCCGGCGTTTTACTCATCATCCGCTTTTACCTTGAATGTGACACGACGGCCGATGGCTGAAATGGGCTATTGTCCTTCCGGACGATTGTTTGAGGCTGCGGCCTGTGGAGTCCCGATTATCAGTGATAATTGGGAGGGGCTTGAACTGTTTTTCAAGCCCGGCGCGGAAATTGTTACGGTCGACACACCGGAGGATGTAGTGGAAGCGCTTGCCCTGCCTCTGGAGCAACGTTTGGCTATCGCAGGGGCCGCACGGACACGGGTATTGCGCGAATCCACCGCCGAATGCCGCGCCGAGGAGCTTGAGAACATTCTCAGTTCCGCCATTCATGCAAGAATTTAACCGGAGGTCTGACCATGTGGGGGATTATACCGGCTGCGGGCATGGGGAGCCGAATCCAGCCGCTTGCCTTTTCAAAGGAACTGCTCCCGGTAGGAAGCCGTCACGACGGTGTCATGGAGCGGCCCCGTGCGGTCAGCGAATACCTTGTAGAACGTATGATTCTGGCGGGAGCGGAAAAAATCTGCGTAATCATATCACCGGGGAAATCTGATATCATGGAGTATTACGGAGGCGGAGTGCACTCCGTACACATCTGTTATACGGTGCAGCAGAATCCACGGGGATTGTGCGATGCAATATTCCAGGCGCTTCCGCTCATTGACCCGCTGGAGCAAGTGATTGTGGGACTTCCCGACACGGTGTGGTTCCCGGAAGACGGACTTCGAACTTTGCCCGATGATGCATTTTCTCTGCTTCTTTTTCCGGTCGACCATCCGGAATTTTTCGACGCAGTTGTCACCGACGACAATGATTTGGTCAGACAAATTCTGGTCAAACAGATCGATACGGTTACAAACTGGGTGTGGGGGGCGTTCCGGCTTCCCGGGCACGTGCTTCATGACCTGCATGCACTGTGGCTTGAACGTGTCCCCAGGGACGAATACTTCGGAACACTGGTGAATGCGTATATTGGCCGGGGAGGTACAGTGAAAGGGATTCGGGGCGGCAGTTCGTACGTGGATATCGGGACCGTGAACGGGTATCGCGAAGCTATACGTCTTCTTTCCATGAGCGATACCGTTGTAGCAATCAGATAAAGGGAATTTTAGTGAAACAAAGCCGTTCGGTTTGACGCATCAGAAACAACCCCGGAGGATAAGAATGATCGAGGCCGTTATGTTCTGGAATGAGCCGAACAACAAATCCCACTGGGATTTCTCGATCGATCCCGATTGGAGCATATTTGCGGCAATGATGCGTGAAGCGGCTGCCGCGGTCAAGGCTGAACAGCCCGGGATACGCCGGGTATTCGGCGGAATATCACCAATTGACCCGGATTTTATCAGGAACATGCAGGCCAGGCAAGCGCTCCAGGACATGGATGCCGTAGCGGTGCATGGTTTTCCTCTCGACTGGAATCACTGGACGATACATGAGTGGCCGGATAAAATCCAGTCGATTCGTGATGTGACAAATTTACCGGTATGGGTCTCCGAAGTGGGGTGCTCTACGTTCGGTGCGGAAGAAATTCAGGATTTCGGTCTGGCCAGGACTGCGGAACTTCTCATCGGCAGAACGCCGAGAATCCACTGGTACAGCCTCTTTGACCTCCCCCGGGCCTGGCCAGCGACCACCCGCCACCGGGAAGCGGAGGGCTCATCATACTATCGCCACTTCTACATGGGATTGCTCCGGGAAGATGGTTCACCAAAACCGTCAATGAAAAGGTTTGAGCGGTATACTCCGGAACTGGGGCTGTGTCAGTGGTTCCATTTCCAGGACCACCGCCTTGACGATGCGGTGCGGTGGATGAGTGATCTCGGAGTGCGGCATCTGCGTACTGGTCTGAGTTGGGCTGACAGCCTCAGAGAGGGGGGTGATGCGTGGTTCGACCGGATGATGCGCGCGCTGGAATCATTTGATCTTACTGTGACATTCTGTTTTACTCCGGAGTCACATGGAATCCAGCCGCATCACACCAGTCCGCCCCGTGATATTCATGAGTACGCTGACTTTTGTGTCCGCATGGTCAGACGATATGGTGTCTGAGACTTCTATGGACGCCTTTATTGAGGCGCTTAGCCGGGGTGAAAATATATGCTTCGCACCAATTATGATTGTTGCGGCCCATCCGGACGATGAAACGGTCGGGATGGGGAGCAGGCTACCCCTGGTCGCAAAGTCAGTTACCCTGTTGCATGTCACCGATGGTTCGCCCCGGAACATGTCTGACGCAAACGCGGCAGGATTTCAAAGCCGGGGTGAGTATGCAGAGGCGCGACGACGGGAGTTGTATGCGGCGCTCAGCATTGCCGGTATTGATACACGATGCTGCTGCACGTTGAACATCCCCGACCAGGAGGCCGGGTTCAGGCTTGTGGAAGTTGCTTGTGGAATCATGGAAATGATGAGAAAACACAAGCCATGCGCAGTATTCACCCATCCATATGAGGGTGGGCATCCGGATCATGATTCCACGGCGTTCGGGGTGCATTCAGCGATACAAATCATGGAAACACATGGAGAGGAAACGCCGGTAATCCTTGAGTTCGCCTCATATCACCGGGATGCAGGGGGAATGAGCGTCTTCGAGTTTCTTGAGGCCACCGATTGTACTCTCCATACAGCCGTCCTCTCACGGGAGGAGCGCGCCTTGAAAAAAAACATGCTTGCGCAGTTTGTTTCTCAGCAACGTACTCTTGCTCTCTTTCCCGTGGATATTGAATGCTTCCGAAAAGCGCCCGTATACGATTTCTCCTTAGCGCCGCATCCCGGCCTTCTTTACTACGATCTCTTTCCCTGGGGAATGCGGGGACAGGAGTGGCGTGAACAAGCGCGAGCCGCCCGGGAAACGCTGGGATTGGGGGATCTGATCCATGTCCATGACCGTACTCAGTGTCGCCTATCCGTTCGCTCCGGTCCGGGCTGACACATCGGGAGGATCTGAACAGATTCTCCTGACCATGGACCGTGCACTTGTGGAAAAAGGACACCGTTCCGTTGTTCTGGCGTGCGATGGTTCGGAAGTGAACGGAATTCTGGTGAGTACACCGGAGATACGGGGGACTATTGATGACCATGTCCGGGCAAGGATGCATGCGGCATTCAGAGAGGCCCTTCAGTCAATTCTGCGGAATCTGTCTGTAAACCTTGTGCATATGCACAGTCTGGATTTTGCTGCATATCGTCCCTACGGCGTTCCTGTTCTGACAACCCTTCACCTTCCTCCGTCCTGGTATCCAGAAGAGTCTTTTTCTCCCGTTGGCAGGTCGTATTTCGTCTGTGTCTCCCGTTCTCAGCAGGCGGTTTGTCCGCCGATCTCCGGTCTTCTGCCTTGTATCTGTAATGGCGTGGACGTAGACAGGCTTTCTGGGCTGAGGTCGAAAGGGCAGTATGTTCTTGCGCTCGGGAGAATATGTCCTGAAAAGGGATATCATATTGCGCTTGATGCGGCAAAACGTGCGGACATCCCAATGGTCTTGGCCGGGAGGGTGTATCCCTACGATTCACACCTGAGGTATTATGAGGAACAGATACGGCCTCGTCTTGACGGGCGACGATATGTTTGCGTGGGGCAGGTAGGTTTCGAGCGGAAGCGAAGGCTTCTCCTGGGTGCACGGTGTCTCCTGATTCCGAGTCTTGCTCCGGAAACGAGCTCGCTTGTGGCAATGGAATCACTTGCCGCCGGAACTCCGGTAGTGGCCTTTTCATCCGGCGCATTGAGCGAAATCGTGGAAGAAGGAATGACGGGATTTCTGGTGCGCGATGGTGAGGAAATGGCCCGGATGATTGGAATGAGTGAGAGGATTGATCCGGAAACCTGCCGTAACGTTGCAAGAGAGCGCTTTTCTGCAGGTCGGATGATTCACGAATACTTCAAAGTCTATGAATGCATACTCAACAACACAAACGCCGATTCGGATTGTTTGAAAGTGACAGAGCGGGATGGAAACATGGGGTGAGGAGAACGGAGCGCCGGGAATTCGGTCTCCGGTCCGGAGGATGTATGGCGTCATCGGTTCATGAGCAGATTATTGAAATCTTAACGCGGGAATCCGATCTGCTCAGGATTTCAGATTCGTGGCGGCGTCTGCTTCAGCGGTGTCCATACGCCAGCCCATTCCAGTCACCGGACTGGCTAATTCCATGGTGGAAACACTTCGGAGTTGGAAAACTACTGACGCCGGTGATCCATGATGCGGAGGAATTGGCGGCTATCGCACCGTGGTACATACACGCCGCACCGGACGGAGTAACCCGGCAGGTGAGTTTCATCGGAATCGGGATTTCCGATTATCTGGATGTGCTTATAGGACACAAGGCCATCCCGGTCGATGCGGCGTCACTTATCCGAACACTGGAAAAATTCAGGGAACACTGGGATGAATGCGACTTTTTCGGTCTGCGCTCCGGCTCCCCACTGTTGATGGCAACAGCTTCACCGGCTCTTCGCGCAGAAATTGAACCGCATATACCCTGTCCGCTGGTATCACTGCCAACCACCTTTCCGGACTACCTTGGGTCGCTTGCATCGGTTCATCGCCGTAAAGCCCTTCGGGAATGTCGTATTCTGGAGGAGCAGGGTGACTTGTATTTGGATCTTGTCACAATCGATACTCTCCACGAAAATATGGAGGATTTTTTTCGCTTACACACGGCATGGTGGTATAAACGGGGGAAACCGGGAATGCTTGCTGACCCGAAAGTGCAGGCGTTTCACCACGAAGCCGCCGAAGGTCTTCAGAAGTCCGGAGTACTCAAGTTTTACCGGCTTATACTCAATGGGGAAACAGTCGCGTTACTGTACGGGTTGCTCTGGAAAAAGAGGTTTTACAGCTACCTGGGAGCGTTTGATCCGGAAATGGAGCGATACAGTCCGGGTGTGGTCATTTTGCTGAAGGTTATTGAGAAATGCATCATGCAGGGAGTTGAGGAATTCGACTTCATGCGGGGACAGGAAAAATACAAATACCTTTGGGGGGCGAAAGACCGGATGACCTGGAGACTTCGAATTAAAAGGTAAACGAAGCAAGTGAATCATGGTGGAGCTGATCGGGATCGAACCGACGGCCTCTAGAGTGCGATTCTAGCGCTCTCCCAGCTGAGCTACAGCCCCACATATTTTGACTACGCTAATGTAATCCGGATCCGGTTTGCATGTTGTGCCAAGGCGCAAAAAACTTTCGGATCGTCCACTACATAACCGATAGAATTGACGGAACTTGCCGGACGAATCTCTTCTTTCGTCGAAACAGGCGTTGCACCGTAAAAAATGCAGAAAGCGTTCCCGGGAGGCCAGTATCCAAGCTCACCTGGAGCAACCACATCTTTTCCGTTCTCCACCCCTCGTTTCACCGGAATCGGGAAATAGATCTCATCTCCCCAAGTGGAGAACTCCGATTCGATCGGAAGTTTTGAAAGAATGGCCTTTGCAGTTGCCGAGTCGTTCAATTCAGCATTTATCCGTTGGCCCGATATTTCAATCACGATAGCAACCGGCATTTTTTCCCCCACAAGAGGAATATTACCAACGAAGCATATCAAATATACTATCTCCGTCGAAGGAAGTAAAGCGCAAAAAAATCATTTTTGTGAAAATATATGAAATCCCGGACCATCGTGTTATTGTTTCTCTATACGGGACAGTTTTTTTCGATGCATTGTGGATGCTGATGGTTATGAATGCTCACAATGTTCCGTGAAAACTATTGTCATTTATCAGATTTCCACAAGGTTGAGCAACTCCGATATGTTGTTGCGCTGTGCTTGGAAATAATATATAGTGATAATAGTAATGCTGTCCGAATTGCAGGTGCGCAAAAAATGGAGGTGTCTATGTGTTCCGCTGACCTTACAAAACGAAGTATCCTTGTATTGCTGACCATGTTTGGTATTGTTCTCGCGGGTTCAGTTGCCGGTTGTGAACGGGAAATTGAGGAAGAAGACCGGTCAAGTGTCGAGAACTGCATCAGTAATGTGCCCAAAGGGTGATCATGGTAGTGGAGTAATGGACGACTTGTGCGCGGGCGTCAGGGAACCGGGAGTCAGAATCCGGAAGGGGATAGACACTTACATCATCCGGTATTCGGGATATCCCCGGCTTACAACAGGTTTTTTCCGAATTCCAGTCCTGTGGTTTTTGTGTTATCTCTCAAACCGCCGGGACAATAACTCTCCAGGAAAGTACTTCTTCCATTAACTATTCGGCTTCCTCTCACGACTTCCCGGTTATGTTTACAACTACGACCTTATCTTTCTCGATGGAGTGAGATTGTAAGGATTGTATACATTCCGGAAACCATGTCGATTCGACCCAAAGGCAGGGTCCAAATAATGACATGCATCGTCGAATCTATCAGGAGGTTCGTATGAACATCAAAAAGCGTTGTGAGAACATATTTGCTGGCGCTTGGGTTGTCTTGTGCCTGACATTCATTCTGCCGGTGATTAACGGGTGTGGAGGTGATGGGCAGGAGGGAGAAGAGACTGGAGTGGCGGTGCAGGACAGTGTTGTCTATGTGGCACAGTTGCGGCCGCTCAACGAACAAATTGCCGGGTATTCGGCGGTAGGTGAAGCTCGTTTCATAGTAGCCGGTGATTCTGTCACGGTTATTGTAAATGCCAGTGGCGTAACCCCTGGAATAATGCATTTGCAGCATTTCCACGGGTTCACGGATGGTCGGGATGCAGTGTGCCCGGATGCAACAGCTGACGTAAACAATGACGGGATTGTCGATCTTGTTGAAACAGAGGCGGTATCTGGAGTCACACTCGTGCCATTCAATGATAATCCGGTGAATCTTGAAATCAAGACGGATACATATCCGGTCGCTGATGCACAGGGGCAAATCAGTTACAGAAATACGTTCTCTCTCAATGCACTACAGTCAGCGATGCAGGAGACGTACGGTATTGCCGATCCATTATTGGAGAACCGGGTTGTCTATATCCATGGCATAGCGCAAGACGTGGTGCTTCCAACCACGGTTGAGTCGCTTCCGGAAGTCCACGCGCATGTCACACTTCCTGTGGCATGCGGTGCGATTCAGCGGGTTGAATGATTATTCGGGGGCGGAGTGAAAAAGTTCGATCAAATGAGAGCGGGTTCCCATGAAACTGACAAGTCCGGAATTTGAGAACGGGGGAGCCATACCGGAAAAATTTACCTGCGATGGGGATAATATCAATCCGACATTGGATATCGCGGGTATTCCTCCGGAAGCGCGAAGTTTGGTGCTGATTTTTGATGATCCAGGTTCTGAGAAAGGAATATGGATACACTGGATTGTATACGATATACCAGTCATGTCACGGATTCAAAAAAACAGTGTGCCGGGAAAACAGGGCATGAACGATTTCGGACGCATGGAATACGGTGGTCCATGTCCGCATACAGGAACCCACCAGTATCGTTTCAAAGCATACGCACTCGATGCGGAAATTGGGTTGGGACTTGGCGCAAACATCGCAGAAGTGGAATATGCTATGGTTCGTCATATCATTGACCGTGACATCTTGATGGGTGTCTATCAGAACAAGGCGGAAAGAGAGGCCGCGGCATCGGTGCGCTAAATAAAGAATCCGAGCGGACGGTATAAATTCGCCGGAATAGTGAAAGAAAACATGGCAAAACGGAACGACGAGTCGATAAATACCCTGGAGCGTGGAAACATATTTTTTTTCTATCGTCCCAAAGTCGATGAAGATCATCCGGACGATGCTTCAGATGTGCAGCGTCTGTATATGGTTTTGAACCCTTCAGACACGGAGCGATACAGGCTCACTGTGATCGGGCACAAAAAACTGCCCGATTTGTCACGTGCCGGCCGGAAACGGTACTGGGGATTTGTTGACAGTGTCAGTCACAGTCCGGAAAAACTGCTTGGTGCGCTTTCAGAAGAAGAGTATGAAACGAAAACACGGGGAGAACGCCGTCAGCCCCCGGCGAGACCTGTCGGCGAAGGGGTATACCGTATTCTCCGGCATGGGGATCATGTACACCTTGTCTATGCGCTCGAACTGCCGGACCAACCCGGAAAACCGCAACGGGCGTTCAACATAGAGGATGAAGCAAGCTACATCATAAGCATCAAGAATCCGGAAAAGAAATCACCGCATTTCTCAGGACTTTCCGTAAAGCGGAAAGCTGAATTGCCGAAATATCTCAGTGAGAAGTTCCACGACCGTCAGTTCATCGCTCCCGATCCTACGAAATTTCTCGACCACAGTGGGGTGGAATTCATCCTGATTTCCGCCTCGGATGATGTCGAAGAAGATTTGGGAATCACTCTGCACCCGAAGGCTGAAGACGAACACTCCGCCCAAGTGTTCAAGGAGCTTCATGTGGACCGTTCAAAGTTCTCCGTAAAGCCTCTCCTGCAGGGAGAGTGGCGATAGTTCCGTCTTTAGGGAAGAGCGCGTGTATTGGAAATTCTTATGGCAGTATGACAAGTTCCGCGTTGCTGACTGTGGTGAAGTATCGGATGGAGTCAAATTATTGACAACGGGCGCGCGGAAGCGTATCTTGTTCATAACAGGAGATTCCAACGTATGCGTAGAAACCGGTCTGTCTTTTTTACCTTGATATACGCCCTCATAATTTTTCTCATGATGTTCGTACATTTTTATGTGCAGAAAAATTATGGCTCCGACCCGGGTACCCCGTACCGCAAACGGTTCTTTGACAAATTTCTCCTCCAGCGCGAATACACCGTAACGGCATGTGTTGTGTCAGCGGGCGTTTTCGAGACTTCCCCTGTTTTCCCGGTACCACTCGACCGTACGATTTAGTCCTTCCCGAAACTGAGTTTTTGCCCGAAAGCCGAACCGGAGAAAGGCCCGTTCCGTATCGAGCCGACGCCGGGGCTGACCATCCGGTTTGGTTGTGTCCCACCGGACCGCGCCTCGAAATCCGCACATCTCCGCGATCATATACGCCAATTCCCGAATGCTGATTTCAAAACCGGCCCCGAGATTGACTGGATCCGGTTCGTTATACCGCTCCGTGGCAAGCAGAATTCCTTCAGCCGCATCGGCGGCATGCAGGAATTCACGCGTGGCGTTTCCGGATCCCCAGAGCGTTATAGTATCTTCGTTATTCTCAATTGCCGCAAAGCATTTTCTGATGATCGCCGGGATGACATGGCTGGTATCTGTGGCAAAGTTATCCCGGGGGCCATAGAGGTTTACCGGAAGGAGGAATATGGAGTTGAAACCGTATTCAGTCCGGTAGGCCTGAGATTGAACGAGAAGCATCTTCTTGGCAAGACCGTACGGTGCGTTTGTCTCCTCCGGATACCCATTCCATAGGTCATCTTCCATGAAGGGTACCGGCGTGTGTTTGGGATAAGCGCAGACCGTTCCTATCGCCACAAATTTGGATACGCCCCGTTTTCTCCCCTCTTCCATCAACTGGGTCCCCATCATCAGGTTGTCATAAAAGAATTTGCCGGGATGAGCGCGATTGGCGCCGATTCCTCCGACCACAGCGGCCAGATGAATGACGATATCCGGGCGCATCTCATCGTACATGCGTACTACGGCATCCATACGAGTGAGGTCGTACACGGCGCTCCGGGGGATAAGGACGTTTTCTGCTCCACGAACGACCAGTCCCTCCCGTACATACCCACCCAAAAAACCTGATCCTCCGGTCAGTACGATTTGCCTGTTGCGCCAGAAATTTGTCATGATTCCGGTCCTCTGAAAATAAATATGACCAGGTTGTGTCGGGACAGGACACCATAGCGATTTCGAACAAAACGGATAACGTCCGTCGCCAGTCGTGAACTGTGCTCAAGATGT
The DNA here is from genome assembly GCA_041690195.1 of Candidatus Latescibacterota bacterium. GTDB lineage: Bacteria > Latescibacterota > Latescibacteria > Latescibacterales > Latescibacteraceae > JAWLHT01. Next base: position 48,288 of record JAWLHT010000004.1, read on the forward strand.
CTGATGTATCGGACTGAGCCGGCAGGGCAGGGTTAA
>JAWLHT010000005.1:0-45969 GCA_041690195.1 Candidatus Latescibacterota bacterium
AACAACACCGCGCTGGTTACAGCCTCGGTTGCATATGAGAACCCGCTGGCGATGGTGTTCATGGATCTTCGGGATAACCGGTCGGTCAGGGGATACTTCTCGGAATCCACTGGTGAGGGCGGGGAGGCGGAGCGAAAGGATATCGAGGAGCGTGCGTCCTACGACCGGGACCTGGCGGTTACTGTCAGACGGGGGGGGCTGGACGGTTCCTGGGATGCATCGGGAGTTGAGGTGAAACTGGGGCTGGGCAACCGGCAGATCGAGGACTCGGCGAACGAGAAGGACCCGAGCTCGCCCAAGTATCACACCAATTCAAAAGGAACCCTGCGGGATTTTAACGTGCGGATGGGGCGTTCTCTGGGGCGTCGCTTCCGGGGCGTCTGGGAAACCGGATACAGCCGGAACGAGAACAATGTTCAGCGGGCCATCCGCTCCCGCACCCAGACCGATGTCTCCACCCGGGGAACCTTCGATGTCGTTCTCAGTCGCCGGGACAGCCTGAGTATGATTGGCTGGATCAAGCGGACGCGTATCGACACTCCGGCGGAGGTGCACAATGACCGTGATGAACTGAAGATTGAAGGAGGAGTGCTGTATTCACGGCGGTGGGCGGCGGATTTCAACACCGCGCTTGACTTTCGGGTGCTGGAGACGCATTATGTCAACATCGATGTGACCCAGTCCTCGCAGAACAAGTGGAATCGTACCTACCGTCTGGCGCCGTCCTTCAGCTATGAGCCGTCGCCCGCTCTCCAGATTCGTCATGAAGTCGGGGTGCAGGCGGACTACATGGATTACGATTTCGACAAGGGGGTGGTGCCCCGGAGCAACATTACACGCCGGGTCTCCTCTGAAACCCGGGTCGTCGCGTTTGTCGTTCCGGGTGTAATGACCACTGCCGGGATGATGTTCGAGGAGAACGAATATGGCAGGTTGAATGCGAAAGGAAATATTATCCCTGTGGAAGAGGGGAGTCGGAGAAAGGTGGACCTCTCGGTCCGGTACGAGTTTACCCGATGGCTGATTATCGTTCCCCGGTACGGATACGCCATACGGAAAGACCGTTCCGCGGAGCGCGGGACTTTGGCACGGCGGGAAATCGACCAGACATACGGTATGGACGTTTTCCTGTTCGAAAGCAGTCAGCGCGGGCACGATTTCAAGATCGGTTGTAAGCGTATTGTGAGGGAAACGATCGGAAACGCCCCGCAAATCAGAAACTACATCAGCATGACGTTTAACTATGGATTTTGAACATGATTGAAAAGGAACCACGCTGGGTTCTGCCCGGACATGAGATAGATACTATCGCCGAAGGAATCATCCGAGAGCATCCCATGCCCCCGCATTTCGCCAGGATGCTCGCCACCCGCGGAATCACCTCTCTCGTTGAGGCCAACTCGTTCATTAACCCCTCTCTCAGCGATCTGAGAGACCCTTTCCTGATGAAGGACATGGACAAGGCGGTGGCCCGTCTGAAACAGTCCATGCGCACCGGGGAGCACATTATGGTGCTCGGGGACTACGATGTTGACGGGGTGTGCGGGACAGCGCTCTTTTACCGCATCATGACCAATCTCGGCATGAAAGTGAGCTATCACGTCCCGGACCGTTTCAAGGAGGGATACGGGGTCTCGCGCGAGGCTATAGATCGCGCCATTGAACTCGGGGTCAAACTGGTAATCAGCGTGGACTCGGGCATCACCGCCTTCGATGAAGCGGAGTATGTCAAGAGCAAAGGGATCGACTTCATCATAACCGATCATCATGAGCCCCAGGGAGAACAGCTTCCCGCCGCTTTGGCGGTGCTCGATCCCAAGCTTCCGGACAGCAGTTATCCTTTCCGGGACCTGGCGGGCGTGGGCGTCATGTTCAAGCTCCTGCAGGCGCTCTACATCGATACCGACATGGACCCCACGGATTTGTACGACGAACTGGACCTTGTGGCGCTCGGAACCGCGGCCGATGTCGTACCGCTCATCGATGAGAACCGGGTTCTGGCCAAGTTCGGAATCGAGCGCATGCGCAACACCGCAAACACCGGGCTTGCCGCTCTCATAGAAATTTCCGGAGCCATGAAGGGACGGGTGAACTCCTCCAATATCATTTATCTCCTCGCCCCCAGGCTGAATGCACCGGGCCGTCTTTCCAGCGCCTCGAAAACGGTTGAGCTCCTTATCTGTGAAAACTGGATGCGCGCCCTGGAAATTGCGGATGAGATTGAAAAGGAAAACGCCGTCCGTCGTGAAATGAATGACCGTGTTTATACCGAGGCGGAAATAATGATCCAGCAGCTTGGTCAGGATGCGTGGACCAAGGGAATCGTCCTTGCCTCCGGGGCATGGCATCAGGGGGTCATCGGGATCGCCGCATCCCGGATTGTGGAAAAGTACTATCTTCCCACAGTGCTTATTTCCCTTGAGGGGGAAACCGGCAAAGGTTCCGCCCGCAGCATCAAGGAGTTTGACATCTGCGGCGCCATGAGCGAGTGTGAGAGCATTCTGGACACGTACGGCGGCCACAAGTATGCCGCGGGCCTTTCCATCCGCGCCGGCCGCATTGAGGATTTCCGGGACAAGTTCGGTGCAATTCTCCAACGTGAACTGCCCGAGGGGATCCCGGCGCCAAGCATTACCATTGATTCGGAAATCGACTTTTCGTACCTGAACAATCATCTCATCAATTTTCTCGGCAAGCTTGCTCCCTTCGGGGAGAACAATCCCATTCCGCTTTTCCTCACCCGGAATGTGCGGCCGATTTATGACGCACGAATCGTGGGGAAAAACCATCTCAAGTTCAAACTCACCGACGGTTCCCATACATTCGACGCCATTGCGTTCAACATGGGTGACTTCAAGGATCGGGTGCGGGCCGAAGCTCCCCCCCTGGATATCCTTTACAATGTCGAAGAAAACGAATGGATGGGCAGAAAGAGCATACAGCTGGTCATCAAGGCTATCCGCTGAACGCTGGAAGCGGCGCGGAACGCGGGAAATCCGGACGGCTGACGCCTGATGAATCCCGTGGCGAACAAAATATACGCGTAGACCGGTCTGCAGAAATTGCGCGGCCGGCTGCAACATTTGAGGGGACACGGCTGCCCGTAACCGGGCGGCTTTCCGCGGAAGTGCGCCGGAACCCGGCGGCAGTTCCCCGGAAGAATATCACAGCGGCGGCTTTCGGAAAAACGTGCACGGATGCAGGGATCGCCCTTTCGCGGTCCGGTTACCGCCCGTTCCTTCCGGCGGGACCCCGGGCCGCTCTGTAAACGGCACACACACGGACGTACGCCATGCATGAAGAATTGTCTCCCGAAAACGGCCAGGATATCATTTACATCCTCCAGGAAACCACGGCCAAGCGGGTGTGGACTTTCGCGGGAGGAAAGGGCGGTACCGGCAAAACCGCGGTGACCGCCAATATCGGGGTTGCGCTGGCAACCATGGGATACCGGGTGATCCTGGTCGACGCCGACCTTGGCGGGGCCAACCTCCACACGATCCTGAACATCAAGCGGCCCGGTCTCACCCTTTCCGACTTTCTGGGCCGGAATGTGGAAAATCTGTCTGATGTCCTCCTGGATACCCCGAGTGAAAACCTTCGGCTTATCAGCGGCGGCAGCGACATGGTTGGGCTGGCCAATATTCCGTTCCAAAGCAAGGTCCGCCTCCAGAAGCACCTTGAACTGCTCGAGGCCGATTATATTCTCATTGATCTCGGCGCGGGAACCAGTTTCAATACCCTCGATTTTTTCATCATGTCCAACGAGGGCTTTCTCATCTCGAATCCGGAGCCGACCGCCAAGATAAATGCCTACTCTTTCCTCAAAAGCGTTGTATACCGCCTTTTGGAACGGGAGTTCAAGCGGGGTTCCCGCATCAGTGATCTCATCGTGAAAGAGGGCCGTAACAACAAGACCGGAAGCCTTTCCATTCCCGAACTGATCCGGCGCATCGGCATGGTGGACCCCGATTCCGCCCGCAAAGCCGCGGATCTGCTCGGGCAGTTTCGTCCCAAACTCATCATGAACCGTTTGCGCCGTCTCTCCCAGGAAAAGGAGGGCATGCAGCTCGCTGGGCTCTCCGCCAAGTATCTGGGAGTTTCCATGGAATACCTGGGGATGGTGCGCGACGACGCGCATGTCATCGATTCCTCCGAGTCCATGATGCCCTTTGTGCTCCAGTTTCCCGGATGCGGGGCCTCCAAGGATATCTATACTTTAGTGGGACGGCTCGGGGTGGAGGACCGTCTGGGACGGTTCGATACAAACAAGACATCCCGGTTGAAGAAGTACATCAAATCGGAGCGGCGGTACTGGTATCAATAGACCGGCTGCGTTGACCGGAACCTCCGGTTGAATGATGGAACGCGGCGGAGAGAACGGGCGGGGGAGGATTGTATTCAACGCGGAACGGGACAGGCGTCCTCGGGGATTCGTTGATTTCCCTATGTAGAGGGAGCGTCCGGGCTCGGGATAAGGCGAAAGTGAAACAATACGGGATTGGTTAAAATTCGAACCGCTGTTGCCCTCTCCTGAATTCTGATCTGTGAATTCAGGTTTTTTCATATGGAGGATACCGGTGGGGTTGAGCTGCTCTTTGGGGCTTCATCTGCCTCCACCTTTCCCGTGAACCCGGTTCACCCTGTTGGCTCTCTTTCATCAGGTTGTGGGAACCGGAGTGCCCGCCGGGATTATCGGCGGATGAGCCCTGCTATCCCAACCCGTCGCGGAGATCTTTTTCTGATACGCCGCTTTTTTTCACCGGCTTTCAGGTGCGTCTTCGTCTTGTCCGGGCAATATTCCTGTATTATATTATTTGGCATTCCGGTTCGTTTCAGTAGTAATAGAAAGGGGTCATCATGAAGAAACTGGCATTTCTTACTCTTGCAGTCTTTCTCACCCTCACGCTTTTCGCGTGTTCCGGTAAAGAGGGGGCTTCCTCCGGGAAAAATGGAAAACTGACCATCGTATATACCGGCAACGTCGGGGCGCGGGTAGACCCGTGCGGCTGCCGCATTCCCAAAGGCGGTATGGCTCGACGCGCTACGGTCATCGAACGGTTGAAGCGGGATAATCCGGATGCGCTCGTGCTCGATTCCGGAGCGTTGATATACGAGTCCATCCGCATCGACCCCGCATATGAACTCGTGCACCGGGCCAAAGCGAAAATGGTGGTGGAGGAGGCGAAACGCACCGGAATTGACGCCGCCAATGTTTCGGCCATGGACCTGGCCGTTTCCGCGGACAGCCTGCTTGCTTTCGGTGACCGCGGACTGCCCTGGGTCTCAGCGAATATTGCGTGGAAGAGCAATGGCCAGCTCATTTTCCCGTCCAGTGTTGTCCGTACCGTAGGCGAACTGAAAGTGGGAATATTCGGGTTTATGGACAAAGACACCCACGGGGTGGCGTTCTTCGATGAAACATCACCGCTCACCGTGCTCGACCCCGTCACGGCGGTCCGCTCCGAGATTGAGAAACTCCGGAAGGAGTGCGATGTGGTTATCGCGCTGGCGTATATGGATGTAGACCGTGTGCAGAAACTCATTCCCCAGGCGCCCGGGATGGATGTGGTGATTGTCAGCCATACCCGGACTCATAATCCGGGCTCCGAGCACATCCACTTCCAGCCGCTCAAGGAAGGCAAAACCCTGATCGCACGGTGTCCCGACGGAGGCAGAGTAGTCGGATCGCTCGATCTCACGGTTGTTGACGGCTCCACTGATTTCGTGGATGCCGGATCGGCTCGTGACTTGCGGCCGGTTGAAGTGCGGCAGACGGGGGAATCCGCGAATCTGGCCTCGACCTTCGTGAATATCTTCACCGATCTTGATCCCTCGATTGAAGGAGACCCGGAAGTTCAGGCCAAGGTGGATGTCATCATGAACCTCTGGAAAGAGCAGGAGAAGGCCGCGAAGCGCAATCTCTGACCGGCTTGAGCCAGTCCTCCCAAAGACAGGCCCCGGAACGGATATCCGTTCCGGGGCCTGTCTTTAGGAGGGTCCACGTCCCGCGGAGTAGCTTTGATGCTGATACCAAATATGGACCCTATGGAGAATGCTGGGGGATGAATGCTGGGGTGGCTGGAGAACAGCAGTGGTGTGCCGCAGGGGAGGGGGAATGCGGTTGCGAACGGATGTTCGGGTTCATTCACCGGCTGGCGATGGAGCTTCTTCCACCAGGGGCGGCCGCTCGCGGATGAACAGAGATTTGGACGGGCTCAAATCGTACAGGTACATAATGTCCCGGTAAACGATTGGCAGCACTGTCGCGGCTTCACCGTAGGCAAACTCCACGGCGAAACTCCCCGGCTCCGGGATCTGTACCCGGGTATATGTTCCTTCCCATTCCCGGATAAGTTGTTCACGCCCCGAGTCCGGGTCATAGCCGGTTTTGCGGAATGATACCCGGTTGGCTTCAAACTGCCACTCCACCCGCTCATAGCGCTCCATGCGTTTCCAGAGACCGGACAATCCACGGCTTGAATCGGCCCGGACGAATGGCGTTCCCAGTGCGATAACCGCCGTGGAATCGGTTACCGTTCCTATGAGGTATACTTCCGGGTCGCCGACATTGGAGCCATTTTTCCGGAAAACGATACAGTCGTGTCCGGCCATGCGGAGCCAGGAGTAGCTTCCCTGTACGGTCTGCCGGGTGCTCCCGGTTCGTTCCACCCGGAGTTTCCGGTCATCTTCGAAGGCATAAATAAAACCTCGGCACCTCCAGATGCCCGGCAGAAGTAACTTTTTCTGCTCCTGTAAGCTGTCACCCGCTGGAACGGACAACGCGGAGGCTACCAGGAGCGAGAACACCAGGAATAACGGGAAGACCAGCGCCTTTTCTCTCCGTCGCCGGGACGAGTGGTAATTTTTTGCTTCCCAGCGCACTTTTTTCCGATATATTGTCAAGAAATCCCTTTCCGGACTGTGTATTCACAAGGGGACGGCCCCTTACCCCGATTTCGGGGCTCTGTATCGCGGCGCGGAATCATTCGTTTCACGCCGGGGATATCTGATTGTATAATCGGCCGTTTCGGGGTAAATCATGAGGAGGAAAATGCATCGTGGAAAAGAATTTTGAACTGGGACTCTATCACGGGACCGGATACGCCCAACTTTTTAAAAGCAATCATGACTGGATGGTGGCGGTGTACAACGGCTGCCCGTTCTCCGGGTATCTCGAACGGCATACCACGAGCGACGAAGCGTTCATTCTCATGAAGGGCAGAGCGATTCTGCTGGTCGGAGATGATGGCGTCAATGCCTCGGCGGTCCGGCCGGTTGAGCTCGCTCCGTTCCAGGCGATCAATATTAAGCGATCGGTGTGGCACGGCGTCATCACTTCTCCCGACGCCCGCATGCTCATCGTCGAAAACCAGGATGTCACCAGGGAGAACAGTGATTACTGGTCCTGTCCCGACGATTTTCTCTCAAAACTGAGTCTCCGGGATATTTTCGCAGCATAGCACCGCATGTACGCGCTCCCGGGGACCGGTGGTTTCACCGGCTCCCCGGGAGCGCGCTGTATTGTATTCCGTGCGGGCCGGACGGCGACAGTCGCGTGGACATTTATTTCAGCGTGAGTGAAATGGAAGCGCACGCCATCACTTTCAGGGGGATTTGTATTCATGAGGAGGAGCGCGTTTCTTCACGGGGCTGGCGCGGCCGGTATCGCCGGAATGACCGCGGGAGCGTGTTCCCGTCAGCAGGCGGCCGTGGAGCGCAAAAAGCTGTTTACGTTCGCGTTTTTTACCGATGTCCATGTCCAGCCGGAGCAGGGTGCGAAAGAAGGATTTCTGGCGGCAATCGACAAGATGAACTCCCTTCAGCCCGATTTCGCCATCGGCGGCGGGGATTACGTTATGGACTGTCTTTTCGCCGACGAGGCCCGGGCGACGGTGCAGTACGACCTCTATGCCGAATGTGTGGAGAACTTTTCCATGCCCGTCCACCACGTCATCGGCAACCATGAGGTGTTCGGGATTTACGTTCCGGAAAAAGTACCGGAGAATCACCCGGAATGGGGCAAGGAGATGTTCCGGAAGCGGATCGGCGAGGGGCGGACCTACCGCAGCTTCGACCACAAGGGCGTTCATTTCGTGCTCCTCGATTCCGTAGCCTGGACAAGGAACGGGGACAAACCGGGATATCGCTACTTCGGACAGATCGGTGCGGAGCAGTTGGCGTGGCTGGCGGACGATCTGGGCAAACTCGCTCCCGGAACTCCGGTCATCGCGGCATCCCACATTCCCCTTTTCTCCTTCTATACACAGATATTCAACGGGTTCACCGCGCAAACGCCGGATTCCGAGGTAATCACCGACGGCAAGGCGCTCATGGAGGCGTTCTCCGGCGTGAAGCTCCTCGGCCACCTGGAAGGCCACATGCATATCAACGAGCTGTTCGCCTACCGGGGAACGCAATACCTCGACACCGGCGCGGTGAGCGCGGGTTGGTGGGGTGGACCGTTCCACGGCCATCCCGAAGGATTCAACATGGTCACAGTGTGGGAGGACGGCGTCACTGCGGAGTACGTCACCTACGGTTGGGATGCCTCGAAACACAAACCGCGGGAAAAGAGTTCCGCTGTTTTCCCCAAAATCCGAAGCATGATGGGATAACCGGACCCGAACCGTCCGGCGCGGTGCCTGCTCAGCCGTACCGGACACGGTTTTCACCCAATTCTTACATTCCGCATATCGCGGCTGAATACCGCTGTTCCATATTAACCCCCGTCTGTGTCGTCCGGCGGCAGGCCGGCCGGGCATCCGATTCAACCGACGATTCAACCGAATCAGGGCATTGCCGCTTTTTCAAACAGAGGAGGTATGTCGCATGAAGAGAAGAGGGTTCTTTCGTGCTGCGGGGGCTGCGGGGTTGACCGGGATGGCCGCGGGTGGGTGCTCGGAGCGCCCAGCGAGTTCGAAGCGCAGAAAACTGTTCACGTTCATTCATTTTTCCGATATCCATGTCCAGCCGGAGCGGGGAGCGAAGGAAGGATTTCTCGCGGCGATTGAAAAAATGAATTCCCTCCAGCCGGATTTCGTGGTCAGCGGGGGGGATCTGATCATGGATGCGCTGGGAGAGGATGAGTCCCGCGCCACACTGCTCTACGACATGTACATCGAATGTGCGAAAGAATTCGATGTTCCGCTTTACAACACGCTGGGCAACCACGAGGTATTCGGCGTCTATGTCCCGGGAAAAGTGCCGGAAAGCCACCCGCTCTGGGGCAAGGAGATGTTCAAAAAGCGGCTTGGAGAGGGCGCGACCTATCGCAGCTTTGATCACAAGGATGTACACTTCGTGCTGCTCGATTCCGTGGGAATCGTCCCGAACGAAGGAAAGCCCGGCCACCATTACATCGGCCAGATCGGCGATGAACAGATGGCATGGCTGAAGTCGGACCTGGACAAGCTCGCTCCGGAAACCCCCGTCGTCGCGGTTTCCCACATTCCCCTTTTCACGTTCTATCCCCAAATCCAGAACGGCCCGACCTTCCGGACTCCGGACGGAACCGCAATCACGGACGGAAAACCGCTCTTCGACCTGCTTTCCGGTCGCCGTCTCTTCGGATTTCTCCAGGGTCACATCCACGTGAACGAACTCTATGCGTACAAGAACATGCAGTACATCGACACCGGCGCGGTGAGCGGCGGCTGGTGGGGCGGACCTCGGGATGGCCATCCGGAAGGGTTCAACCTGGTCACGGTGTGGGAAGACGGCGTCACCGCGGAGTACGTCACCTACGGCTGGGATGCCTCGAAATATAAGCCGCAGGAGCAGAATGCCGCGGGAGACCGCCCGGTGGGAAGCGTCATGGTGTAACCGACTGCGCCGTGAGCATGGCGACATCCGGGGCGGAACTGAATGCGGAATGCACGGTTCCGCCCCGTCTTTTTCCGGCGGGCGTTTCCGGCAGCCGTTGCGGAGGCCGTACTCGTGCCGATGCTTCCGTCTTCCGGCAGTCAGCGCAAACCCGTGTGCCGCGTTTGCCCGTGCCCCGACCGTGCTCCTTTCTTTCCTTTCGATCCGAATCGGCATGAATGTTCCCCTCCTCCGGATTGCATTCCCCGGCATGTACATTTCTTTTGATTTCAGACCTACGGTGCTTTATATTAACGAATTACTGCATCCCAATGACGTTTGGTGCATCGAATCCCGGCCGCAGAGGCAAATCATGCGGGCGGGTCCGGATTTCCGGCGGGGCAACCGCGCGGAAGTCGTTTCCGGTCCACGGCCGTTGCATGCACGGCCGGGCGCCGGCGTTTTCATGTCAGTTCCCGGGGAGGAAGAATCCATGGCGATGGTCAAAGCCGAGAAGATATGGTATAACGGCAAACTGGTCAACTGGGAGGACGCCAAGGTCCATGTTCTGAGTCACGCCATTCATTACGGCAGTTCGTTTTTCGAGGGCGCGCGGTGCTATAAAACCGCCAAGGGACCGGCCTGTTTCCGCATCCATGACCACATGCGTCGTCTGCACGATTCCCTGAAAATCTATCGCACGCAGTCGCCCTATTCCGTGCAGGAGCTGGTGGACGCCACGCTGGACACTATCCGGGCCAATCACATCGATGCGTGCTACATCCGGCCGATCATTTTCCGGGGGTACGGCGAACTCGGAGTGAACCCCAATAACTGCCCGCTCGATACGGTTATCGCGGTGTGGGGCTGGGGTGCGTACCTGGGAGCAGAGGCGCTCGAAAAGGGAGTTGACGTCTGTGTCTCATCCTGGAACCGTCTGGCGCCCAACACCATGCCCAATATGGCCAAGGTTGGTGCGAACTACATGAACAGCCAGCTCATCAAGATGGATGCCCTGGCCGATGGCTATGATGAGGGAATCGGGCTCGATGTCAATGGCATGGTGAGCGAAGGTTCCGGGGAGAATATCTTTGTTATCCGCGACGGCGTCCTCTATACGCCGCCGACCGGGGCGAGCGTGCTCCGCGGCATCACCCGCGATTCCATCATGACGCTTGCCCGGGAGATGGGCATTCCGGTGGTCGAGCAGCTCATCGCCCGGGAAATGCTCTATGTCGCCGACGAGATATTCTTTACCGGTACGGCGGCGGAGGTGACTCCGGTCGCCTCGGTCGATCACGTGCAGGTCGGCGAAGGCAAGCGCGGGCCGGTCACCGCGAAACTCCAGGATGAATTCTTCCGCATCGTCTCCGGAAAGACGGAGGACCGTCACGGCTGGCTGCTGTACGTGTAAAAGTCAGAAGTCAGGAGACAGGAGCCGGAATAAAAGACAGGGAATGCTCCCGTCCCTATCTTCCGGCCTTTTCCAGAGGGTTGACATGAATACAGGGACGATTGCCTTTGTCGGTGCGGGAAACATGGGCGCCGCCATCCTGCGGGGGCTTGTGGCCGCCGGGTTGTATGCGCCGCAACATATTACGGTGTACGAGCCAGACCAGAACCGTGCGGATGAACTGCGTCGGGAGGGGGTCCGCCTCGCCGCATCGGTTCGGGAGGCCGGGGAGTCCGCCGCAACGGTCGTCATTGCGGTGAAGCCCGGTACGGTGGCGGAGGTTCTGCGCGAACTCCGCGATACCGCGCCCGGAACGCTGGTCATTTCCGTGGCGGCCGGGATCACCCTGCGGGCCATGGAGGCGGAACTGCCCCGTCACCCGGTCGTGCGGGTCATGCCCAATACCCCCTGCCTGGTCGGCGCGGCGGCGAGCGCGGTGGCCCGGGGAACCAAGGCCGGCGTCGAGCACATCCGCCGAGCCCTGGAGATCATGGGCGCGCTCGGGTATGCCGTGGAGGTCCCGGAGTCTCTCATGGACGCGGTGACCGGGCTTTCCGGCAGCGGACCGGCCTATGTGGCGGTCATGATCGATGCGCTCGCTTCCGGCGGCGTCCGCATGGGACTGCCGTATCAGACCGCGCTCCGTCTCGCGGCCCAGACCGTTCTGGGGACCGCGAAAATGGTCCTGGAGCGCGATATCCGCCCCGGCGAACTCCGGGACATGGTGACTTCCCCGGGCGGGACCACCGCCGAAGGGCTCATGGCCATGGAACGCGGCGCCATCCGTGCCGACATCATGGCGGCGGTCGAGGCATCGACCCTGAAATCGAAGAAACTGGGCGAGTAAAAAACATTTCTCGCAGAGACGCAGAGAAAAAAAGAGAGCAAATCAGAATCTTTTAAAGAAACAAAAATTTTTTCTCTCTTTTTCCCTCTTCGTTGATTCTCTGCGTCTCTGCGCGAAACCATCTTTCAGGACTCATTATGATCACGATCATCGATTACGGCATGGCGAATCTGGCCAGCGTGCAGAAAGCCTTCGAGGCGGTCGGCGCCGAGGCACGCATCAGCGACCGTCCGGAGGACCTCCGAGGGAGTTCCCATGTCGTGCTCCCCGGGGTCGGCGCATTCGGCGACTCCATGAAGAACATCCGCGCCGCGGGCATGGACGAGGCCATCCACGAGGTCGTCGGGCAGGGGATTCCCTTCCTCGGCATCTGCGTGGGGCTCCAGGTGCTGTTCACCATCGGCGAGGAGAAGGGAACGCACCAGGGGCTGAACGTGTTCCGGGGACGGGTGCCGGTGTTTACCGAGGGGCTGGTTCCGCAGATCGGGTGGAACCAGGTGCATATCCGCCGGGAAGATCCGCTCATGGCGGACATCCCCGATCACTCCTATTTCTACTTCGTGCACTCCTACTACGTCCTGCCCGAGGACCCCGGCATCGTGATCGGGGAAACGGACTACCATATCGACTATGCCTCCGTCGTGGGCCGCGACCGCGTGTGGGGCGTTCAGTTCCACCCGGAGAAGAGCCAGGAAATGGGCATGCGGATTCTCCGCAACTTTGCGGGGATCGGCTCATGATCATCATCCCGGCGATTGATATCAAGGACGGCAAATGTGTCCGCCTTCTCCAGGGGCGCATGGAAGACGCCACCGTGTACGGCGACGATCCCGGAGCGATGGCCCTCCGCTGGCAGGGCGAGGGCGCGGATATTCTGCACATCGTGGACCTCAACGGCGCCTTCGCGGGCCGGGGGGTAAACGACGAGGCCGTGCGGGAAATCGTGCGGCGGGTGGATATGCTTACCGAACTGGGCGGCGGCATCCGGGACATGGCCCGGATCGACTCCCTCCTGAACATGGGCGTAGGCCGGGTGATCCTCGGCACTGCAGCGGTGGAAAACCCTGAACTGGTCCGCGCCGCGCTGGACAAATACGGCCCGGAGAAAATCGTGGTGGGCATCGACGCCAAGTCCGGCATCGCCGCCACCCGGGGATGGGCCGCGGACGGCGGCCGTCCGGCGGTGGAACTGGGTCGCGAAATGAAAAGCATGGGCGTGGAGCGTATCGTCTATACCGATATTGCCCGCGACGGCATGCTCACCGGCCCGAATATCCCGGAAACCGAACGCATGGCCCGGGAAACCGGACTCAGGGTCATCGCTTCCGGCGGGGTGTCGTCACTCGCCGATATTATTGCCCTGAAACAAATTGAGGGCTCTGGCGTCGATTCCGTCATAACCGGGAAGGCCATCTACGAGGGCAGGCTGGACCTGCGGGAAGCCATCGCGGCGGGGTAATTCCCGGATGGCGGACATGTTTCCGGAACCGAATGTTCCCGCCCGGCCGGAACGGCGCGGACATCGCCCCGGAAACCATATACAATCTGGCCAGCGGCAAACCGCTCCCGGAGTGGGTGGAAGCAGACGGCGAATGAAGTGTTTGTTGACGATCCGATGCATTGGTTTTCAAGAGGTGTGCCATGAAACTGAAAGTGATCGTTCACGAGGCCCAAGAAGGCGGGTTCTGGGCGGAAGTGCCATCGATTCCGGGGTGTGCTACTCAGGGTGATACATTTGAGGAGTTGCTTCAGAACCTTTATGAGGCGGTTGAAGGATGCCTTGCAGTTGATTTGCCACCGGAAAAAGGTCCTGATGACGGCAGGGTGATGGAGATCATCGTATGATCTCGGTCTCCGGCAAACGGCTGGCTCGAACGCTTGAACAGCACGGGTGGGAGCTTCTGAGAATTCACGGAAGCCACCACATCTACGGCAAAGAGGGACGGAAAGAAAGGATTACCATCCCTGTTCACGGCGACGATACACTCAAGACGGGCTTGCTGCGGCATCTTCTCCGGATTGCCGGCATCGATGAGTCTGAAGTACGGTAATGCCGGATGGCCTGTCACCGTATGAGAGCCTTGTGAACGCCTGCTTCACACTTTTCGTAGAATGTGGTATTTGTGCGAACCCGGCGAGATATGATCTTTTCTCCTGATTCCTGACTCCTGACTCCTGACTCGTGACTTCTGAATTCAATTTTTAACTGGATTTTTCTCATGATCGCGAAACGAATCATCCCCTGCATGGACGTGGACAAGGGCCGCGTGGTGAAAGGGGTCAATTATGTCAATCTCCGCGACGCCGGCGACCCGGTGGAACAGGCGCGGTTCTATGACGCCGAGGGCGCGGACGAACTGGTGTTTCTCGATATCACCGCTTCGTCCGATTCCCGGGACATCGTGCTCGACATGGTGAAGCGCACCGCCGAGCAGGTGTTCATCCCCTTCACCGTAGGCGGGGGAATCCGGACGGTGGATGACATCCGGGCCATCCTCAAGGCGGGGGCGGACAAGGTCTCCATCAATAGCGCGGCGGTTACGACTCCTGATATTGTGAATCAGGGCGCGGAGCGCTTCGGCAACCAGTGCATCGTGGTGGCCATCGATCCCAAGCGCTCGAAGACCGTTCCCCACGGGGAGAAGGGCTATTTCGAGGTTCACATCCGGGGTGGACGGACCGCGACCGGTCTTGACGCGGTCGAGTTCGCCAAAGAGGTTGAACAACGCGGGGCTGGCGAGATCATGCTCACCAGCATGGATCGCGACGGCACGAAGGACGGCTATGATATCGAACTCCTCAAGGCGGTGACCGATGCGGTGAATATCCCGGTCATCGCTTCCGGAGGAGTGGGCAATCCCCATCACATGTACGAGGCGTTTGCCTCGGGAGGTGCAAGTGCGGCCCTGGCCGCCTCGATCTTTCACTACCGCGAGTACTCGGTTCGTCAGACGAAGGAGTATCTCGCGGAGCGTGGCATTGTGGTAAGGATGTAAATAACGCTGTTCCGGGAGTTCTCTCCAGTGAAGCGGGGAACCCCGGGACCAATCACACGCCAACAGTGAAGGACCGAAGGAGATTCGCCATGATTATCGTAATGCAGGCCGGTGCGCCCAAAGAGCAGGTTGACCACGTCCTGGACCGTATCCGGGAACTCGGATACACGCCGCACCCCATTTTCGGCGAGCAGAAGACGGTTATCGGGGCCATCGGCGACGAGCGCGGGAAATTCCGTCTTGAATCCCTGGCGAGCATGCCGGGGGTGGAAGCGGTCATGCCCATTCTCACTCCCTACAAACTGGTGGGGAGGAACCTGAAGCAGGAACCGACGATCATCCGCATCGGCGAACATACCGTGGGCGGCGACGAGTTCATGCTCATCGCGGGACCCTGTTCGGTGGAAAGCCGTGAGCAGATTATCGAGACCGCCAAGGCGGTGAAGAAGGCCGGGGCGCAGTACCTCCGGGGCGGGGCATTCAAGCCGCGCACTTCGCCCTACGCTTTCCAGGGCATGGAGGAAGAGGGACTCAAACTCCTCAAGGAAGCCGCCGAGATCACCGGGCTTAAGATCGTGACCGAGGTCATCACTCCCACCGACGTGCTGCTGGTGAACAAGTATGCCGATATTCTTCAGGTCGGGGCACGGAACATGACGAACTACGTGCTTCTGAAGGACCTCGGCAAGATCGACAAGCCGGTCATGCTCAAGCGAGGCATGTCCGCCACCGTGCAGGATCTGCTCATGTCCGCCGAGTACATCGCCAGCGAGGGCAACCAGAACATCATTCTTTGCGAGCGGGGCATCCGAACCTTTGAAACGGCGACCCGGAACACGCTCGATCTTTCCGCTGTGCCGCTCCTGAAAGAAAAGACCCACCTGCCGGTTATTGTCGACCCCACGCACGGGACCGGAATCCGGAGCCTGGTGGGGCCGATGGCTAAGGCATCCATTGCCTCCGGCGCGGACGGGCTCATGATCGAAGTGCATCCCCAGCCGGAGAAAGCGTTCAGCGACGGCGCCCAGAGCCTTCTGCCGGACGACTTCTCCGCGTTGGTGAAGGAACTGGTGAAGTACATGAAACTGGAAGGGAAGAAACTCTGAACGGGTTGGACAGGAAAACGCTCATGGCCGGCGTCCGCCGGGTTGTGGTCAAGCTTGGCACCAAGATGATCACCCGGGGGCCCTATACCCTCGACTCGGAGGCGCTGGCCCGGCTGGCGGTGGATATCGCCGATCTCCGCAAGCAGGGCTTTGAAATCATCATCGTCACCTCGGCGGCAATTGCCGCGGGCATGGGCCGGATGGGCATACGCCGCCGGCCCAAATCCATTCCCCAACTCCAGGCGCTCGCTTCCATCGGGCAGAATCTGGTGCTGAACGCTTACGAAAATGCGCTCGGAATGTTCGGTCTGCCCATCGGCCAGGTGCTGCTGACCGTGGACGATATTCATGACCGCAAGCGCTACATCAACCTCCAAAACGCCCTTTCAGAATTGCTGCGCATGGGCGTGATCCCGGTCATCAACGAAAACGACGCTGTGGGAACCGAGGAGGTGAAGGTAGGCGACAACGACAATCTTTCCTCCTATGTCGCCAGCCTGGCCGGAGCCGACCTGCTCGTGCTCTTCACCGATGTGGACGGTCTCTATGACTGCGACCCGCGCCTGGGGAACGGGAATCTGCTTTCCACGGTCCGACGGATCACCCCGGAGATCGAGGCGCTCTGCGGAGGGGCGGGCGACCCCGCCGCAGTGGGCGGCATGCGGACCAAAATTGAAGCCGCGGGACGGGTGCTCAGCGCCGGGGGCATGATGATCATTGTCAACGGACGCAAGGTCCGGCTCCCGGAAATTTTCCGGGGCGAGGAAGTCGGCACCCTCTTCTGTCCGGAAAACACCGGCCTCAACGCCCGCCTGCACTGGATCGCCATGACCGCCAGGGTCCGGGGTGTCATCCGCGTGGACTCGGGCGCGGCCAGAGCGATTGCCGTGAATAACGCCAGTCTGCTTCCGAAGGGAATCACCGGCGTGGAGGGGAACTTCGATATCGGCGATGTCGTGGCGGTGCAAGACCCGGAAGGGAATGAAATCGCCCGGGGCGTGGCGCTTTACAACCACCGCGAGGCGCTGCTCATCATGGGGCGTCACTCGGACGAAATCGCCGGCGTACTGGGATACACCAACGGCTCCACGGTCATTCACCGCAACGACATGGTGAACGCCCGGAGTCTCGCGGAGAAAGGATACCGGAATGGACATCCGTGAGCACGTTCTGGAAAAGGCCCGCTCGGCCAAAGCCGCCGCCGGAAAGATGGCCGGACTCCCCGCGGCGGTGAAGGACGCGGCGCTCCGGGCCATGGCCGACGCCATTTTGGACAACCGTGCGGCCATTGCCGCGGCCAATGCGAAAGACCTGGAGCTGGCCCCCTCCTTTGGCCTGTCGAACGCCGCCGTTGACCGCCTGACCCTTACCCCCGCCCGGATCGAGGGCATGGCCAACGGCCTTCGGGAGGTCGCTTCCTTCCCCGACCCGGTGGGTATCATCAACAACGTGGTGCAGCGGCCATCCGGAATACGGGTTGGGAAAATGACCGTGCCCATCGGTCTGGTGGGCTTCATCTACGAGTCGCGACCCAATGTCACCGCCGACGCCGCCGGGCTGACGCTCAAGGCGGGGAATGCCATTCTCCTCCGCGGCGGCAAGGAGGCGGTCCATTCCAACATCGAATTGGTCCGCATTCTGAACGAGGCGGCGGTTTCCCGGGGAATTCCCGACGGCGCCGTATCCATCATCGAGATGACCGACCGGGAAGGCGTGAAGCACATGATCGAGGCCGAGGGTATCGTCGATCTCATCATCCCGCGGGGCGGCAAGGGCCTCATCCGCGCCGTTGTCGAGGGCGCCCGTGTCCCGGTCATCAAGCATTACGAAGGCAACTGCCACGTTTATGTTGACGCCTCGGCGAATCTCGACGCCGCCGTCGCCATCATCGTCAACGCCAAAACCCAGCGCCCCGGCGTGTGCAATGCCGCGGAAACACTGCTGGTCCATTCCGCGGCGGCGGAAGCTTTCCTCCCGCGCGCGGCGAAGGAACTCATGGATCGGGGAGTGGAACTGCGTGGAGACGACCGCTCCCGCGCCATCGTTCCGGAGATGAAGGAAGCCTCCGAAGACGACTGGTACACCGAGTACCTGGACCTCATTCTCGCGGTGAAGGTGGTGGATTCCGTGGACGAAGCGGTGAACCACATCAATACCTATTCCTCCAGGCACACCGAGGCCATTGTGACCGAGGATATCCGAGCCGCGGACCGCTTCGTGGTGGAGGTGGATTCCTCTTCGGTCATGGTGAACGCCTCCACGCGGTTCTCCGACGGCGGCGAGTACGGTCTCGGGGCGGAAATCGGCATCTCCACGGACAAGCTCCACGCCCGGGGGCCGATGGGTGTGGCGGAGTTGACCACGTACAAGTGGGTGGTGTACGGGCACGGGTCGGTGCGGGGGTAATCTGCGGTGCATATGGAATGGAGCGGTGCGGAAAATGGACTTTTTCTTTTTCTGACCGCTGACTCCTGATTTCTGACGTCTACTTATCCAAAGGAGCGTTTTTTTTGAGCATAGACGATATCAAGTTCGACGAAAAGGGCCTGGTTCCAGCCATCTGTCAGGATGCGGAGACCGGTGACATTCTCATGTTCGCCTGGATGAACCGGGAGAGCCTGGAGAAAACCATCGAAACCGGTGTCATGACCTACTGGTCCCGTTCCCGGAAAAAGCTCTGGGTCAAGGGTGAGAGTTCCGGCAACACCCAGGCTGTCCGTGAAATGCGGGTGGACTGCGACGGAGACTGTCTGCTCTTCAAGGTCATCCCGAACGGAACGGGGGCGGCCTGTCACGAGGGCTATCGCTCCTGTTTCTTCCGGAAAATGGATGGTGACGGCGGCGCGTTTGCCGTAACCGACGAACGGGTCTTCAACCCCGATGACGTCTACAGGAAATAACCGACCGCCGTGGCCAGAAAACCAGCCGTTCGGAAAAAGAGACGGAACCCGGGACGAGTTATTTTCGTCCTCTTTGTGGGTATCGTTATCTTTGGATTTGCCAATCTAAGCAGGAGCTTTCTCGAAATCCTGAATCTTTCCCGCATGAAAGCGGAAGAAGAAAAGGCCCGGGATGAAGCCCTGCGGAAGCGTGATGCGCTTCTCGGGGAGGTGATCCGTCTCGAAAGCGATTCCCTCTACATCGAGGAAATCGCCCGTCGGGATTACGGAATGATCAAACCCGGCGAAGAGGTGTTTAATATAACGCTGCCGGATTCAACCGGCAGGACAGGAAATCATGTCTCAGGAGAATGACCACGCGACTCCTCCCACCCTCATTCACAAACTGAGGAGCTATTTCACCACCGGACTCCTGGTCCTGGCGCCCACCGCGGTGACGGTGTGGGTGCTGCATCTGCTCTTCCGGACGTTTGACGGTATTCTGGGGAGGTTCTACACCGGCATATTTGAGTACTTCGGGTTTGAATTCACCCACATTCCCGGTATCGGGGCGGTCACCCTGGCGGTCCTCATCACCTTTTTCGGATACATGATCCGTTTTTACGCGGGCCGCAAACTGTTCGATATATGGGAAAAACTCATCCACCGCCTGCCCATCCTGAACAAGGTCTATGTCGCCACCCGTCAGCTTTCCGACGTGTTTTCCAATCCGGCCAAAATGAACATGGGCAAGGCGGTCATGATCGAGTATCCCCGGAAAGGCGTGTACTCCATCGGGTACATCACCAGCGAACAGTGCGGATATTTCTCGGGTTTGACCGGGAAAAAGCTCATCGGCGTCTATCTCCCCACCACCCCCAATCCGACTTCCGGCATGCTCATCTATGTTCCCGAAGATGAAATCATAGCCATCGAGGCCGCTTCGGAGGAGATTATGAAGCTTATCATCAGCGCGGGGTTTGTGGGCCTGGAGCGGGACTCGCTTCCGCGCATCCAATCCTAGGACTTTTTTATGGGACTTTGTTCAACCCGTGCCGTCGTGTCCAACACCATGCGGATGTCCGATTCATCCAAACTCGTTTCCCTCATCACCGAGCGGTACGGCCTGGTCAAGGTGATGGCCAAGGGAGCTCGCCGTCCGACCAGCCGCTACGGAGCGGCTCTCGAACCGGTGACATACGTTGATGTCATCTATTATCAAAAAGAGCATCGCGAAATCCAGACGCTCTCCAGCGCGGACATCATCGAGGCGTATCCGGGCATCAAAGAGAACATCCGTGCGCTTTGCGCTGCTTCGACCATGGTGGAAGCCACCCAGGCGGTTACCTCTCCGGAGGACCCGCATTCCGGGACATTTCACGTTTTGCTGGACGGGCTGGCCGGGCTTGAACGGAATACTGCAGGGAGTCTCGAAAAGCAGGTCTGGCGATTTCTCCTCCGGCTCACCGCGGCGGCGGGATACCGTCCCACGCTGGACAAGTGCATAGCCTGCGGAAAGAAGCCGCATGCCAATTCGGTGTTTTTCAGTTACACCGATGGCGGCGTCGTCTGTGCCTGCAGTGATACCGGGGACCGGTATGGCTTCTGGATCAGCCCCGGGTCGCTTATGGTCATGAAAAGTCTCATGCTCGCCCGGGAGGACGAATTGTCCCGGATCAATATCGGGCCCCGTCAGCGGCGCGAAATCGAGCACGCCGTACTGCAGTTCATTGCCTTTCACACCGGGTCGTCACGGCCGCCGAGGTCACTTTCCTTCCTGAAGAAGCTGAATGCGTATGAAAAGGCGGGGGACCGTCCCGAGCCCGCGGAGCGTCCGGAAACCTTGAGCGAGATCATGCACGATGTCCTGAGCATGCAGCCCAGTCTGGAAGAGCGGAAGCGCTGGCAGGCGGAAGCCGCCCGGTGCGGCGCCCGGAGCGGTGAAGACGGGGAATAGGCTTCGGCCGGGAGGGATGCGCCTGGAGACCGGGCATCCTCGGCTCCAGGCGGCATATGAAAAAAAAAGAATGAAGACCACACCATCACAGTGACAGCGGAACCGGAGGGGAAACGGGCCAGTTTTCCGCTCCGCGTTCCTTCACACGGAGGACAGCAGTGGCCAAGCCGGCGAAGAACAAGGCTCCCGAAAAAATGGACAAGCTCATGAGCCTCTGCAAACGCAGGGGATTTGTGTTTTTGTCTTCGGATATTTACGGCGGCATGTCGGGTTTCTGGGATTACGGGCCCCTCGGGGTCGAGGTGAAGAACAACATCAAGCAGCTCTGGTGGAAGGCCATGGTGCACGAGAACGACAATATCGTGGGCCTGGACGCCGCCATCATCATGCATCCCCGGGTGTGGGAAGCCTCCGGACATGTCGCCGGGTTCCACGACCCCATGGTGGACTGCAAGGAGTGCAAGCGGCGCTTCCGCTTCGACCACATCAGCACCCCGAACTGCCCGGAGTGCGGCGGTGAGCTCACCGAGATGCGCCAGTTCAACCTTATGTTCAAGACCCACGTGGGCCCGGTGGAAGATTCCGCCGCAACGGCATATCTCCGTCCGGAGACGGCCCAGGGCATCTATGTCGACTTCCAGAATGTCGTGAATTCCACCCGTCAGAAGGTGCCTTTCGGCATTGCCCAGATCGGCAAGGCGTTCCGGAACGAGATCACTCCGGGCAACTTCATTTTCCGTTCCCGGGAGTTCGAGCAGATGGAGATGCAGTTCTTTGTCAAGCCCGGAACCGACGAGCAGTGGATGAATTACTGGAGAGAGCGGCGATGGGAGTTTCACCAGCGCCTCGGCATTCGTTCCGACCGTCTCCGCTGGCACGAGCACGGCCCCGATGAGCTGGCCCATTACGCCCGTTCGGCGTACGACATCGAGTACCGGTTCCCCTTCGGCTGGTCCGAACTGGAAGGCGTTCATAACCGCACCGATTTCGACCTCAAACGCCACACCGAATACTCCGGCAAGGATCAGAGCTACTTCGACCAAGAGAACAACGAGCGGTACATCCCCTATATCATCGAGACCTCCGCGGGATGCGACCGCACCATGCTCGAAGTGCTCTGCGACGCCTACGAGGAAGAGGAACTGGAGAACGAGACCCGTGTGGTGATGCGAATGTCCCCGCTGGTGGCCCCCATCAAGGCTGCGGTGTTCCCGCTGGTCAAGCGAGACGGCATGCCCGAGCGGGCGCAGGAAATCATTCAGGACCTCCGGCGAGAGTTCCCCGTCTTTTATGATGAGGGCGGTTCGGTTGGACGGCGCTACCGTCGCATGGACGAGGCCGGCACGCCCTACTGCATCACCGTGGATTCCCAGACCCGCGAGGACGACACGGTCACCGTCCGCGACCGCGACACCATGGAGCAGATCCGGGTGAAAATCGGCGATCTCCGCAACATGATCCGCGACTCCATGCTCAACTACAAGCGCCCCATGACCGAAGACAAGCTGGAGTCGACTTACGTGGACTGATTTGACGGTATATGGCGGCAAAGAAGCAAAAATAAAGGGGTGCATCGCGCACCCCTTTAGTACATCTGCCCGGTCTGATCATGGTCCGAAGTGCGGATCCATATCGCTCACTCCGACCACGACCGTGCCCCGCATGGTTCCCGGATGGAGTGAACAGAAGTACTGAAAGACATCGGCATCATGGAAGGTGTGCGTGAACGTTCCGCCCGGGGGAATTTCCCCGCTTGCAAATCGCTCATCGGGCTTGTTGATGCCGCTGGTGACCGTGTGGGGCGAGGAATCCCGGTTGATCCAGGTAAGACGTGTTCCGGGATCGATGTTCCGGACGTTTGGCTGAAACGCTCCATCCACGATCCATATCTCGTCCATCGCGGGCCCCGGGGGCTGGTTTTCACGTCCGGCGCAGGTGAGACCCGCCACAGCGAGACAGAAGAAGAATACGGCGCGGGTTATGCTGCCGGGAGGGCTTTTCGGAGTAATCATCGTCGGCCTCCTGTGAAAAAGAGGAAACCGTTCGCGGTTCCCGGGGGAGAAGCGGGTAACGCCGGGAGCCTGCACGGATGACAGGGGAAAAGAAACGCCGGGCCGCCCCGGAGTTACGGTTCCGGTTCGGCGGCGCCGGGTGTGTTCAGTCCAGGGAGAAGGTGACGTGTGCGGTCACCCGGATGTCCTTCTGACGGGAGGCGGTGTTATATATTCCCCCCGGCGCTACATCAGTGGAGTATGGTTCGGTGATCTGGAAAACTCCGGCGCGGGCGGTCTGAATGGCGCCGACGCTTACATCAGAGACACTGGCGATTTCCTGGGCTCTCCGACGGGCGTCACGGGTGGCTTCGCCAAGCAGCTCCACTTTGAGGGAGTCAACCTTCGAATAGTAGTACTGAAGATTGGAGAACTCGATGATGATGCCTTTGGCGGCGATGGACTCGGGATTCAACGCCAGATCCTCGATAAGGGAGAGGCTGTCCGAGACCACAGTCAGACTTTGTTGGATACGGTAGCCGGTGATTCCCTGGGGTTCGTATATCGGGTTTGTGTTCAGGGGTTGCACCGTAATGTTGTCACGCGCAATGCCCCGGACAGCCAGATCTTCCACCACGGCGGTAATATCGTTCCGGAGCTGGGAGTACCCCTGCGGAAGGTTCTGGGTGGAGACATTCCGTACGACGCTGAGCTGCCATTTCACGATATCCGAATCGAATCCGCGGGAAGCCATTCCGACCACGGAGATGCTGCTCTGTTCCTCCCGGGACTTGTAGTGGAAAACTCCGAAAATGGTCGCGGCGATGACTACGGCTGCGCTCAGGGCAATCAGGCCCGTATCTTTCATGGATTCTCCGTTCTATGGGGATGCCGGTAACCGTAGTGGGGCGGGGCCGCCGGTGGTTTCAATCGTGTGATTATACTGTAACATAAAGGAATGGGACCGGTCAATCAAGCCTTTTACCGTCCGGTCCGGGTGGTATGGTTCCGGATACGGCGCCGGGCAACGGCTGGGGGATGTATGAGAGCGGATTTCAGATTCGGTGCGGCGGATGGTCTGATGGTGATCGTTTGCCTGCTCTGGGCTTTGGGGACGGTGGTCGGAAAGGGGCTTATCGGAGACGGCCCCGGCGTCTTTCGGCCGACTGTCTTCAATGAACTCCGGTTCCTCATCGCCACTCCGGCGCTGTTCCTCATGCTTGCGGCTTCCGGGTCTCCCCTGACAATTCGCCGTGAGCACGTTCCGGGGATGCTGTTTGTCTCGATCGGCGGGATGTTTTTCTTTATGGTGCTGTTCATTACCGGGTTGTCGCTGACTTCGGCTGCCAACACGGGCATCATCATGGGGGCCATTCCACTGGTCATTCTGGTCGTCTCCGTGGCCCGGGGAGTGGATCGTCCTTCGTTTCGTCTGGCCGCCGGAATTCTTATGGGGATGGCCGGGGTGCTGGTGATGAACTGGCAGAATGGCGCCCCCGCGTTCAATCGGGGCGATCTCCTCATCCTTGCCTCCGGGCTCTGCTGGGCGGTGTATGCGGTCTGGGGCGAGCGGTTTCTGAAAGTATACCAGCCGTTGCTTGCCACGGCGTGGATTTTCCTCTTTCTCACCATTGCGTATCTTCCCCTGTTCCTATGGGAGGTTCCGCGCCAGGAATGGGGCAGCATTACGGCCGCAGGATGGCTTGGGCTGGTATTCTCCGCCCTGGGACCCCTGCTCGCCGCCAATTCCCTGTACTACGTCGCAATCGGTCGCATCGGACCCGCCCGCTCCGGTATTTACATCAATCTGGAACCGGTGTTTACGGTCATGCTCGCCGCTCTGTTTCTGGGAGAACATATCGCCGTTCGCCAGATTGCCGGACTGGCGGTTGTTCTCATGGGGGTTGCAATGGCGCGCCTGCCGGAGCGGAACACTGAACCGGGACCCGTTCAACCCGGGTCGGGGCAGCAATAGTCCCCTCAACGGTGCGTCGGTGCGGACAGCGGAGCCGGTATAAAGCTTGTGGTCTGACGGTTATACTGCGGCAGACTTTCCCGGGTTCTGCGGATATCGGGTTGAGTCGGCACAGAACAGGGGAAAAAAACGGTTTTCGGTACCCCCGTCACTGTTGAACTCCCGTCACCTTCTGCGACATCTCCCCGGTCAAGGGAGATACGTGAGCAATACTTGCGCAATACGGAACCAACTGCCGGCCATACCCCATACGTATTGTTGCACATCTGTAATCGCGTATTTCGGCCCGTACAGTTGGCGACATCCACATCGCAGCATGCCTGCCACTGGATTCAGAAGCGCTTTCCGGAACTCTGAAACCATTACCTGGCTGGGGCGTGATTTGGTTAGAAACGGGTAAACCGGCTTTGCTCCGGCGGTAGTGGACGGATATGCGTTTCACCGGAAATATTTCAGGTAAAATCCGCGGGGATGATTTGATCTGGAAAAAGAGTACTTTTCATTCTCAGAAAGAAGGATGCCCGAAGCCGGAGTCCACGGAGCGGGTTTTTCCTGGGAGGAGGGTGAAGCCATGAAGAGAGAATATGTGTTGCAGGTGCTGATCGCGGCAGCGCTCAGTCTGACGGTGACCGGGTGTTACACGGTTATCGGTTCAGCGGCCTCCGGGGGGATGGCCAGGGAGGAACGCGACCGCGTGGCCGGGATGGAGCAGGTTCCGGCTGAAGAGTATTCCGGTGAACCGGAAGATCTCGACGACCGGGATGATGCGTATGTCTATGAT
This sequence comes from Candidatus Latescibacterota bacterium, assembly GCA_041690195.1. Taxonomy (GTDB): domain Bacteria; phylum Latescibacterota; class Latescibacteria; order Latescibacterales; family Latescibacteraceae; genus JAWLHT01. Next base: position 25,790 of record JAWLHT010000005.1, read on the forward strand.
GATGCTCCCGGTGAGACGGAAGGATACGGGGGTGATTACGACTACCGGGCCGAAGCCGAAGCCGGAGAATCCGGCAGCGAAGACCTCGGCCTCCGGGCCGACCGGTATGTCGGCCGTTCCGAGAAGTACGTGGACGACGAAGGGCGTACCATCATCAACAACTATTATCTGGATGACGACTGGGAGCCGGAGTGGAACCGTTCCTGGTATCACTACCGGAGCTACGACCCATGGTATTGGGGCTCCTGCATCCGGCCATACTATTACCGTCCCCATCTCTCCATCAGCATCGGGTATGGTTCTGGGTGGTGGAATGATCCGTGGTACTGGGGAACCGGCTGGTCCTGGTACGATCCGTGGTATACGTACGACCCCTGGTACTGGCAGCCAAGATGGATTTATGCGTACGATCCTTGGTATCCCCGCTACTGGAACCGTCACTACTACGACCCCTGGTACTACGGCGGTGGCGGCGGAGGAGGAGGTGGCGGCGGCGGTAGTGTGGCCGACGGCCCCCGGAAAACCCGTCCCGACCGTCTGTCCGGCTTTGGAACCAGCCGAAGCACCGGCGGGGTGGTGACCGCGGGAGGAACCGCAACGGAAAAAACAGTGCTGGACGGGGCGGATTCCGGACCCACCATCCGGCGAGATTCTCGTGACGGGTTCGGGACTGTCTCCGGACGGCGGCGAAGCCCGGTTGAAGTGACCGGCGGGACCGCCGGGAAGCAGACCGGTGAGTCCGCTGCGACCGGCTCAGAATCTTCAGCACGGCGAGAGCGCTCCGGTGAGACGGCCCGGCGCACGCGAACCATCAAAGAGGAAACGTTGCTTGATATGATCAGCCGCCGTCCCCGGGCGGAAAGCGACGATCAGGCCCGTGCGAAAGCCGGTAACACCCGGACGGAGAGCACAACCTCCACCAGTAGCTCCAGGGAGCGGAGCGGGACAGTTCGCCGCAACTCCACGAGCACTGGCACGGAGCGCCGTAGTTCCACCGGCGGATTGATACGCCGGAGTACAAGCTCAACCAGGAGCAAGAGCAGCGAAGCTTCCAGCACCAGCCGCAAAACCGCGACTACCGGGTCAAGGCAGGAAAAGGAAAGCTCCGGCAGTAGCAGTAAAAGCACATCCGGCTCCAGCGAACGGGTGGAGCGGCGTTCAACGGGCTCGTCGTCCGGAAGTTCTAACTCGGGCTCTTCATCGAGACGGTCCGGCGGGTATTCCCGGCCCTCGGGCGGGAGCGTGTCAAGACCATCCGCCGGAAGCACGAGCCGTTCGACACCGTCCTCCAGCGGGAGGAGCTCCGGGTCTTCGGGTTCGCGTCGGCGATAGCGGTACGGTGTAGTTTCCCCGAGGGGGAGCGGCGGGTTGGCTTTACCCGCCTGTCTCCACCCCGCGGGGGAACGGCAGCACGGGAACGTGTAACGCCCGGGATGAACCGGGGCCGGGATGCCCCTCTCTCCCCGGGGTGATGTCACCGGGACTTCTCTCACCGGGAAGGAACTCGTGATGCGCCCCTGAGGCAGTGTTCACCCCGGTATCATTCCGGGCCTGAAGAAGCGTTGCCCGCCTGCCCGGCGGAAACATGCAGGAGATTGACAATGAAGATGACAATACATAGATTCAGGGCCGCGCTGGTCCTCACTGCTCTCATCGGCGGGTCACCGGTGGTTGCGCAGGAAGTGGTGACCGAGAACGATGCAGGGGTTGGCGCCCGGGCCATGGGAATGGGCGGCGCTCAGATCGGAGCGGTGAACGATGTCACCGCGGTTCTCTACAATCCGGCGGCGCTTACCCGGCTGGACCGCCTGGAAGTACAACTCGGTCTGGATCTCTGGAAGCGGCAGATCGATACCCGGCTGCGGAGCAGCGCTCAGGGGATAGGAAGGGCCAGCGCCAACACGGACTTTTCCGGGCTCGGCACCCTCGGTATCGCCTATCCCGTCCCAACCCGTCAGGGGAGCCTGGTTCTCGCCACCGCCTATAACCGGGTGAAGGACTTTTCCGGACGCTTCCGCACCGATGGATACAGCGACATTCTCCAGGGCAACTTCTCCGGCGAATCCATCGAAGAGGGAGGCCTCGGCGTCTTTTCCATCGCCGGGGGAATTGATGTTTCGCCCAATGTTTCCATCGGCGCGTCACTCGATCTGTGGAGCGGAAGCTATCGCCGCGATAACCGTCAGCTCCTCAACGACCCCTCTCCCACGGAGACCTATTCTCAGCTGGACATTACCGGCGTTGACTCGGATATCACCGCGGTGAGTTTCAAGCCCGCGTTCCTCTTCTTTGAAGATGCCTTCCGGTTCGGCGGCTATGTGCGGCTGCCCATGACATTCCATATCACCGAACGGAACTTCAGCGAAGGGTATTCGCGGAACGACGGTGAGTATTTCCGGCTGTACGAGTTCATCGATCCCACATCGGTGCACAACGATGAAGAGGTCACCTACACGGACCGTCTGGAATATCGAATTAAAGCCCCCATGCAGCTCGGGTTCGGAGCCGCGCTGGGCCGTCCCGGAAAAACCATTCTGGCGTTCGATATCAGTTACGAGAACTGGAAGCAGGCCAAGATCGAGTATCCGTCCGACTATATGCCCGAGCCGAACTACTTCCTGGACAAGTACCGCCCGACGCTTTCCTGGAAGGTCGGCATTGAACAGCCGCTCCCCATTTTGGGCTCGGTAGTACGCGCCGGGTACATGCGGCAGCCGATTTCCTTCAAGGGGCCGCGCGGCTATGGCGATACCGCCTCACCGATCGTGGTCACCAATGAGCGCGACTATCTCACCCTCGGCTTTGGCATGCAGTTCGACCAGTCCTTCGGTCTCGACCTGGGGTATGCCCGGGGGTTCTGGTCCGCGGATGAGGACCCCCGCACGGACGAGGAGAGCCGGAGCAGTGTTTTCGTGGCGCTGACCTACCGAATGCCTTCGAAATAGCGGGATGTCCGATCGTCCGGCTTCCGCTGCCGGGTGTACCGCGGAACCGTACGGCGCTATCGGCCCCCTTCATCAACGGACCATCCCCTTCTCCAGTGCACTGGAGAAGGGGATGGTCCGTTCGTTGCCGTTCGGCGTGGAGTTGACTTCGAATGAAAATCAAATCAGTGGTGGCGAGCGGTCCGGCAGCGGATGATCTCCGCGAATCACCGCATGTGTCCGTTACCGGTTGACGCATAATTCGTATCATTCATGCGCGAGTGGGTGCGAACCTTGCCAATGACGATTGTCCCTGCCCTCCAGACCACTCACGGCTGATGTTCTCTAATGATGTGGAGGCCGGGTGATAATCCGGGGAAGCCTGCTTTCCTGATACCCGGTTCGCAGCAAGGTCATCGGCGTGAAAAGTGGCTTTCGGCTGCGGGTTTTTGGTAGCATTGTTCATGCTTTCTCACTTCGTCGGCAGTGAACGCCGGTGGACTCCTTTTCAGTACATCCCTGTTGAACCGCTCCGGGAGGTTCTCCATGCATCACTGGATACTATCGTTCAGCATTATGGTGTTCATCCTGTTTTCCGGGTCCGTCTTGGCCCAGCCGGCAGACAACTCCGCCCGCCGTAGCGACGGAATAGAGCGCATCAAAGTCGCTCCGGGCCGGGAAATTAAAATTGCCGTTGCCTGGGGCGATCGTCTGCAGCCGCCCTCCCGGTATCCCCGGTCCATCATCAATCTCCGGGACGCCATGATGAAGTGGACCGAAATACCCGTCTCCATCGAAAGCCAGGTGCGGCTCGGCTCGCCCGATATCCACAAGCTTTCCATCCTGTTTATCAGCGCCGGCGATCAGTTCGACCTCACCGAAACGGAAAAGCGGAATGTCCGGGAATACATTGAAAACGGCGGCTTCGTGTTTGCGGACGGCGTACTGCACAGTGCCGCCGGGGTTTCAGTCCGGCAGCTGGTCCGGGATGTTACCGGGAATAAACGGATGGAACTGATACCGTCCGATCACCCCATATTTCAGGTTCCGTTCCAGTTGGACGGCCCGCCCCGGGGCAGCGAAGCAGACGGGCAGGTGATCAATGAAACCTCCGGCGCCAGAGTCCTTACGGAGGAGGCGGTCGGTATTCAGGGGGTTTTCATCAACGGCCGGCTCGCGGCGGTGTATTCCCCAAAAGGGTACTACGCCCGGTGGAATGACGGTTCCAGCGTTACCCAACTCAAGTTCGGAGTGAACCTCATCATGTACGCAGTCGGGAGGTAGTGAGGTTGTCGTGGGGAGAGACGTATCATCTCGTTTGACCGAACGCCGTGGCTCGCGTTGAATGTTCCCCGGTGGACTTGCCCCGGCAAGCCCAATAACCCTTGACTTCATGCCATTGTTTTTCCATATTTTATATCTTACCGCTCTGGCGGGCCGCACCTGGCGCTTTTGCGGACGCCGGACACTGGAGCACCCATCATGCCGCCCGGAATCGCCCACGACCCGGATTATCGTTCACCGCTGATTACCCGAACGAGCAGTGCACTATTGCCACGCCTGAAAGAATTCGACGCGGGCCTGATTGCCCTCGGAGCGGCGCTCAACGTCTCCATCGGCTACCTTGCGGGGCTGCTCAAGCTGCCGCTCTATCTCGATTCTCTCGGGACAATCCTGGTAGCGGCCCTCTGCGGCTGGGCGTATGGGGCCATGGTCGGGCTGGCCGCCCTGGTGGTTCTCGCCCTTACCGCAGTCCCCACGGTTATCGCATATGCCGGGACGGCGCTGGTCATCGCCCTGCTCGCCTCGGCGCTGGGACAGTTCGGATTTCTCCGTGGGTTCAAACGGACCCTGATTGGGGGATTGGTCTTGGGGGTGGCCGCCGCGCTCGCTTCCGCCCCGGTCACCACGTTTCTCTATGGCGGGGTCTCGCTCGCCGGCGCGGATGCGGTCACGACAGTTTTCAGGGCCATGGGTATGTCGCTCTGGAAAAGCGCCTTGCTTGGAAGCCTCGTAACCGATACCCTGGACAAGGTGGTCACTTCGCTCCTCTGCTTCGGGCTGGTAAAATCGCTTCCGCCGCGCATGCGGGAACGGCTGGGAAGCCGGAGAAGCGCAGCGCAGCGGAACGGATGAGTTGGAGTCGCCAGTCGCTCCCCCCCCGGTATTTTTTTCAGGGTCATATTCCCGCCTTGCCGTATGCTGAGGGGGCAAGAATGGAAACGGCCCTGAAACGACGGTATTGCTCCCCCCTTTGCGCTTCCATGCTGGAGTGACCGATGCTCCACCCGCTGACCCAGATCATCGTCGCCATCGGTTTTATCTTCGCGGTATCCATGCCCCCCCTGGAGGAAGGTCTCGCCGTGCTCCTCTTCGGACTGGGCGCCACCCTGATTATGCCCGCCCGAACCGAAACACGACTGGTCCGCTCGTTCCTGACCGTACTTGCGGTCGCCGTTATTTTCCTCCTGCTTATCCACGGCGTGTGGTGGCATCCCTTCGGCTTGAGCCGGGCCGGAATGATGGAAGGAATGTCCGCTTTCGTCCGCATTGGCGCTCCGGTGGTCGCGGTACTCTATCTCTCCCGGAATATCCGCTCCGAAGAGTTGTTCGCTCTCATGCTCGATCTGCGGCTATCCCCGGTCGTGGTGCTTATCCTCTTTCGTACCATCTGGCTGATCCCCCGGCTTACCGCGCGCATGGAGGAAACCCTGACCGCACTGCGGCTGAGGGGCATGCCGGTGGAATCCCCCGCTGACCGGGTGCGGGCGCTCGTCCCGGCCCTGGGCGCCATTTTTGCCTCCCTTTTTGCCGAAATCACCGACAATTCCCTGGTCATCGCTGCCCGGGGATTTCTCCAACCCGGACGGAAAACACACGTTCTCGCGCTGAGGTTTGGGGTCCGCGATGGCGCGGTGATTATGATGGTAATTGTTCTCGCGGGAATCCTATGGTTCTGAACGCCGAACACCTGTCCCTCACGCTCGGTGCGGGTCGGGCAGAGGTACTCCGGGATGTCTCCCTGCAACTGGACCGTGGGGAAGTCGTTTTGCTGGAAGGTTCCTCCGGCTCCGGGAAAACCGCGCTCGGGGTGACCTTGTGCGGTCTCCTGCCGCCGTGGGCGGGCAACTGGGATCTCCACGGCAGGATTCGGCTTGCGGGCGTGACAGTGGAACAGGGGCGCTGGAATTCCGAAGCGGGTATTCTCCTGGAAAATCCCTGGACCCAGCTTTCCGGAATGAAGGAGACGGTACGGGAGGAACTGGCCTTTCCCTTAGAATGCCGGGGTGTTTCCCGGGGGGAAATCCCGGAAATCGTGGAGCGTTACGCCATGTTGCTCGGGGTCGCGGACCTGCTCCTGCGACAGGTGCATACTCTCTCCGGAGGGGAGCTGCAACGGGTCCTGACCGCCGGGGCTCTGGTGACTCGCCCCCGTTTCCTCTTCCTCGACCGGCCGCTCACCGAAATTGATTTCGGTTTCCGGAGAAACCTCCTGGATGTGATACGATCACAGGTAAAGGAAGACGGGGGCGGGGCTCTCCTGGTGGAAGATCCCTGGCTCATGCCGGGAGAACGCTTCAGCCGGGTTCTGCGGCTGGACGGGGGCGTACTCGGGGAGTTTGGCGGAGAAGCCGCGAATGGCGAGGCGCTTCCGGAAAAATCCGTTCCTCGGCGGAATTCCCCCTGCGGTACGCTGCTCCGGGCAGAGGGTCTCTCCTTCGGCTATGATCCCGGGCGGATGGTGCTCGAAGGGGTTTCCTTCTCCATCGGGCATGGCGAAATCACATTCATCACCGGTCCCAATGGTGCGGGGAAGAGTACTCTTGGACGGATTTTGACCGGTATCCTGCGGCCCCATGCGGGAGAGCTGTTTCTGGACGGTATATCCTATCATGAAATACGGCAACGGGATACAATGTCACGGGTGGGATTCGCCCTGCAAAACGCGGGACTGCACCTTTCCAGGAGTACGGTGCGCGAAGAATTGGAACTGGCGGAGAGATGGGGGCATCCCCCCGGTCCGCTCACCGGAATCCTGGGACTCGACCGGGTTCTGGATACTCACCCCCTCGAACTGACCCAGAGCGGAAGGAAACTGTTGGCTCTGGCGCTCGCCACCGGCGCGAACCGCTGGGTCGCGGTCCTCGACGAGCCCACCCAGTACCAGGATGGGGATGGGTTTCGCCGCATCGCCGATGCAGTCCGCTTTCTTTCCGGTGAAGGAGTGGCGATACTCCTCATCAGCCACGATCCCCGACTTTACCGGGAATTCCCCGAGGCAGGGGAAATCGCCCTGGGTCGTTGACAGGGGAAGCCGGGGCAGGGGATGATCGTCAGCAAACCGGCCTTCGGGTGACGTTTCAGTTCCGGATTCCCTCTCTCCAGAGGGTATGACGCACTGTGGCGATGATCGCCGTGCAATGATGCGGGCGGAGGTGGTTTCTGAAATTGCCTCCGCCCGCTTGTTTCACCGTACAATCACCCGGCTCAGGGGATACCAGCCGTCGGGTGCGCGGCCCTCGATGGCCAGCCGCACCGCGGGCTCGTCCCGTTCGGGGTCCAGGACAGCGAGGGAAAGGGTATAGGTCCCTTTCCGCAGGTCACGTGGCAGAATCGGAGAGACCGTGATGTCCTTCGGACCGGGGAGCCAGCCCCGGAGGGATATCCCGGTGGGGAGAATCACCACGCGGCCGTCGTTTTCCCCGGTGAGCCTGAGGGCCAGGCGGTAGTCCCGGTAGGGGGGCGCGACCCCGGTATTTTCCCAGGAGAGGGAGATATTGAGCGATGCGCCGGGCCGGACTTCGGAATCGTGTTCGAGTTTGCGGAGGACAAGCCGGTAGCCCAGTCTGCGGAGGAATGCCTCGATTTCGGGACGGGAGCCCGCCGGGATTCTGGCGGACTTGTTGTTCAGATAGCTGGCGTGGAAATCGAGGCCGTAATCAAAGATGCACCCGACGCACCATCCCTCGTCCTTCCATTTCTGCATGGTCCAGCAGCTTTCAAAAGCTACCGGGGCGGTTTTCCATGCCTCGTCCGAACCCGTTGATTCCACCTGCTGGGGATAGAGATTTTCCATGTGGTTCCAGGTTTTGGAGAACCCGCCCATGTCGCCCAGGCAGTCCGCCCGCCACCCGCAGCCGGAGGAAACCGCATGCCGCATACCCTCGGCATCTCCGATGAGCATGGCCTTGGGCGATTTGGGAAAGGCATGCATCCATAGGTCGATAATATCAGCGCGGGTTGCCGCCGAAGGGACATCCACGCCGGTTCCGCTCATGTGCCACTCTCCCCACAGACCCACCGTGCCAATGTCCACCAGGTCCAGGTCGGGATGGCCGTCATAGCGCTTTCCCAACTCACGGACGAAGCGATAATGCGCCTCCTTGAAGCGGGGACTGTCCATGTCCGGGGTCCAGCGCTTCATTTTTTCGTCGCCGTAGGAGAACATGAAGCCCGGGCAGCCCGATTCTTTCAGCCAGAGCGGAACATGCATGGAGTCCCGGTCCGTGCCCACGCACATCACGCGGAAGGCGAGCTTCTGTCCGGCATGGTGCGCCCGGGCCAGGAGGGAATCGAAGAGGGCGTAGTTGATGCGGCCCTCCTTCGGCTCCAGATCCCGCCAGTAGAACCGGAAATAGGCGGAGGAACTGGGCAGCCCTTCCAGGTTGGGGTCTTCGTCGGCGAACCGGTGAAAGGTCTGCCAGCCCATTCCGGGATTGGCGAACACGGCGTCGGATTCCTTCGGGAGCACCGGGACGCGGTCACGCGCCCCGGCCAGCGCCGCGAGCCCGACCGCCGCAATGAGGATAGCGGGGAGGAAGAATCGTGGTGTCATGAACCGCTCCGTAGAAAATTGGTGGACAGATCGATGGTCCAGGAAGGTAGTATATGGAACTGCGGGGAAGAATGCATGGAGAAAAACGGCTGCTTATGGCGCTTTGCCGATGTGCCGGGGTAAGGGGTCCGGTTTCATTGGTGTCGGGCTGGGTAGGACAGGACCGGTAGAAGGACGTGTCTACGCTTTCCGGGACGGCATGGGGCCTGTTGCCGGAAAATCACACTCCCACATCTCTCTCTGGGGCTTTGGCCCTGAACTCAGGAACCGTCTCTCCAGTTCCAGGAAAGCGTCAGGTAATAACCCCGTCCCGGCTTGGGGTATCCCCACCGGTCCGGCGACTGGTCATCGGTGAGGTTATCCGCTTCCAATTCCACCCCGAAACACTCCCGCCAGGTGAACCGGACGGACAGGGTATGGATGGTCCGGGCGGGCAGCTTTTCGTCTGGAAGATTGGACGGGCCCCGGAAGCACTCGCTTTCCCAGTCGGTATCCCACTTGAGATGCACCCGGTTGAGCGGACGATAGTTCAGGCTCATTCCGCCCTTCAACTGCGGGTGATAGGGCAGGAATTTTCCATAGTACCGCTGTTTCCGGAACAGGGTTTCGTCGGAACGGTTCCGGGCGTCCTGGTAAGTAAACGCCAGCCGCCCGGACAGGGTGCGGGTAGTTGAAGCGAAGCCGATCCACGTTTCAACTCCGGATATTTCCGCTTTGCCGATGTTCTCCGAAATGATGTAATCCCCGTAATTGCGCCGCTGGATCAGGTTGTCCGCGTAACGGTGGAACACGCTGGCATCCGCCTCCAGCATGTTCTCCCCGAAGGTGTAATGAAATCCGGCGTCGATGGTGTTTCCCCGTTCCTCGGTCAGATCGGTGTTCCCCACCACGTCGCCCGTGTCGCCAAAAAGTTCGCCGAACTCCGGCAGACGCGAAGCGGAGCCGCCGTTGGCCCGGACCACAAAACCTGGCGACACGCGATAGCGTACTCCCAGACCGTAACTCACCGGGGTACGGTCAGCCGCAATTGCGGAGTCCACCGCGGAGTGGGCGAGAAATGAACTCATCCGCCGGAGGCGGTCCCGGACCCGGGACGCGTGCAATCGCGGGCTGATCCAGAGATCGCCCTCCCGGAGCATGATTTCCGCTTCAATTCCCGCACCCGCCGAAGTGCGGTGCGAGGGTGGAGTAACCGCCGAATCGAAGGAGTCCCGGGCTTCATACTGTTCTCGCTTGATTTCCACGCTGCCGTGGAACAGCACGGGACCGAACACCCGGTGGAGACGGCTGAGGACACCCCGGACCTCGATACGGTCGTCGGTGTCCTGCGGTCCCCGTCGCCCCGCCTCGTCATCGGGATCAAGGAAGTGCACTTTCTCCCGCATGAACCAAAGTCGCGTGTCCGCGAAGTCCCGGAACCGGTGGCGCGCCTGGGCGAACACCCCTCTGGACTCGTGGCGGGCGCTCAGGACCGGTCTGCGCCCCAGTCCGGTCACTCCCCGGTCCGTATCGGTCAGGGAAAGGGTCGCACCCAGCGTGTGTTCCTCGGTCAGGTCTCCGTCCCAGCGGCCGAGAAAGTTCATTGCCTCGTAGTCGCCGTTCTTTCTTCGGTCCCAGCCGTCATCGCTCGTGTCTATGGTGGTACCCCGGTCGTTGAAATACCGGAAATCATTGTCGCTGGCGTTTCGTCCGGCGTTCAGGAGGAAACGGTTCCGCTTTCCGCCGAAAGCCGCCAGGACGGACTGGTGCGCCGTTCCAAAGGAGCCGTGGGAAGCCGATGCGCTGATCTCACGTTCCGCCCCGGTCCGGACGGTGGTGATGTCCACCACTCCTCCGATGGCGCCCGCCCCGAATGATCCCGGCGCCGATCCCCGGTACACCTCGATCCGGTCCACCTGTCCGAGCGGTACGGCTCCAAGTCCGTTGAACCCGCTGCCGCCCGCCGAGAACGGCACGCCGTCCAGGTACACCGTCACCTGATCGGTCGAAGATCCCCGGATACTGATATCTGCCCGCGCCCCCACGCCTCCCGTGCTGCGAATGTCAATGCCCGCCTCGCTGTCCAGGACCTGATCGACCGTGGCCGCCCGGTCCGGAATGGTTTCGCGGGTGATGATGTTTACGCTGGAGGAGGTGCGCTCGTGGGCGGGGAGCCGGTCCGGCCGTGCGGCCTGTACCTCGACCGTTTCGACTACCGGGAGGTCCGCCTCCAAACGGATTTCCACTGCCCCGGGTATGCGCACGGGAACGAGCGCCTCACGGTATTCCAGGCCCCGGCACCGGAGTGTATCCACTCCGGCGGCGGCTTCGATACTGAACCGGCCGTCCCCGCCGGTCACCACGCCCGTCCGGTTACCCACAAGGTAGAGGGCGACGCCCGGCGCCGGATTTCCCGTGGCGGCTTCGAGCACTCTGCCGTTCAATGTCTCCCCAACGAGGGTATGCGCCCCGAGAAGCAGTACCGCGGATATGAAAAAAACAAATCTTGTATGCATGATTCTCCGTCATACGGCATGCGGGCGGCCGTTTCCGCCCGTCATGGATCACTGCGTCTTCTTTTTATGCTTCCGGACCGGCGCGGGGGGTACATAGGTTCCCTTCCGCGCGTACTCCGCGAAATCCAGCGCCGGCGGAAGACTGCGCCGGACCTCGACCGAACCTCCGTTGAGCCGGAGGGTTTCCGGGGTGACCCGCATCTCGGCGACTCCCACAACCCTGCCCTTGGAGGGCTCTTTCACCGCGTAATCGGTTATCCGCGTCGAAACCGGAAGCCAGGCGCCGCCCGCGGATATGTACCGGTACGCGTCCACCCGGCGGTAGAGGGTGCGGTCGAAGTACTGCTCCAGTCGCCGGGGACGGTAACCGATGGATGGGTCCAGGTAAAATTTGTACACCTGGTCGCTCCCGAGATGGGGATAACGCGCCACCACGCACTCCACACCGTCCACCACTTCCCGCTCCGGCATCACCTCACCGCCGAGAATCCGCAGATAACCGAAGTAGAATGTTCCGGCCGGGCCGATGGACCCGAAGAGGTACTGGTCATAGTCGAAGTAGAGTCCTCCGACGTTCTCCCGGGCGGGGAGCTCTCCCATGCCGTGGGGATCGTCCGGGTGCCCTGCTTCCGGGGCGAATCGGCCGGTCAGGGCATACACTCTCCTCCCGTCGAAGTGAACCGTCCCGGAATCGGCGAGCGTCTTTTCGTTCCCGAACAGAGACGCGGCGTACCGTTTCGTGCGCTTCCCGTCCTCCCACCGCCAGGACGCCGCATAGTCTGTCCCGCTGACCGGGGCGGAGGTGACATCGAAGCTGATCTGGTTGCCGGAGGAATCATACTCCGCGCGCATGAAACTGCGGTAGGCCACAGTGTATGAAAGTTCCAGCGAGGCAATTCCGGCATTGATGGAGTCAACCGCGGCGATCACCGCTTCGGTCGCATCCGTGCGGTTGAGGAACTCTTCGGCCCAGGAATATTCACAGGCGATGGTGGGGGGAACTTGGATACCAGGGCCCTCGATGATGCCGTAATGCTCCGGCCGCCGGTTTTTCCCCGCGAAGGGAGAATCCGGCGCGAACCGGAAATCGCCGCCGTCCTTGTCGATGAACCGGGGGTCGACGGAAATCTCTCCGGTTCCGGGGACCGGCGGGTAGAGGATATGACGGCCGTCCTCGGCAAACTCGTTGTAATAGGGCGAATTCCAGGTCACGTTATCGTGAATCACCGGGAGCGAGCCCTCCATGATGCGCTGCCCCCAATAGTTATCGATCATGACGTTGTGGGTGACAATGGGGGTGGAGCGGTTGATATTGATGGACACCGTGTTGCGGTAGAAAACATTGTGGTGGATGAAGGGGCGGGAAAGCTGGGTCATGCCCAGGGTCTTGAGGTTTCCCATGAAAATGTTGTTGGCGATTTCCGGAGCGGAATGGATGCAGTATACCGCGCGCTCGCCGATATTGTAGAACACGTTCCCGATGATCCGGGGATTGGGGAAACCCCGGTATTCGATACTCTCCAGCGCATTTTCCGGGGCGATATACCGGTCGGCGGATGAGGTGTAATACCCGTCGGCACGGGTGCTCTCCACGAGCACGCCGAACACGGAGTTGCTGAAAAAGATATTCCCACGGATGACGAGGGTGGAATCGCAGTCCACGGCGTGGACCGCCGCATGAAAACGGTCTTTGCCGTAATCGAACCCCGTTCCGGTGAGGGTGAATCCGGATATGTCGCAGCCGTTCGCGGCGACCACCGTGGAACCCTTGTTTTCGCTGTCAATGATGGTGGTATAGGGATTCTGCCCCCAGAGCCGGATGCCTTCCGTCAGCCGGACACGCTCGCGGTAAGTTCCGGGACGGACGAAAACGGTATCCCCGGCCCGGGCCAAGTCAACGCCGCCCTGAACGGTGCGGGCGTCTCCCGCTCCCGTGGAATCAACCACGACAACCCTGCCGTGGAAATCCTGGGGAGTTGCGCTTCCGTCATTGATGCGTCCATACCCGTCGAAGTGCATCTTCCGTGGGGCGAGCGAGGGGCGCTCGATGGTTTCAGTTCGCCACCAGTCGGTGTAGTAGTAGTCGGCGAAGGAGTTCACCGGGACATCAAGTCCGTACGGGTCCTTGTATCCGGCGGGAGCGACTTTGGAGTAGTCGCTGATGAGGCCGTGACGGTCCCAGCCACGGTAATAGCCGTACTCCCAGCTCCAGGCCATGTGGCACTTGGTGCACCGGTCATTCTTTTCCCAATCGGGATGTATTTCGCTGAGCCGCTGGCCCGCTTTCAGTTCGCTCGCCTGTCGGCCGAACCCGGCCATTCCGGCGCAGCCGGCGGCAAAAATAACCGCGAGTATCGGAAATGTACGTAAATAGGCCTTGAAAACCATGACTCCCCTCTTCATATTACTGGATTTGTGTTATGATTTTCCCGAATATAACACATTCGTGCCGATATGTCCGCATCAAAGTTCAATTAACTGGTTCTGCGCCGGAAAGGAGATACCGTGAAATCCGTTTTCACCTGGTCGATTCTGCTGCTGGTTTTCGGCTTCCTGAGCTGTTCCGACAACGATGGCGCCGATAATCCTCTGGGGCCGGGCTCTTCGCGGGGGTTGGCCGTGGTATGCACCGGCGGAGACGACGAATCCAACATTTCCGTGATCGACTATATCAATAACAAGACATACAACGACCTCTTTCCCCTTAGCGGGACCGCCGAACTGGCCCAGTACAACGGCTTTGTCTACATCATTGACAAGGACGGCGACCGGATCGTCAAATTCGACCCCGTAAGCCGGGTTCCGGCCGGGGAACTGAGCACCGGTCCCAAAAGCGCGCCTGAATCCATCGCGTTTCTCTCGCCATCGAAGGCGTATGTCACCCTGAGCGACAGCGCCGTGGTGAAGGTCATCACTCCCGCCTCCATGCGCGTGATCAAGTCAATAGACATCTCTTCCATGGCGGATGCGGACGGGGATCCGGATCAGGGAAACGCCGTAATTCGCGATGGCATGCTCTACGTTGCGCTGCGGCGTTCGAGCGGGAGCAAGCTGACCGACCATTCCGGAATTGCGGTGATCAACACCGCCGCCGATACCGTTGTCACCGAAATCGTGCTGCAGACAAACGGGATCGCCGGGGCGAGCAAGCAGTCCCTCGGAGGAGGAATCAACGGTTCCGCCCTGGTGAGCGGGAATGTATATGCCTATGTCATCGGGTCGGTATCGAAAGCGGATGACGGGGCCATCGAGGTGATAGATCCGGTCGCGATGACGTCGTCCGTGCTGTATTCGGAGACGGATATCGGTGGAAACATTTCCAACTGGGTGTTCGATTCTCCCACCACGGGGTGGGCTATCTCGGGACTTTCCACCACGAGCGGGGGCGAGGGATGGGGACTGATCCGGTTCGACCTTTCCGCGGGAACTTTCACCCCGACCGGTCCGTTCCAGAAATCCTACTATTCCTGGGCGGTGGATCATACTCCGGAAGGGTTTGTGCTGGTGGGCGATCAGGATGAGAACAACCCCGGCGTGTGGGTGCTCAACGGCAATAACGGGTGCTCGCCGGTGTTCGACCGGCCGATGAATGTGGGGCTTCTGCCCAAACGCCTGATTGTCGTCCGCTGACCGGCGGGGTGGGTACGCGCCGGCTCCGGTGCGGGCCGTCCCGGATGTGGTCGGATGACTCGGTCGTCACGTTTCAGGGTGATGGTTTGTCCGGGAGCAGTTCCGGGCTGTGGGATCCCGTTCCGTGGATTCTTGTTGCATTCACGGGGAATAATGTGTAACATTGGCTTGATATCGGCAGGAAAAACCCGTTCTGACTGGACTCCGCATGATCGACATATTCAGAAACGTGCCGCTCTTTTCCTCGATGGGAGATTCGGACCTGGAAGCGATCAACCGCGTGTCTTTCGTGAAGCGGTTTCCCAAGGACAACCTCATTTTCATGGCCGATGAAGAGGGTGATACCCTTTTCATCATCATCCGGGGGAAAGTGAAGGTTACCCAGTTCTCCGAAAGCGGGAAAGAAGTGATCTTCTCCATGCTCGGCGAAGGTGACTTTTTCGGAGACATGTCGCTCCTGGACGGGCGTCCCCGGTCCGCCTCGGTGGTCACCGCCGAGGAGTCGGAGCTTCTGCTTCTGCGACGACAGGATTTTCACCGGCTCATCGAGACCAATCCCGCCATCGCCCTGACTCTGCTGAAAGAGATCACCGGGCGTCTGCGCAAAGCCGACGAGCGGATTCAAAGCCTGGCGCTGCTCGACGTGAGCGGACGGGTGGCTGGAATTCTGCTCCAGCTCGCCGAAGAGGGCGGACGAAAAACTCCGGAAGGCGGCGTGTTCATCCGAACCCGTCCCACGCACCAGGAGCTGGCCAACATGGTGGGTACCACCCGGGAGACAGTCACCCGCATTCTGAAGCAGATGGAGAGCCGGAACTATATCGCCATGACCGGCAAGAGCATCACCATCCTCAATCTTGACATCCTGCGGCGCGATCTCTACCGGTGAGCGGGAAGCGGGAACTCTCCGCCGGAGGCGGCGTCTTTCGGAATATCATCCTGCCGTTTCCGGCGGGAAAAGTTTTTCCTGTCCCGGTTGTGAACCGATGCCGCGGGATTCGGGCAACCGGTTCATTCAGCGTACTCCCGCCGGACCCGTTGTGGAGTCCGGCGGTCATCCCTTCGGTTCACGATTATCCATGAAAACACTCCTTATTGCTTCCGATCCGGAAATCACCCGCATTGTGGAAGAGTATTCCCGTTCCGCGGGCGATGATCTCACTGTCGCGCCCCATACCCGTGATGCGCGCAAGCTTATTACCGTCCAAGAGTATGATGCGCTTCTCATGGACTGTTCTGTCCGTCCCATGGAACTGATTTCCTTTACCGCCGAAGCCGGCGAGCGTTTGGCGGAGACGGTGGTCCTTCTGATCGGGCCTCTGGACCAGGATCAGAGGGAGAAGCTCGGACGCAGACTTTCCGCGCATTATTCCGTGGACAAGCCGCTTCGTCGACAGGTATTCCGGGAGATCATGGAGCGGGTCGCCATACGCTCAACCATTGTTCGGCGGACCGGGCTCACCGGAAATTCTCCGGTGATGGAAGAGATCATCCAGACCATCGTTCAGGTCGGCCCGACCTCGATCACCGTACTCATAACCGGTGAGAGCGGGGTGGGAAAGGAAGTCATCGCCCGGGCGGTACACGCGGTATCCTCACGTGCAGAGCAGCCGTTTCTGGCGGTTAACTGCGCCGCGCTGGCCGATGGCGTACTGGAAAGCGAGCTGTTTGGCCACGAGAAGGGTTCTTTCACCGGGGCCGCCGCCCGGCGCATTGGCATGTTCGAGAAA
This sequence comes from Candidatus Latescibacterota bacterium, assembly GCA_041690195.1. Classification (GTDB taxonomy): domain Bacteria; phylum Latescibacterota; class Latescibacteria; order Latescibacterales; family Latescibacteraceae; genus JAWLHT01. Next base: position 42,405 of record JAWLHT010000005.1, read on the forward strand.
GCGCACGGCGGCACTATATTTCTAGATGAAATCGGCGAAATCCCCCATTCCACCCAGATACGGCTTCTGCGGGTGCTGGAGGAACGCGAGATCATGCGGGTCGGGGGAACGGAAAGCATTCCCGTGGATGTTCGCATCATCGCCGCCACCAACCGCGATCTCCGGGACCTTGTCGAGAAGCGCCGTTTCCGCCGCGATCTCTATTACCGCATCAAGGTGCTGGAAGTCAATGTGCCCCCGCTGCGCCGTCGCCAGGAGGACATCCCCCTGCTCATCGACCGTCTTGTCCGCCGGTTTGCGGCGGATAACGGGACGCTTGTCCGAAGGTTCGACGAGGAGGCTAAAAGCTATCTTTCCCGCGCCACCTGGCCCGGGAATGTCCGTGAGCTGCGAAACTTCGTGGAGAGCGTGCTTGCTCTTACCAACCGTCCGGTAATCGGTCTCACCGACATTCCCGAGCACCTTCTTTCCGACGTCTACCAACAGAACACGCTTCCCGCGCGGCGGGAAAAGACGCCCGAGCAGGTGGAACGGGAACTCATCTACCGTACGCTCATCGAACTGAAGAGCGATCTTACGGAGATCAAGGGAATGCTCCGGGATTTCAGCCTGCAGGGTCTGGCCGGTGAATCGCCCAAGCTCATGGAAGTCATTCCGGTGCAGCCCGGCGGAGATATTACCCTGGAGGAGATGGAACGCCAGGCTGTGATCGACGCTCTCCGTCAGACCCAAGGCAACCGGCGGAAAGCCGCCCGGCTTCTCGGCATTGGCGAGCGGACCCTCTACCGCAAGCTGAAGCAGCACGATATTCACGAATCCTGAAACTCTTACCCGCTTCCGCGAGTCCTCAAGGAAACCGGTCGGTTCCCGGAATGCTTCGGCTGTACGTTTACTGGTGAAGCATCACGTGTCTCTGTCGTGAGCCGCTCCTTTTTGCGGTCGGACGACAGAAGTGCGTGGCGTTTTCTCCCCGATTTCGGTCGCTTTCATGTTGAACTCCGGACCATGCCCATGCGCTTGTGAGACAAGGGATAAAGGATGCGCGTTTCCGGTATCAATTCCCCGGCGGCACCCGGCTTTTCCCGGTTTCCGGATGTCGGCTGATTGCCTTGGCGGGGGTGTCCGCGGCAATCGGGAAAGAAGTACGTTGGTGGAGAGGACTGGCTCTTGACTGGTTTATTGCGGTGAATTATATTTGTTGGTTGCATTTAGGATGCATGCGGTGCAGAAGCGACGGTCAGTTCTCCTCCGGAATCCGCCGATACGGGATTTCGGACCGGTTCATGGAGGATTCCGCCGCGAGCGGCAAGGGGAGACGCCCCGGGCCGGGATGGCGCGTGTATCGTTTTTTGGAGGATTGGACGTGCCGACGTATGATTATCGGTGTAAAAAGTGCTCACACCAGTTCGAATATTTTCAGAGCATGAAGGATGAGCCCCTGAAAACCTGCCCCAAGTGCGATGGCGAAGTGGAGCGTCTTATCGGAGCGGGAGCGGGCCTCATATTCAAGGGAAGCGGTTTTTATATTACCGACTACCGGAGCGATTCGTACAAAAAGGCCGCCAAGGCCGATAAGAGTGTCGATCCGGCCGCCAAAGTCGATTCGGCCGCCAAACCGGATAAAAGCCCCAGCAAAAAAGTCGGCACCGACTCCTAGGAGGAAAAAATGGGCATGAACGGGTGGATCAAGCGGAGCGGAGCGGTCGCTTTTTTGGGCGCGGCGCTCCTGGTGTCGCTCGCAACAGGGTGCGGAAAATCGGCGGACACGCTCTACCGGGAAGGCAAGGAACTGATCGGAAAGCCGGAAACACAGGCGCAGGGCATGGAAGCGCTGGCCGAGTTTGAGAAACGTTTCCCCAAGGACCCCCGGACCCCGGAAGTGATCCTGGCGGTCGCCACCATACACCAGAGCGAGCGGAAGTTTGCCGACGCCGAGGCCGGATACGCCCGCCTCATGGAGAAGTATCCCGAAACCGCGGAAGCGTACAAGGGAATGTTTCTCCTCGGATACATGTATTACGAGGACATGAAAGATGCCGGGCAGGCAACGGAGGTTCTGAACCGGTTTGTCGACACGTACCCCGATTCCGGGCTGACCGTGTCGGCGAAAGTGCTGCTTGAAAACATCGGTCTTCCGGTAGAGCAGTGGAGCACGGTAAAAAATATCATGGCGCAACCGGCTCATGCCCCGGAAGCCGCATCCACCACTCCCGCCGCGAAGTGAGCGGGTAACCCCGGAGACCGTCACGTGCAGCAGGACATCATCAGTCTCAACGAACGGATCGCGCGGGAAAGCGAGCCGGTCCGCACCCTGACCGCTGAGGTCGGGAAGGTCATTGTCGGTCAGGCGGACATGGTCGAGCGCCTCCTCATCGGGCTGCTCACCAGCGGTCATATCCTGCTGGAAGGAGTGCCCGGACTGGCCAAAACCCTGACGGTCAGCACGCTGGCCGCATCGGTGAACGCCGGGTTCAAGCGGATTCAGTTCACCCCGGACCTCCTGCCCGCCGATCTGGTGGGGACGCTCATCTTCAATCAGAAGACCGGCGAGTTCACCCCCCGTAAAGGCCCGGTGTTCACCAACTTTGTCTTGGCCGACGAGATCAACCGGGCTCCGGCCAAGGTGCAGAGCGCCCTGCTCGAGTGCATGCAGGAGCGTCAGGTGACCATTGGGGATACCACCTATCCACTTGAGGATCCCTTTCTGGTGCTGGCCACCCAGAATCCCATCGAGCAGGAGGGGACCTATCCCCTGCCCGAGGCGCAGGTGGACCGGTTCATGTTCAAGGTGCTGGTGGGATATCCTTCCAAAGAGGAGGAGTTCGTCATCCTGGACCGGAACGTCCTGCAGACCCCGGTGAGCGTCCGGCCCGTGCTGGAACTGGACCAGATCCGCCGTCTCCGGGAGCTGGTGCAGATCATTTACATGGACGAGAAGGTCAAGCGGTATATCCTGGACATCGTTTTCGCTACCCGTACACCCGGGGAATACGGCCTGGACAGCATGGCGGAGTTCATCGAATTCGGCGCCTCCCCCCGCGCGACCATTTTCCTTGCCACCGCAGCCAAGGCGCATGCCCTGCTCCGCGGGCGCGGTTATGTCATTCCGGAAGATGTCAAGGTTATCGGACCCGACGTGCTACGCCACCGGGTCATTCTCACCTATGAGGCAGAAGCGGAGGAAGTGACCACCGACGATATTGTCCGGGCGCTGTTCGAACATGTGAAGGTACCTTGATCCATGCTGCCCCAGGAGATCGCAAAGAAGGTCCGCGGGATTGAACTGCGGACGAAAAAGCTGGTGAACGACGTGTTCAGCGGCGAGTACCATTCCGTTTTCAAGGGACGGGGAATCGAGTTTGCCGAGGTCCGGGAGTATGGCATTGGTGACGATATCCGGCTCATCGACTGGAATGTAACCGCCCGCGCCGGGAAACCGTATATCAAGACCTTTGACGAGGAACGCGAACTGACCGTGATGCTCGTGGTGGACGCCTCCGGGAGCGGCCGGTTCGGGACGCGCGGGACATTCAAGTCGGATCTGGCCGCCGAGGTTTCGGCGGTG
>JAWLHT010000006.1:0-41475 GCA_041690195.1 Candidatus Latescibacterota bacterium
AGGCTCGGTTCCCCCTCTCTCTGGAGAGAGGGGGAATTGAGCCACAGGAAGCACATAGACGGCCGATAACGAGTCATCCCCTCTATCCCCGAGAGAGGGGAACGAGGGGTGAGTTACTCTTTCCCGGCCTGAACCGCAAGACACCCGTTGACTACTACTGGCTTATCTTTACGACAATGCGCGTTTCACTCCAGCATGTTCCGTATCCGGACCAGCCGCCCGAAATCGGCGTCCGGCGGCGTGGTGTCCGATACCCCGAGGATGAAGCGGGGACGTTTCCCGACCGCCGCCAGCGTGTCCTCCATGAACCGCTCGAACTCCGCATCCGGGTAGTCCGGCATGAGAATGACGCTCGGGATGCCGCCCCAGACGGTCATTCCCTCAGAACTTTTCAGAATCTCCCGGATGTCCGTTTTGGTCATGGGCGCGGGAGCCACCGCCTCCAGCACATCAATTCCGCTCTGACGGTAGAGGTCGAACAGCCCCTTGTTTTCGCCGTCGGCGTGGATGAGCACGAGTTTCCCCCGCTCGTGAGCCATACCGGCGAACCGGCTGACCCAGGGCAGGATGTGCTCCTCGTAGAAGGGCGGGTACGTGATGGTGGCATCCGTGTTCGCTCCGAACATCACCACCTCGGCCGGGCAGGATGCCGCGCAGGGCATGAGCCGTTCGAAGTATCCCCCGATGGCCGCCGCGAGACGGGCCAGTTTTTCCGGGGCGTCCATGAGTTGCATGAAGAAAAAATTCATCTCCATGAGGTCGCGCATGATGAACTGCATGGGAGAGGCGGGCATGCTGCCGTTGGCGACCACCACGGCGTCCTCACCGGTTTCGGCCATGACGCGCCGCAGCCCTTCGTGCGCAGGGACAACCTCCAGCCGCTCGAAGAGCCAGGCCACGGCGTCATAGTCGGCCTCCTGCGTGACCGCGTGCTTCCGCACCCAGGAAATGGAGGCCCCGGCGCGCCGCATGTCCGGCGTGAAGGCCCACTCCACGGTCACCGCGCCCTTCGGCGTGCGGTACTCCGCCCGGGTGACACCGTCTTCCGTCACCACCTTCCGGTCCACGCCCCGGAATTCCGCCCGGTACGGCACCATCGGCAGACGGTACACCCCGAGCCCGCGGTCGTCCATGCCGTCCGGCTCCTCCGGGCGGAGGTAGTCCGGCACGATCATGTGCCCGCCGACCCCGAGTTTGCGTGAGATGTCCAGCGGAGAGGCGCAGTCCCGGTATTCGGGCGGGAGCGTGCCGAGGTATTGGTGCGCGTTGAACCAGAGGTCGAACCGGGGCGCGTAGGGGAGCTTTTCGGGGGTGATGCCCCGCATGGAGGAGAGGGAGAGGGTGCGGTGGGTCATGGGGACTCCGGGAATATTCACCTATGGTCAGAGTATATAAAGAGGCTGGTAGCCGTATCTACTGTTCATATCAAAGCATACTTTACTGCAATAACATCATTAATAACAATCTCTGGCAAATTTTAAAAAAAAGGCTGTATCGGATGGACACGTGGCTCTGGGTACTGCCACAATCTGAGTTCCTCGAACAAGTAAGTTCCTGTCTTTAACTCTCCCTGTGTACTTTAGAATCACAAATACACCCAAAAATGATGTTAGTAGGTGCCTATCCCATATACTCTTATAACACATAATAAAATCATTTATTAATGTGCATGCAATACTTGCCAACTCTCTTTCTGACTTTACAGGAGGACTAAATATTTTGTCTACCTCGTAAATTTTGTCAATCGATAGCGACAGGATTCCATATTTACTTTTATCAATAATCCGATCCTCTATTTGTTTGTAGCCTTGATTAATATTGTATCTAACATTTTTCCGGCTGATCAATCTTTTACATTGAAAATTAATTGTATTTTCATCGTATCTAATTTCAACATCATCAAATCCTATTACTTCTTTTCCCTTTTCTATCATTTTTGCTGCTAGTTCGAGTTCAAAAAGAGCATTCCTGTTATTTACATTTCGGTCCCCCTTAATTTCATCTTTAGAAAGAAAAGGGCCACCAATAGCCTCTCTAAGCTTTTTTTTGGGTAATCTACTCTGATTGTACTTCGATAAGTGTTTATAAATAGCGCAAAACGAATCTGACTCCACTATGGTAGTAAAGAGCTTTTCAAATCCAAATTCAATAATAATGTCATCCAAAGCATCTCCGGCGTAATTTTCCTTTATTAATTGCATAATTGATGTTACTTCTGATAATCTTGTGTTATTTGTACTAATTTTGTTATTATTAAGCCAATGCTGTACACAAAGCAATTCGTTATATATATCTTCAAATGACGTGATGACCATAAATGAGGGCATTTTTTCTCCACTCAATCGGCAGGTTGTGTCTTCTACCAAAATAAATGCAACTAAGCCACGGGCAGAGGTTTTTTTCCTCCGGCCTTGACGTTAAACTGTTTGTCTATCCCCCCTACCTCACCACCGGTGGCGCGTCCTCCGCCTTAGTTCCCCATGCCGTATTCGGTTTGGAACCCATCCGGAACGTAACCGTTTTCCCCGCAACCATATCGTCGTGGGAAATCCAGGTTTGGGTGGAGGGTTTCCCGTCGATGGTCATGGACTGGATGTACTGGTTCTTCGGCGAGGCGCCTTCCGCGACGATGGTGAAGGTCTTCCCGCCGTGGACATATTCCGGCATGCGGATGGTGATTTTCCGGAAGACCGGGCCGGAGAGGGCGAAGAGCTTCGTGGCGGGCGCGACCGGGTAGAATCCCATGGCGCTGAAGACGTACCAGGAGGACATCTCCCCGGCGTCGTCCATGCCCGGCAGGGCGAGGCCGTCCATGCCCTGGCCGTACATGGTGGAAAGGATGGTCCGCACCATGCGCTGGGTCTTCCAGGGCTGTCCGGCGTAGTTGTACATGAAGGGCGCCTGGTGGGCGGGCTGGTTGCCGTGGGAATACTGCCCGATCATGCAGCAGACGTTGCGGGCGATGTGGGTCGGGTCCCAAGGCACGATAAAGAGGGAGTCCAGCTTGGTGATGAAGGGCTCGTTGCCGCCGAAAAGCCCGATCAGCCCCTGCACGTCATGGGGCACGAAGAAGGTGGACTGCCAGCCGTTGGCCTCGCGGTACATGTACTGATAGTAGGGATACTTCGGGTCGAATGGCGTTGTCCACTCGCCGTTTTCCCACTTGGCGCGCATGAACCGGGTCTTCGGGTCGAACTGGGTGCGGTAGTTGTCCGCGCGCTTCATGAAGAGGTCATAGTCCGCATTCTTGCCGAGCGCTTTGGCGAAAAGGGCGATGGAGTAGTCGTCGTAGGCGTACTCCAGGGTTTTGGTCGTCGCGGCGTTGCCCGGCGCGGGCGGCTCGTCCAGCGCGGCGGGATCGACCCTGAGCTCGGGAACGTAGCCGTGGGAGAGATAGTGGTCGAGGTTTCCCCGGACCGGGTTGGACTGGGTGGCGTTCTTCTTCATGAACCGGAAGGCCTCTTCCGTGTCGAAATCGGTGATGCCCCGGAGGTAGGCCCCGGCGATCATGGACGCGGCGTGGTCGCCGTGGAAGAAGGTGGGCATCCAGCCGGTTTTTTTGCCCCGGTCGATCGAGGAACGGATGATGTCGCGCATGACCTCCGGTTCGAGCATGGCCACGAGGGTCAGCTTGTTCCGGAAGGTGTCCCAGAGCGAAGGGGTAGTGTAGTAGTCCCAGCCTGCCCGGTCCGTTTTCCCGTCCGCCCCGGTGAAGGAACCGTCCGCATCGCTCCGCAGCACGGGCCAGAGGAAGGAATGATAGATGCCGGTGTAGAACTGCTCCCGTTCGGCGGGGGTTCCGCCCTCCACCTGGACCGAGTTGAGCAGCGTCCGCCAGGTTTCCCGCGCCCGGGCCCGCACCGCCGCGAAATCCCAGCCGGGGTTCTCCGCCCGGAGGTTGGCCTCGGCGTTGTCCATGCTCACGAAGGAAATCCCAACCCGGACCTGGATCACCTCTCCCGCCGTGGTGGTATACCGGGCGTAGGCGCCGATATCGGGGCCGCTTTCGGTGATCCGCTTGTCATTGGCAAAGTGGTGGTCTCCGCCCTTCCAGACGCCGCTTTCGCCAAAGGGACGGTCGAATTCGGCGTGGAAATAGATCGTTTCCCGTCCGAACTTCTGCCAGCCGCGGATCGTGGTGCGGTCGGGGACCTCCACCCAGGCGTCGGTGATCTTCTGGTTGGCTTTGGCGAGATCGATGAGGATGTGGGTATCCTTCGAGGCCGGGAAGGTGTACCGGTGGAAGCCGGTGCGGCGGGTGGCGGTCAGCTCCACCTTCGTTTTGTAGTCGTCGAGGTAGACGGAGTAGTATCCGGGGCTGGCCTGTTCCGTTTCGTGACGGTAATGGGAGCCGTAGCCCTTCTCGTGGTAGGGGCCGAGACGGTCGCCCGAGCCCTCGATATAGAGGGTGGTCACCACGGGCATGACCGAGATGTTGCAGAGGTTCCAGTGCCCCTTGTTGGTGTGGGTGAACCCGTTGATCATGTCGTCGTCATACTGGTACCCCGCGCCGGTGACGAAGGTGGTCACCGGGCTGAGCTGCACCATGCCGTGGGGGAGCGCCGCGCCCGGGAAGGTGAGCCCGGCCCACACCCGCCAGCCGTAGGGGGGCGTGTACCCGATCATCTTTGGATCGGTGAGCGGCGCGGTGCCGATGAAGGGATTCACCATATCGCAGGGCTCGGCCGCGGGAACGGGCTTGCGGGCCTGCGCTCCGGCGACGGTGAAAAGGAACAGTGCGAAGGTGAGAACGGGAAACAGCCGGTGCGGGAACGGGCGTGACGGACTGGATATCATGGACTGCGTCTCCGGGGGGTGGCGGTTCGGTTAATAAACCGGGGAACAACTGTTTGGGAAGATAGGCCTTTTTGCTCCGGAACGCAACCGGTTTGGCTGGAAGGCAAGACTGTCCGGACGCAACGGTGCGGAGGAAACCGGCCTTTCCGGGCAGCCCGCATGTGTCCTGTCACGGAAGTTGAGTCAGATCGTGAAGAAAGACGGAGAAGCCTGTCTGAATTGTGATGCGCGGGACCACCCCAGCCGAATCGTACCGACTCGCCCGGGGACCCCGGGATGCATGGGATATACGATGATGAAGGACAAAACCGGCGGGTACGCGATTCCTTTATCCGTTTTTCATCCTGTCTTTATCCCCCGCATCCCAATTCAGACCATCTTTTCAGGAGTATTCACACGCATCCCCATTCAGACAGGCTTCCCATCGATCCGGTGACAGCCTTGCTGCACGGCTTGTTTCCGATTGCGGCATGGCACTGTGGGGAGACGGGCTGCAAACCCTCGCGGTTCTCCACCGGGAGAGCCGCCGTGACACCCGGGAGAGTTCGCCCGGACCTCCCGTTTTTATCTGCCGGGAACACCCGACTCCTGTCCTCAAAGGGCAATATAGGGCTTGCACCCCGGACGGATGCGTCCTATATTCCGATTTCACCGCATCGGGTGTACCGTGATTGCGGACGGGGCCGGAAAAATTCGGAGTTTCATATTCGAGTGCTCCGATCACCGGTTAATATCCTTGACAGGGACTCTTTCTTGATATTTAATTCTTCTAATTCAGTTCCGCTCACTTCGTGAAAGGGGGAACACCTCTCGCGGGAATGGAGTTTCAGTCGTACCGGCAGGTGACCGCGTTGCGGGGGTTGCGACGGGTCAGGGGTGGCCGGAACGAGCGGATAACAGGTATAAAAAGTGAACCGGCGCGGTCGGTTTTCCGGAGGGTAAACGGATGGCAATCCAAAGTTTGAAAGAGTACTACAAGAATGACGTGTTCGCCTTCCTCCTGGGATTCGGGGGATCGGTGTGGGGAGGTCTGACCTATTATCTGGGCATCCCGGTTGCGTTGCTGACATTCCTCGGCGCGAGTTCCACCCAGGTCGGCCTGATCACCACCATCTTCTGGGCGGGATTCGCCTTTCCCCAGATCTGGGCGGGATACAAATCCGAACCATTGACAATCAAGAAAAAGTACATCGCCATGAGCCTGATTCTTTCCAGTCTCGGCTTCCTGGCGTACGGTATCTACCTTCTCATGACCGGCGCCACCAACGCCCCCTTCGCCATATGGTTCTTCCTCGCGGCGTTCGCGTGGGCGTGCTTCCTGGGCGGCCTCTATATTCCGGCCAACTTCAGCCTGCTGTACAAGGTCATTCCGCCGGCCAAAATGGGCCAGCTTATCGGAATCTACTTCGCGGTTCAGTTCGGCGGCATTTTCCTTTCCGGTTTCGCCATCACCGCCATCAATAACGCTTTCGGCGCTCCGACAAGTTATGCCATACTGTTCCTGATCACCTTTGTCATGACCCTGGTCGCAATTACGGTCATGCTTATGGTGAAAGAGCCCGAGGGTGAAAAGGTCCAGGGAGCGCCTTCCTTCGGCGCGTATCTTGGCAAACTGATTGACATCTACAAAACCGACCGTCCCTTTGTCCGGTTCCTGGTGGGCAAATGGCTCATGAGCGGCCACTACATCATGATGGCGTTTCTCCTCGCCTTCCTGCTCAAGGAGCGCGGTCTCGATCCCGCCAACGCCGGCTGGTTCACCGCCCTCAACGGTCTCGGCCTGTTCATCGGAGGCTTCACCATTACCCGTATCGCCGACATCTGGGGCCCCAAGTACATGCTTATCACTTCCCAGATTATCGCCGCGCTCTACACGCTCATGGTAATGCTGATCCCTTCGGCCAGCCCGGTCATTGTGTTCGCCGCTTTCATCATCACCGGCCTGGCGCAGATTTCGGACAACGTGGGCTACACCAATATGACCCTGTTCACCTGCCCGACCATGGACAAGTCCACGTATGTGGCGGCGGTGAATGTCGGTATCATTCCCTTCATGGTCTTCCTGCCGCCCATCATCGGCAAGCTTATCGACAACGGCGCCCTGACGTATACCGGCGCGTTCGGGATTGCTCTCGCCATGATGGTCGCTTCCATCTTCTATCTCGGTATTGTGGTGAAGAACCCCAAGGCATACGAAGAGATGAAGGCCGCGGCAGCCGCACAGCCCGCCGCTTCCTGATTCCGGCTTTCTTCAGCACCGGAACGGCGCTTCCCAAAAGGGAGCGCCGTTCGTATTTTTGGAATGAGGCGGCACGGTCCGGACACGCCGCCCCCTCCAGGGGCTTTCGTACACATAAGGAAAAGCTACTGGCACACATGAGTACTGAAAGATAATCAGTGGCATCCGGTCTGCCCGAAAAAGAGTAACTCACCCCCGGCCCCTCTCTCGGGAGAGAGGGGTGACTCGGTATCGGCGCATCGATTTGTTCTATGACTCGGGTTCCCCACCTCTGTGGAACCGAGCCGGGGTGACAGAAGGGGGCTGTTTTCCCAGCGAACCACCCGGGATTCATTAACACCCCTCTGTGGTTCAGGGGGCTTCTTACTCCGTTATTTCTTTGCTCCCTTTGCGAGCATGGCGCGACACGTGTTTTTTCTTTCAATTCGTCTTTTTCCGCGTAACAACTCTTTTCAGGAGCCGATTCGCCGTGATTCACGTGTCCGAACTCTCCTTTTCCTTTTCCGGGCGTCCACCGGTGCTTTCCGGGATCAATCTCGCCATTCCACGCGGCATCCATGTGGCGGTGATGGGTCCCAACGGGTCCGGAAAATCCACGCTGGCCCTGCTCCTGAAGGGTCTTCTCTTCCCTTCCGGGGGGAGAATTCTGGTCGACGGGGTTGATGCCGTCGCGGGAGAAGCCGGGCGCACCGAGGTGATGCGCCGGGTCGGCCTGGTGTTCCAGAACCCGGAAAACGCCATTGTGGCAACCACGGTGGAACGGGAAATCGCGTTCGGGCTGGAAAATCTCGGGGTTCCCGGGGCGGAGATGCACAGGCGGGTGGATGATGCGCTCAGACGGTTCGGTCTGGAGGAGCTTCGGTATGCCAGTCCCGGACGGCTGTCCGGGGGGGAGAAGCAGCGTCTGGCCCTGGCCGGGGTAATGAGCATGCGTCCCGACTACCTCGTTCTGGACGAGCCCACTTCGCTCCTGGACCCGGAAAATGGAGGACACATCCTCGATCTCGTACGGGAAGCCGCAGCGGATGGCGGCACGGTTATCCACATCACCCAGTTCGCGGCGGAAGCCCTCGCTGCTGACCGGCTGATCGTGCTGGACCGGGGCGCGGTCGTTCTCGACGGTTCGCCGCGGGACGTGCTCCGTGAGGCGGGAGCGTTCGGGGTGGAGGACCTGGATGACGCCGCCGGAACCGTTCCGGGGCGCGGTGCGGATACCGGTCCATACGGACTGCTTCCGGACCGGGAATCCCCGGTTGTGTTTCGGGGGATATCCTGCACCTATGACCGGGGAACTCCGTTCGCCCATCGGGCGCTGGAGGACGCGGACGCAGAGTTCCCGCGGGGCTCCGCCACCGTACTGCTGGGCCCTTCCGGCTCGGGGAAAACCACGTTCCTCGAAATCCTGGCGGGAATCACACCGCCGACAACGGGAGAGGTTGTGCTCCGGGATGCACCGCTTCGGGCCATGGCCTTTCAGTTTCCCGAGGACCAGGTGTTCGGGGATACGGTGGGAGAGTATGCCGCCTTTGGACCGGGCAACATCGGGATGACTCCGGAAAATGCCGAACGTTCGGTGGATGATTCCCTTGCGGCGGTGGGGCTCGATCCCGCCGTCTACCGGAATCGCGATCCCTTTACGCTTTCCGGGGGGGAGAAACGCCGCGCCGCCCTGGCCGGAGTGCTCGCCATGCGGCCGGACGTGCTGGTGCTGGACGAACCGACCGCCGGGCTTGACCGAGCCGCCGCGGACCGTGTGGTGCAATTCCTCACCTCGTACACGGGTAGCGGCGGTACGCTCATCTTTTCCACTCACGATTTCCGCATCGCGCGCCGTCTGGCACAACGGGCGGTTGTACTCCGGAACGGACGCATCGAGACCGTCGGAAGTCTGGAAACAGTGTTCGGGTCATCTCCCTGGCTGAAGATAATCCGGAACCGCCGGGCGGCAGCGCCGGAGTAAGCCGGGCCGCCGCGGACATTTCGCGACAATGGAAACCGGGGGTGAGTCACTCTTTTCCATCCGGTACCTCCGCGACCGAATCCAGTACACATGATCCGGTGCGGAGGCCTTTTCATGAAAAGGGTCGCTGCTTGCCAGCGGTTACGGTACCGGACGCGGTCACTTTTTCTTCGCCCGTGCCGCACGGAACTCGTTCACCCAGTACGCGGTATGGTCCAGGTAAAACTCCGGACGGAGCGGCTCGAAGTCGGCATAGGTGAACTGCTCGGTGTTGCGGGGGACGGATGGTTCGATCTGGGTGCCTTCGAACCACTCGTTGAAGGAGGTCACCCCGATCACCGGTGGGTCCACCGCGATGGCGGCCTGGAACATCCGGGAGTAGTAGCGGCCCAGGTCCCGCTCCCGGAGGTTTTCCACGTTCCAGGTCCGGATGCCCGAATCATCGTAACCGGGTCCGGCGCAGGGTATGAAGATGAGGTTGTTCTCCCGGGCGAACTCCATCATCTTCGGCCAGTTTTTAATGGTGGAGCCGTAGACGAAGCCGTCCGCCGCGAAATAGGTGTAGAACCCGTCGAAGCACCCCTCCAGCATGTACCGGTGCTCGTGGATCATCCCCTCGCCCACCCAGAGAGAAATGGCGACGATGTCGTATTTGGTTCCCCGGACGGTGAGATCGCCCCTGGGGTCGAAGAGCCGCGCCCATTCGCGGGCGGGACGCTGATAGGCGTCGTATATATAGAAGAGCGGCCGGTTGCCGGAATCGGGGTGACGGTAGAACGCCGGGTGGGAGCCGTAGGTATCGATGATGTACTTGATGGCCGCCAGTCCGGTTTCGGCGGTGCGTCCCTGGAACGGCTCCAGGTGGAAGTTGACCTTGATGCCGTACCGGTCCGCCCAGTCCAGGAGTTTGGGCATGACTTTGTCGGTATAATGGTCCTTCCCCCACCAGGAGACACAGATCACCCCGATATTCGACCGCTTCAGCCAGCGCATGTGCTGGGCAAGGGTGGAGTCGCTGCTTATACTGTAGGGTCCCAGCTTGGGATAGAACACTGCTCCCAGGTCGGTCTCACTCCGCCAGCCGTGAAAGAAACCGTCGGATTTGGCGTTGGCGTACCAGGGATAATAGAAGGCATGCACCCGGAGGGAGGTGTCGTCTCCCTTCGAGGACTGTGCATTGACAGTGGATACACCGCCGGAAAAACCGGTTGCGAAGCATATCGCCGCAAGAATCACGGAAAATACAAGCGAACCCCGCTTCATTCTCCCTCCCGAAGGGTCATTTCCTCACATCGTGGTCTTTGTACCGGGCGAAGTAGAACAGCTTCACCGGCTTGTCCGAAAGGTTGAAGTTGGCGTGCGGCGTACGGCTGTCCGTGGGAATGAGGTACGCCGTGCCGTCCGGCTGACGCCGGATCTGCTTGCCGAAGAGGACGAAGCTCTCCTCGCCGAGCCCGGTCCAGACCTCTTCCGTCCCCGGAACATGGCTGTGGGGATGGAAAAATGTCATGGGGCTGAAAGCGCAGGTGATGACCGATTCCATCGTTCCGAGACCCTCGGCGGTCGTGAAAAGCTGTTTGACAATGCCGCACCAGTGACCGTCGGAGGTCACCGCCGGCTGGGTGTTCTCGTCCACCACGAGCAGCTCACGGTTGGGACGGAATCCGGCGGGAACCGGTTCGTTGATGAGATACATGTCCAGAGACTCCGAGCCGGTGTTCCGCATGGTGAACTCCAGCCCGGCCGGAACGAGCACGGCGATGCCCGGATAGAGATCGTAGCTCTTTTTTCCGGCGGTGATCACGCCGTTCCCTGCGGTGATATAGAGGACTTCCTGCTCCCCCCTGAGGGTCTCGGGCGTGGTGACATAGCCCGGGTAGAGCGAGGCGCGGGTATAGCGGTTGACATACTTGAGCACCGCGCCGCGGGACGGCGGATTCAGGGGATCGCCTTTGGTCAGGATGTCGCGCTCCACAAGGGAGCCGTGGGTGTGTTTTGGCATGGACTGGCGCCAGTTCCCCATGAAGCGCTCGATATCGGCGTCATACGAAAGGTCGAATGGACGACCGTCGAGCATGCTGTAGGATGGCGGCGGGGGCTCGGGCACGGTGCGTACGATGAACCAAAACACCTTCACGGGACGGTTCTTCACGTTGATGGTGGAATGCGGTGTCATATAGTCCGGCGGGATTTTGTAGGCGGCCCCGGCGGGGAACGGCCGCACCTGCTTCCCGAGCAGGATCGCCGGATCGCCTTCCACGGAGAACCATATCTCCTCGAAGCCCGGATTATGGCTGTGAGGCTGGCCCATGGTCATGGAGTCGAACCAGACCGGCCCCATTCCGCCGATCACGGAAAGACCGTCGGATTGCGCGAAGAGATTTTTGAAAACATGGGACCAGTGGACGTTGGTGAATTCCACCGGACGGCTGTTCTCGTCCACCACCTTCATTTCGCGATTGGGGGTGAACCCCGGCTTCACCGGTTCGGCAATAATGTACATGGTGAGGGGCTCCCGCCCGGTGTTCCGCAGGACGAACTCGATTCCCGGGGGCATGAGCACCCCCACGCCGGAATGGAGGTCCGCGGTTTCCCCTCCGGCGGTGACCGTTCCCGCGCCCGAATCCACATAGAACACCACCTGCTCACCGGAAAGGGTGGAAGGCGTGGTCGAGGTCCTGGCGTCGAGGGTGGCGTACGTGAGGCGGTTGATGTAGGTGAGTACCGCGCTCCGGGTGTGGGGCTTCAGGGGATCGCCCGCGCTTTTGGTGAGGATGTCCCGCTCGATGAGGGAGCCGTAAACATGGCGCGGCGGGTTATCCTTCCAATGCCCCAGAAAAAGATCGATGTCCGGGTCGGTTTTCGGATTGAACGGCCGCCCGTCAAGGGTGCCGTAGTCCGGCTGCTGGGCCGGGAGTGTCGCCGCGCCGAGGAGCAGCGCAGCCAGTACTGCCAGGATCGGTCGCATTTGTTGCATCCTCCATGTTGTACCGGACGGGGAAACGGCAGGAAGAACGACCCGGAAACATGCCGCGGGATGTATCAGGACTTATGTACACGGCCCCGGAATGAAACTTTTCCGCCGGATATCCCCAGTATAGCGACTCTGCGATATGCTGTCAACCGGGTCTTTGCTCCCGGAGATACTTTGTGTCATCCTTTTCCTGAAGCCTGCCAAAATAACAGGGATTTTGCCTCAGCCCCTTCCGGCCCTCCGGACCACTTTTCTCCCCGAAGAGAGCAGGAACGCTTCCGCCGCTTTGACTTCCCCTGCTGCTTTATTGTGTAAACGTATTTCAGGACAAGACAAGGGAACGAGGGGCATTGTCGTAAAGATAAGAGAAAACCACACGCACGCATGAGTACTGAAAGGTAGTCAGCGGAGGTGCTGGCCGGTAACTCACCCCCTAGCCCCCTCTCTCCAGAGAGGGGGATCGAGGGGTGAGTTATATTTTCACCCGTTCACCACTAGCCGCTTATGTTTACGACTATGCCAACCCTGCTCCGAAGGCAAGCCCTCGCGAAAGGGGGGAAACTCACACAAAGAAAAAACGGGCGACGGCTGCGGTATGCGGTCATCGCCCGTTTCTGCTTACGGTGTTGATTACAGGTTGCGGCCGATCATTTCGCCGGTCTGGGTGGCTTCGTAGATCCGGGCCGGGGTAATGGCGTCGCCGATGATATGGACCTCATCGGCATGCATGGACATGGCGGCGGCGAGCCCCTCGTGGGCCCCGATGCTCATGGCGTTTCCGGCCACCTTGTTCTCGGTCCGTCTGAAGCCGATGGCGATGGACACCAGGTCGGCATCCAGCCCCCACTGCTTGCCGTTGGGGAGGATAACCTCGACTCCCTCGTCGGTTACCGCGTTGACCCGGGTGTCGGTCATGACCTTGATGCCCTTTTCTTCGATGAGATTGAACATCTGGATCTTGACATTCTTCATGATGTTCTCTTCCAGGAGACGGGGCAGGATTTCCACGATGGTGACATCCCAGCCGTGGTCGGAGAGGTGGCATGCGGTCTCGCAGCCCACTTCGCCGCCGCCGACCACCACCGCCTTCTTGCCCTTGACCTTGGTGACATCCCGGAGAACCTCGACCGCGTGCTTGGCATGGGGCTTGTCAATACCGGGCCAGTCCGGCCAGATCGGTTCGGCGCCGATGGCGATCACCAGTGTGTCCGGAGCCTCCCGCTTCACCATTTCCGGGGTGACCTCGGTGTTCAGCTTGAGCGTGACATTGCTCGCGGCCAGCGAATTGTTGTACCAGTCCCAGAGACGGGCCACGTCCACCTTGCAGGCCGGACGGCTGCCGGGATAGACCATGCCGCCCACGTAGGGCCGCTTCTCGTAGACGGTGACTTCATGACCCCGCTTGGCGGCGGTGAGGGCGCAACGGACGCCGGCCGGACCGGCGCCGACCACCATGACCTTTTTCTTTTTTGCGGGCGCGGGCAGATCCTGCTGGGCTTCCTTGTTGAGGTACGGATTGACCGAGCACTTGAGCGGCTCGCCCAGCCAGAGCTGGTGGTAGCAGACGTTGCAGCGGATGCAGGGCACGATTTCCTTCGGCTTGTCGGCTTTGGCCTTGGCCGCCCAGTGCGGGTCGGCCAGGATGGTGCGGCCCAGGACCACCATGTCGCACGCGCCCTCGGCGATGAACTGCTCGGCTTCTTCCGGCACAGTGATGGAGCCGGTGGCCAGGACCGGCACGTCCGGGCAGGCCTTCTTCACATTCGCGGCCAGCGGGACCAGCGTATTCCGGGGGATGTAGAGCGGCGGCACCGAGGGATACTTGCTGAACACCTCGATGGTGGAAGCGGTGGAGGCCACATGGAGGTAGGCCACGCCGAGCTGGGCGATGTGCTTGGCGATCTCGATGCCGAGCGGGATGTCCACGCCGTCCTCGAACGGCTCGACCGCGCTGAACTTGAACCCGACCGAGAGACCCGGATATTCCTTCTGAATACCCGTGATGATATCGCGGGCAAATTTCATGCGGTTCTCGAAGGAGCCGCCGTACTTGTCCGTACGCTTGTTCAGAGCCGGGGACATCATCGCGCCGATGAGATAGGTATGCGCGCCGTGGACCTCGACTCCGTCATATCCCGCCTTGACCGCGCGCCCCGCCGCCTGGATGAAGGACTCGACCAGGCCGTCCACCTCTTCCGTGGTGAGCGCGCGGGGCTTGACAACGTAGTTCGGGCTGTAGATCGCCGAGGGTCCCTCGCTGCCCAGCTTGCCTCCCATCAGCGCGAGCTGGCAGAAGGTTTTGGCGTCCTGCTTGTGGATGCGCTGCACGAACTCCTCGTGAGAGGGAATAAACCGGTCGTCATAGAGTCCGATGACCGGGATGCAGGCCAGCGTACCGTGGACGCGGACAAAGGGGGTGATGATGAGGCCCATGCCGCCGATGGCGCGTTCCTCGAAATACCGGATCTCGCTTTTTGGCCAGGTCTCGTCCGGGCTGTAGAACCCGACGCCCATGGGAGCCATGGCGATGCGGTTCTTGACTTCGGATTTCCCGAGCGTGATCGGCTGGAACAGATTTGTAAACGCCATGTTTTTCTCTCCTTTTCCGATGGTTTGGTGCGGCTTTCGGATGGATGTGTCTATATCCCATGAGACAGCAGAGGTCCGGCGGGAAGGAAGATCGCCTTGAAGTATATACAATTTTGTGGGAACGGGGAAGAAAAAAGAAGGGGGTTTTCCACTGGAATTCGAAGAAACGGGCGGCCTTTTTTTCTGCTTCGGGGAGAGCGGGAACGCGAACAAGGCGGAGCGGTCCGGGCATACCACCGGCAGAATCCCCCCAAATAAACCCGCAGTGAATCCCCGCACCCCGAAAAAATCAGCACGGAACCTTTTTTTCTTTGTCCGGAGCGGTAAACGCAGTATAATTATCATAGTAAATTTACCGCATTGCCACAATCAATACAGATTCCGGTACGTCGATAAAGAGAACCTTCCACCCAAGGAGCGTGGCATGAAATCCCCTCGGCTTGCATTCCTGATGCTCCTCTTCATCCTCGCCTGCGGCAAAGATCATTCAACGACGGGAAATACGCCGCCCTCCGCCTCGATTTCCGGTATTGTGATGGCCTTCGGCGCACCAGAAGCCGGGGTCATGGTCACTGCCCGCGGGACCGGTTTCGAGGACAGCGCTATGACGGGTTCCGACGGCCGTTTTACGTTTGACGCCGTGCCGCCGGGGGAGTACACGCTCACTCCGTCGGGAACGAACATGTGGCCGCTTCAGGCAAAAGTGGCCGCACCCGTCCCCGTAACCGCACCCGCCGTATTCATTCATTTCCCCCTCGGCTTTACCGGCATCCCGGGACGGATTCGTTTCTACGGGCTGGTACTGAACAAGGCCGGCGAACCGGTCGACGCCGTGCGTTTCACGGCGGTTTCCGAAACGGGCGATACGTCTTTCTCTGCAAACACCAATGAATTCGGTCTCGCCAGACTGTATCCGGAAACGGGAACGGTTTGCCGGGTTCTCCTGCACAAGCCGGGCTACGCGTACACGTTTTCTCCCGATTCATCTGTGGTCGCCATGGACGACTCCCTGCTGCTCCGGCTTTATTCCGCGCAATACACCGGCCCGGAACTCCATTCGGTTTCCGGAAGGCTGAATATACCGGCCGGAATGGAAGACGCGAGTATCGGAGTTGCCCTCAAGAGCAACGGTCTGCACACGATGACCACGGTGGACGCCGCCGGTAGGTTCGCTTACCGGGGACTAAAGGATGGGGATTATATTCTGGATGTACTCGCCCAGCGGCTTATCTTCGATGTCGTTCCCTTTACCATCGCGGGAGAAGATCTTACGATTCCGGATATTATCTGGAAGAACCGGGCAACGGATTATGTCATGAGAGGCCGGGTGATTACCTCAACCGGAGTTCCGGTACAAGGCGTGGCCGTTGAGCCAACATCATCCGACGAATCGGGTGAGTTTACGGTTCAGTATGAGATTGGCCGATACGACCGGAAGCAAAAACAAACAATCACCCTGACTCCGGAAAAGGAGGGATATACGTTCACCCCGCCCTCACTCACCCTCGAACTGGCGTTCGCCGAAGGCACGCTCGACAGTACCATCACGCTCCCCGACTTCATCGCCGCCGATTATTCCGGCTATCGGGCCGATAATTTCTTCCCGCTGTCCGCGGCCTCCACCTGGACCTATTCCCGCACGGCTAATTCCGGCTCCGTGGCTGATTATACCATTATCACGTCCGGAACGGTATCCATAAACAACCAGTCTTTCCTGACACTCTCTCCGGAAGGCCCCGGGGGATACACCGCCTTCCGCCTGGATGGAAACAGCGTCCGGTCCGTCCTCAATGGCAAGTCGGTTGAATTCCTCCGCTTCGGTCAGTCCCCCGGAACTTCGTGGAGTATCGGCAAAGCCGTGGAGATGTATCCCCTCACCGGGACGTTTCTCGGGCTGGAGAGCGTGTCCGTTCCGGCGGGGATGTTCCCGGATTGTCTGAAGTTCACCGTTCGGAAGGAGTACGGTTCGACCACCCATGAGACGCACACCCTCTGGTTCGCGAAAGATACCGGCATGGTGCGCTCGGAGAAGGTGACGGTCAATTACGGCGAGGAGCGGGAGCGTGTGGTGGATGTGTTGAAGTGATGGGAGCGGGAGCGAAAGAATTAAAATATTTTCGCGAAATCACAGTTTTCTCTTGACAATATATATATATATCATCGTATACTTACCAGTGCAGTATTCGCATAATCCCATTCAACGTTCACCCTGTCAAGGGAGGCAACATGAAACGGGTAGTCGCAGTTGCTGCACTGGTCGCGCTGGTCTTCGCCTTCGCATCACTCGCACTCGCGGGAGAGCGGCGGGAAATCGTGTCCAAACGCACCGAGTATGCCAAGGTGTTCGGCAACGGGGATGGTACCTGCACTGCGGAAATCAAGAATTACCCCGTTCACAAGAAAGGTGTTCGGGGCGACTGGGTGGAAATCGCCGATATCGAAAGGGGTGTGGGAAAAGCGGCGGTGAACTCAACTCTCGGGAATGGTGCCACGGTAACGGCTTGCCATGCGTGGTTTCATTCGTCGCTCGATCCTTACTTCGATACTCATACCTACTCCAAACTGACTTCCGGAGATTTCTACACAAGCGCTGGCTCCGACACCGGTACGGGGCTTGACTATACTTCTTGGGAATACATGACATCGTACAACTTCTACCTGGCGGCAATTGTTCCCCCAGACATTACGGTGTCAAGCGCGTACTATGTGATTAACAGCCCGTACAGTTCCGATTATAACTATGGATTCTCTGTTTACTGTCTGCCATATAATCCGTTATGGACCGATGCTCAAACACTGATTGAAGCATGTACTGGAAGCAATTATCGATGCTCCAACAGCGATAGTTTCAGTAGTCCGGTAACAATATCGTATTCGGGTATGAGTGCTGATATCGAAAACTATGCTTCATCGGGTGTTTTTGTTGTGGCGCACATGGGTGGCGGCAACCGCAACAGGATTGGAAACAGTGCTACGTTGTACTTCACATGGACGGAAGGTGCCAGAAAGAGCATTGCCCGAAGCTCAGAAGCTGACGAGACTGACATTTCGATTTCCGCCATGCCAAATCCCTTCAATCCGGTAACAACCATCCAGTTTTCCCTCCCTGTGAGTTCAAATGTCAGCGTGGATGTATACTCAATCACTGGACAAAAAGTAGCATCTTTGTTCCACGGGAATATGGTCCGGGGAAACCATTCTGTCCAGTTCAACGGAACTGGTCTGGCGTCTGGAACGTACTTCTGCAGAATAGCCACGTCGAAATCAGTGAAAACGGAGAAAATTCTCCTCATGAAATAGTATCATGCAGATACGTTTCATATCGGCAGGCGGGAATCTCCGCCTGCCGCCGGGTATATTGCCCTCGTTCTTTCCGCTTCCCTTCATTAATGAAAGAAGAATTTCCCATGTGCGCCCGAATTCTCATCCGTTTACACTCAGTCCTCTTCTCGCTCTACCTCCTGCTTTCGCTCGCCGCATGCGATGGTCACGGCGGGAGCACGGGGTCGGGCCCGGTGAGTGGGGAAATTGCGGGAAGGGTGTACCAGACCTCTCGTGGAGCTGGCTTCCCGAATGTAGCCATCTACATTAATAGCGCCGAAATGGCCGACTCGATATTCACAGACGCCGAGGGGCAATACACTCTCTCCAGTCTGCCGGAAGGGACGTACTCCATCCGGCCCGTCCGGTATCTGCAACAATTCCTTCCCGCCGAAACGCGAATCGAAGTCAACGACTCCGGTAGGTCCACCGCCTTTTTCTTTTCAACGCCGTTTTTATCCTCTTCTTCCATTGCCGGGGTAGTCACCAATGAGAACGGAAGCCCGATCCCCGGTGTGACAGTCACCGCCGAACCGGACTCCGGCGGGTTTTCCGCTCATTCGGTGACCTCCGCACTCGGATTCTACACCCTACCCGGAACTCCGGGTATCCGCTACCGCATCGCCCCTTCCCGCCCCGGATACTCGTACACCTTCTCTCCTCCTGAATACATACTGACCCCGGGCGACAGCACTGTCCTGCGTCATTTCACCGCTCGTAATACCGGCATGCAACTCCATGCCGTTTCCGGCCAGGTCATTAATGAGAGAGGCAAAGGATTGTACGGGGTCAGGGTAATCCTTTTCGAGAATAACCGGCTGATTGCCTCCGGGTATACAGACCTTACGGGGTATTACCGGTTCTCAGAACTGAAGGAAGGGGATTACACCCTATCTTTTCAGGTTAACGGGTATTCATTCACTCCCGGCGAGATGAACGCCCGAGTGGATGGTAAAGATGTGTCGCTCTCAAATGTCACGGCGGCGAATATAATGACCGTCTACACGTTACGCGGGAAAATCGTGGATTCGGATAATGCCGGGGTTTCGGGAGTCCGCTTCGGCAACAGGGCGTACCCAGGGGATTCTTTTTCCATCCAATACTCTGTTGCTGACACTCTCACCGTTTTCCTCATTCCCGAAAAGGAAGGGTACGGCTTCTCTCCGGAGCGAAAAATCTTGTCCCTCGCCTTCGTTCCCGGTATTGAGGACAGCACGATCACCATACCCGACTTCATCGCCACGGATTATACAATTTACACCCCAACCGGCTACTTCCCCCTGTCCGCCTCCTCATCCCGGACCTATTCCCGAACAACCAATCTCCTTCCCACGGCGGACTACTCCATTTCCGCCTCCGGAACCCTGACCCGGAACGGCCAGACCTACCGCACGCTCACTCCTTCCGGCCCGGCGGGGTTCACCGCCTATCGCGTGGAGGGGAACAGCGTGTACACCCTCCTCGACAACGCCGCCGCTGAACTCCTCCGGTTCGGAACGGTTCCCGGAACTTCTTGGACTATCGGCAAAGCCGGGGGGATGTATCCCCTCACCGGAACCTTCGTCGGGCTGGAGACGGTGACCGTCCCGGCGGGGATGTTCCCGGATTGCCTGAAGTTCACCGTTCGGAAGGAGTACGGTTCGACCACCCACGAGACGTATACCCTCTGGTTCGCGAAGGATGTGGGTATGGTGCGCTCGGAGAAGGTGACGGTCAATTACGGCGAGGAGCGGGAGCGGGTGGTGGATACGCTGCAATGAAAAGAAACACTGGTCTATTACAAAGAAACTGCCGGGCATTGTTTCACCCATGCAAGCAAAGCTTGCACGGGGCCCTCGCTCCCCGAGAGTTGGGGTGCCAGAAGGGGACCGAGGGGTGACTTACTTTTTTTTTCCCCGTTCACTTCACTGCCCTGCCTCTGCGACCGTGGTGCCGACAGGCAAGGATCCCGCCAGAAGCTCCGGGAGATTCAGGGGAGGAAGAAGTAGGCCAGGATACCGGTAAGGAAGAAGTCCACGTCAAGGTACAACTGGTGATAGAGCCGGAAGTAAAAACCCTTCTTGCTCAGGGGATGGATGGCGAGGAGCATGTAGACAAGCGGGATGAGGAGCACCAGCGGCCGCTCCGTGTTGAAAATCATGGCGAGCACGGCCAGGGAGAGTGCAAGGAGGGAATTGAGCAGGTACAACGCCAGGATGGTTCGCTTGCGCCCGATGAGAACCGGGATGGTTTCCAGCCCCACCAGCCGGTCGGATTCAATGCCGCCCATGGCGAGAATAAGCGCCCGGGAAAGCAGCAGGGTGAACACGAATGCCGCTCCGGCGAAGGTTGCCAGCCCCGGAAACCGGACATACGTGATGGCGGGGAGCACCACGACCGCGAATGTCCAAGCCGTGGCGATGAGGATATCCTTGGAGCCGGGGATGTCGCGCAGGCTTCGGACCCGGGTGTTCCAACTGACCGGAAGGACACGTACGCTGTAAAGACCGCCGAGAAGATAGGAAACCAGCACCAGGAAAAAGGTGAGCGTGTTCGAGTAGAGCGCGATTCCGAGCGCCACCGGGAACGATACTCCCGCAAAGATGAGATAAATCCGCCAGTATCGCCGCAGCACCGGGTTCATGGCCCGGTGTTTTCCGCTCATCTCCAAAAATTTGTTGATGGCGTGCAGGGGGAAGAGGTAGAAGAACGCCATGAGATAGAACCGCGGCAGCGGAGGAATGCCCATGAACCGGCACATGGCATAGGTAAGCGCCGCCGCGCCCGCGCAGAGAACGAAGTTTCCCTCCACCGCAAAAAAAGCCAGGTTGCGGAGCAGGCCGAAGCGGGAGCTGTGCTTGAGCGGCGTGTAGTTGGCAATGGCGTCCACCACCTGCTGAATGACCCAGTTGGGTGTGGACGCTCCGGCGGTGACCCCGATTTCGGCGAAATGGGAGAGCGCTTCCAGATCGAGTTCGGACGGGTTTTCGATGAGGAAGGTGGGCTGGCCCAGCTCCCGGGAGATTTCCGCCAGACGTTTGGTGTTGGCGCTGCTCCGTCCTCCCACCACCACCGTGGCGTCGGTGGTTTCCGCGAGCTTGCGCACATCGGTCTGCCGCCGTTCCGTGGAAGAACAGACGGTCTGGGCGACATAGGATACGTTCGCGTGACGGCCGACCTCTTCGGCGATTTCGTTGTACCGGGCGCTGTTCAGCGTTGTCTGCGCGACAACGCAAACTTTGTCCATGACCGGCAGACGAGAGGCTTCCTCCAGATTTTCGACCACCGTTCCGGTATTTTCGGAATAGCCCAACAGTGCATCTATCTCGGCGTGGCCCCGGTCTCCGACAATGACAATCGAGTAGCCCTGAACGTGATACTTCTTGATTATGTTTTCGCTGCGGAGCACGTTGGGACAGGTGGCGTCCACCACAACCGCGCCGACATCCGCCAGCTGCTGTTTGACTTCGGGCGGAACCCCGTGCGCCCGGATGACCACGGTTTTTCCCCGGAGCGACTCGTCAATGTCTTTCGTCACGAACACCCGCCTGGATTCGAGCATGTCGAGCGCCTGGGGGTTGTGGATGAGCGGTCCGAGGGTGTACACCACCTCCTGCCCGCGCGACACGTCGAGCACGCAGTCCATCGCCTTGCGGACGCCGTAACAAAATCCCGCGCTCTCAGCCAGCCGGACTTTCATATTCCTCCCAAAAACCGAAAAATATCTCACGCAAAGACGCGAAGGCGCAAAGAAAAAATAAGGGGAAAGGAAAGAAGAAACCGGGATCAGAAGGCAGAAATCAAAGAAAAACGTGTTATCAATCTTTTTTCCAGACAAGTCATGTTCTTGAACGGTTCAGACCGTTTTTTTCCTTTGCTCTTTGCGAGAACCGTTTTTCTTTCCTCCTGGCTCCTTATTTATCCTACCTCCCCGCGATGCACTCGATTTCCACCCGGGCTCCCTTCGGCAGCGCGCCCACCTGCACCGTAGACCGGGCCGGCGGAGTTTCCCCGAAAAAGGAACCGTATACCTCGTTCACTTTGGCGAAGTCGCCCAGGTCGGTGAGAAAGATCGTGGTCTTCACCACTCTGTCCAACGAGCTTCCCGCCGCTTCGAGTACCGCCCGAAGAGCGGTCATCACCATACGGGTTTCGTCCTCCACTCCGCCCACGATGAGCGTACCGGTTTCCGGGTCCAGCGGAATCTGCCCGGAGCAGAACACGAAATCCCCGGCAATTATCGCCTGGGAGTATGGTCCCACCGGCGACGGAGCATTACTGGTTATCACCGCACGCTTATCCATGCTTCACCTCCCGGGAAAACGTTTCTCGCAGAGACGCGGAGAAAAGAGAGAAAAGATTTATCTCACGCAAGGGCGCAAAGGAAAAGATAAGGGACAAAGAAAGGGAAAAACGGAAAAGATGGTCTGAATTGGGATGCGGGTGAATACCCCAGCCGAATCGTACCGATTCGCCCGGGGGCCCCGGGATGCCTGGGATAAAAGATGATGAAAGACACAACCAGTGGGGGCGCGATTCTTTTTATCCGTTTTTCATCCTGTCTTTATCCCCCGCATCCCAATTCAGACAGGCTGTTCCCCCGGTTCCCCTTCTTTTCGCTTTTCATCTTTGCACTTTGGCTCTCAGGATCTCAGGATCTTTGGATCTCTCTTTCACTCAATCACTTTCGGGATCACGAAATGACCGTGCGATGACTGGGGCGCGTTGGCCAGCGCGGTTTCCTGGTCGAAGGAGGGATTGACCGTATCCTCGCGCATCACATTGTGCACGGGGAGGATGTGGGTCAGCGGCTCCACGTTCGAGGTGTCGAGCTCGGAGAGCTTGTCGAAATATCCGAGAATGTCGTTGAGCGTACCGGTCAGTTCTTCCTTCTCCGCGTCGGTGAAGGAGAGCCGGGCCAGTACCGCGACGGTGTCTACATCTTTACGGGTGACGGCCATATTTCCCTCTGCTGGTCTGTAACGATTCAGTCTGCGGTCGTACGGATAGCGCTTCTTTTCGCTTTAAATCACACATCCCAAATATCGTAAGAAAACGTGCAAGTCCCAAGAAAAACTTGCGCCCGTCCGGAACCGACGCTGCAGGAACTTCTCTCATGAAACACATCTTTCCGGCCCGAAAGGGTTCCATGCCGTGTCAGCATAACGATTCAATACTGATTCCGGGGCCGCCTCCTATCCTCTCGTCAGCTTCCCGAACCGGGCGACGATCTTCTTCTCCTGGACGCCGAACATGATGGTGAGCACGGCGTCCTCCCCGGAGCCGTTGATCCGGGTGATCCGTCCGCGGCCGAACACGGGGCTGCGGACGTAATCGCCGACCTTGAATCCTCCGCCGGTTGCTTCCTGAATCTCCTGCGAGTAGTCCTCGAACTCCATGGTCCGCCGGACCGGCTGACGCCGTGGATGAGACTGGGCCGGGTCAACCGCGGGCTGGGGCTTGTCGTATTCCAGCACATCCATGGGGATTTCCTGGATGAACATGGACGCCCCGCCGCTGAAGGAGCCATACCGCATGCGCTGACGGGCGTAGCTGATGTGGAGGAAGTCCTCGGCGCGGGTGATGCCGACATAGAGGAGGCGGCGCTCTTCCTCCAGGTCTGCCGGGTTATCAAATGTTTTGGGCAGCGGAAAAAGGCCGTTCTCCACACCCACGATGTAAACCGAGGGGAATTCCAGCCCCTTCGCGGAGTGCAGGGTCATGAGGGTGACCGCATCGGTGGCGTCATCCCAGCCGTCCACGTCGGAAACCAGAGTCACTTCGTTGAGGAAAGCGGTGAGATCGTCGTCCGAGGTGGTGTTCTCGAACTCGCCGAGCGCGGTGACCAATTCGTTCAGGTTCTCCCGGCGGTCCTCAATGGTTTCCGGCTCTTCGCCCTCCAGCCAGGAGAGATAGCCGGTTTTTTCGACCACGGCCTGGGCGAGCTGATCCAGGCGGGCGGAGGCACGGAGCCCTGTCAGGTGGTCCATGGTTCCGGAGAAATCCAGCACCTTCTTGAGCATGGTTCCCCCGGAAAGGTATTCTCCCGCGCGACGAAGGGAGTCGAGAATGGTGATGCCGTTATTCGCCGCGAAGCGCTCTATCGCCTCGATTGTTTTCGGCCCGATGCCCCGTTTCGGGACCCCGATGGCACGGGAGAAGCTTATCGTATCCATGGGATTGGCAACCAGGCGCAGATAAGAGAGTACATCCTTGATCTCCCTGCGCTCGTAGAACCGAATGCCGCCTACGATAACATAGGGCAGACCGCGGCGGCGGAGGATGTCTTCGAAGCTCCGCGACTGGGCGTTGGTCCGGTAGAGGATGACCGTGTCCCGAAGACAGAGATTCCTGGAGTCCCGCTCCCGGGAGATGGAACCCACCACCTTGTCGGCCTCGTCACGGTCGTCCCAGGCCTCGATGAGACGGATTTTCGATCCGCCCTGCCGCGAAGTGCGGAGTTCCTTGGTCATGCGCTCCTTGTTGTTCTTCACCACCTCGTTCGCGGCCCGCAGAATGTACGATGTGGAACGATAGTTGTCCTCCAGCCGCACGGTGGCCACGCCCCGGAAGTCCTGCTCGAAATTGAGGATGTTCTGGATGTTCGCGCCGCGCCAGCTGTAGATGGACTGGTCGTCGTCGCCCACCACGGTTACATTGCCGTGCTGTAAGGACAGAAGGCGCATGAGGATGTACTGCGTCCGGTTGGTGTCCTGGTACTCGTCCACGAGGATGTGACGGAACTTTTTCTGCCAGTCGTGGAGGGACTCCGGGTTCTTCTGGAACATCTCCACCGGCTTGAGGAGCAGGTCGTCGAAGTCGAACGCCCCGGCGTTCCGCATGAGTTCGGAGTACTTCCGGTACACCTTGGCGGTAATGGCGGCATCGCGGCCGACCGCGTTCCGCTCGAAATCCTCGGGGGTGAGTCCGTCGTTCTTGGCCTTGCCGATCAGTCCAAGCGCCTTCTGGGGGCTCATGGTTTCCTTGGCGATTCCCATTTCGGAGAGGACCCGCCGCACCATGGAGATCTGGTCGTCACGGTCGTAAATGGTGAAATTCCGGTTGAGACCCCACCGGTCCGCTTCC
The DNA here is from genome assembly GCA_041690195.1 of Candidatus Latescibacterota bacterium. GTDB lineage: Bacteria > Latescibacterota > Latescibacteria > Latescibacterales > Latescibacteraceae > JAWLHT01. The sequence continues at coordinate 24,946 of JAWLHT010000006.1, forward strand.
TGACGGAGAATGCGTACGCAGATGCCGTGGAAGGTACCGATCCAGAGTCCCTGTGCCGGGATTTTAAGGAGGGATTCCACCCGGGCGGTCATTTCCCGGGCGGCCTTGTTGGTGAAAGTGACCGCGAGGATTTCCCAGGGCTTTAGCCCCAGGGATACCAGGTGGGCGATCTTGTGAGTCAGAACCCGCGTTTTGCCGCTGCCCGCTCCCGCCAGAACAAGGGTGGGCCCCTCGCAGTTGAGAACCGCGTCCCGCTGCGGGTGATTCAGTGTATCGAAATCAATGCCGTTGCTCAGTTGAAAACTCCCGTTTTTATGGGTTAAACAGGGAAATGGAGCGCCCCGGAGCCGATATGCCCCGGAGCACGGACCGCGCATCGTATCCCCGGCGCGGAATCCGTCCGTGCATGGGAAGGCCGGGACGCTACCGTATCTATCTACGACGGAATGGATTGTCTGGTTTCAACTATTTCGTGCAATGCCGGATGACAGGGCTCCGGAGAGCGGGAAGCTCCCGCCCCTGTCCAAAAACGACTTCCCCCTTGAATTCCCTTCCTGCACCCAATTATAACGGAATATGGGTATCGGGTTTGGTCAGAAAACAGGGCCAAATCATGGCGAGTGCAGCCAAGACCCCCTTTATCTACCCCATTGTCGTAAACAGAGGCAGATAGTAGTGAATGGGTGTCTTGCGGTTCAGGCAGGGAAAGAGTAACTCACCCCTCGTTCCCCTCTCTCGGTGAGAGAGGGGATGACTCGTTATCGGCCGTCTCGGTGCTTCCTGTGGCTCGGTTCCCCCTCTCTCTGGAGAGAGGGGGCCAAGGGGTGAGTTACCGGCCAAAGCCTCCACTGATTAGCTTATGGTATTCATGCGTGCCAGTGGTTTTCCCTTATGGTTACGACAATGCCCCGTGCAAAGGACAGGAAAAGCACCATTCAGGCGCGTGAGTCTTGCTTGTGCCGCTTCGGTTCGTTGCTCACTCAACCCGATACCCGTACTACGGAAAGGGTGAGGGTGCTCCCTCACGCCGTATACGCCGTTTCCTTCACCTTCCGCAGCAGCTCGCGCTCCTCGGCGGTCATCTCCGGGTGATAGAACGCATCCACGTTCTCGTAGACATGGGAGAGATTGTACATCCCCACCAGCGTGGTGTCGGGCCGCACATCGGAATTGATGACATACCGGAGGCAGGCTTTGGTGAAACTGATCTCCGGAATCCGGTTGAGGCGGCGGGCCACTTTCTGAAGCGGGGCCACCAGATAATCGCCGGCGAACGCTTTCATGGTGACCACCCCGATGCCTTTCTCCCGGAGCATGGCCGGAAGCGAGTCGAAGTTGTCCCCGGGATGCTCGTACCAGGGCTTGTTGTGGAAGAAGCCACAGGGAAAGAAGACATAGTCGAGGGGGAATGCCTCCAGCACCTGGGTCAGTTCCGTCATCCGGTGGATGGGGACTCCCACCGCGCGGATATGGCCCTTCTCCTTCAGGCGGAACAGTTTCTCGTAATACTCCCACTCGTGGGAACTCGGACTTTTTCCGTGCACCCGGACCATGTCGATGTGGTCACGCCCGAACAGACGGAGGTCGCGCTCGAACTCCTGCTCGAAGGTCCGCCCCTCGTAGGGCATGATGGCGATGGAGATCACCGCTTCCTTCACAAACGGCCGGATCTGCTTCCCGAAAGGCTCGTACTGATAGCACTTCTGCTCGATGTCATAGACATCGAACAGGGTGACTCCCAGGTCGAACGCCTCCCGGATGTTCCGCTGCCGTTCCCCGAAAAGATGGATAATGTCTTCCCGGAGATGGGAGCCGAAGCCGAGTTTTGAAACCCGAATGCCGGTGCGGCCGATCTCGCCGGTGGGCATGGAGCCGTTGGCGGGACGGGGGATGTCAACTTTCGTGGAAAACGGGACGAGTTCCTTCTGCAGGAGAATCCGTCCGGGTCGTGCCGCCGAGCAGCCGCCCGCGGCCGCTCCGGCGGTCAGGGCTGTCGCTTTCGCCATGAACTCGCGTCTTTTCATCACAGCACCGTTACTCCCGCCGCTTGGGCCGTTTTACGGATGTAGGCGTCCGCCTCCGGGTACTGTTCGGCGGGCAGGTGCTCCGGAAATAGCGCCCGGGGCCATCTCATGCGGCTCATCCGTACCAGAAAGGTCGTGTAATCCATGATTCCCCGTCCGGGACAGACTTCCTGGATGTGGAGCGTCTGGATATCCGGCAGGATGAACGTGTCCTTGGCGTGGCAACCCAGAATGGACTCGCCGAGAAGGTCGAAGCATTCGTGGAGAAGCTCCGTGGTCCGGAAGTACTCCCGAAAAGAAATCATGTTGGTGGGGTCGAGGTTCACCGCGCACCGGGGGTCGCCCACATCGTCGATGAGCCGCCGGTGCGCCTTCGGCCCGTCGATGTTGGTGGTGATCTGGGCCTCCATGCCGAGGGCGGTCTTCATGCCAGCGGTGTCCCGGAGAATCTGCTTCACGCTTTGGACGAGAATTTTCCAGGTTTCCGGCGACCAGTTCTCCGGCAGGGGATTGATGAGGTATTTGTGGTCACAGCAGCCGGAAACCGTGGCAACCAGGCCCCCGCCGACCTTTTCGGAATCCTCGAACTTGCGGATGATGGCGGAGATAATCTCCTGACGGCGGTTCCGGTCCGGATGAATGATGTTGGAGTAGGCGCCCACTTCGAATACGGTCACGTCGTGCTTCCTGAGCGCCGTCCGCATTTCGGCCAGTTCGTCATCATTCCACTGAGAGGGCTGGGTGTTGACCGAGGTATACCCGGCTTCGCGGATGCGGCGGACCGTATCCTCCGGTCGTTCCCCGTCCTTGCGGGTCATCCGGGTCGCCAGACGGATGGGTGTGGAACCGGCGGAGAGTTTCGCTCCGGTCGCGGCCGTGCTTTCAGCCGCGCGGACAGAGTCTGGACCCATGCCGCACGCGACCGCACCCAGCGACGCCGCTCCGAAACGCAGAGCGTTCCGGCGTGAATAAAAAGCCGCCACTATACCTCCTTGTGCTTCGAAACGCATATACGGCCGCGGCGCGGAAAGCTATTTCTCCACCAGCCTGCACCGAGCCGAAAGTTCCACCCGAGCTCCAACACTGATCGTTTCGCCGGTCAGGGAGGAAACCACCACCGCAGTTTCTCCGGGCATTACACTGATCGCTTCCAGAACACCGAGCGTGCTCCGGCCTCCGTCGTCCTCCCCTTTTCCGGGGCTCCGGTAAACGGTGAAAACGTCACCGGGACGGACCCCGTCCCGCTCGCCCTTGTCAATGAAGAGAATATCGTTGGTATGAATGCTGAGCATGGGCTCGTTGACCGCGAGGATCACTCCCCTGATTTCGGCATCCGGCTTCACCCAGGCATCAAAGAGCGGTCCCCCTCCCGGCGACCAGGGCATGACCAGATCATCCGACGCCAGGGGATCGAATGTTTCGGTCACCGTGCAGCGAACCTGGCTTTCACCGGCGGAAAGGACTTTGAGTATACCCTTGATGCGCACCACGACCCCGTAATCGTATCCGGTGACCGGATGCTTGACCCGGTCGCCGGGGGCTATCACGGCGAGCAGGGATCCTTCCTCGAAACCGGGACGGCTGTCATGGCTCACCACGACCGTGTCGTAGCGGATGGCGCTTTCCGTTTCGCCCTCGATACGGAGAATGCGGTTCCGGGGGAGTTCGGATCGTTTGGTGATGAACCCGGCCCGCATGAAGCTTTTTTCGGTGAACACCGGGCGGGGCTCGCGAAGCATGCGGAGAACGTTCTCCCGGTCCGGGGGAGCGGCCTCCGGCGTCCGGACGGGCGATACAGCCGGGACCGCGGTTGGAACTGGATCGGCGGGAAGAAGCTCCGGGCGTGGTGTTTCGGGGGGTGCGGCAACCGGAGGCTCGACGGGCGGCACAGCCGGAGAAGCCGCGGGTTTGAGACCGAGATGCAGGACCTGGCCGGGATAGATACGGTGCGGGTTCCGGATAAACTCGTTTCGCTTCCAGAGATCCGGCCAGGTGAACGGGTCGCCAAGATACGACGCCGAGATATCCCAAAGGGTATCACCCCTCCGGACCGTGTACTCTCCGGAAGGTTCCGGCGTGCGGTGTTTCAGCCCCAGGTCCTGCGCGACGGTGAAAGCCGGAATGGCGAGCAGGCAGAGCGCGGCGACAGCGGGCGTGGGTTTCATGACCATTCCCTCCGGGGGAGGCTTTGGAAAATAAGCTTGGGGAAAGAAGAATACAGAATACTGAAGCCGGACGCCAGAAGAAAAGAGTGCCCGACCCGTTAATGCGCGCATATAAAAAGGCGCTTCGCGGATTTGAGTGGGTAAACGAGTGTAGAAAGAGGGAGTCGGGAGTCAGGAGAAGGGAACCGGCCGTCAGCGACGGAGTGAACTGTTCAGGGCGGGTGTGGCGTGCCTCGCCCCTGCACCTTCCACTCTGTGCCTTTGTGCCTTGCCCTTTTCACTCTTCACTGTGCACCGTTCACCCTCATTTACCCATAAAAAAAGCGAAGCGCTTATTTTCTTCGCGTCTTCACGCCCTGGCGTGACAGGGTTCCTTTTTCCCCTTTTCCTTCGGCATCTCTTTGGGGTCTGTCTTGCAGGGCTATTTCCTGTTCCGCTGCCGCATGTACCGGGCAACCGCTGCATTGTGCTCGGAAAGTGTTTTCGAAAAAACGTGCCCTCCCTCGCCGTCGGCCATGAAGTAGAGATACTTCGTATCCGCCGGCCAGAGCGCGGCGCGGATCGAAGCGACGCCCGGACTGGCGATCGGTCCCGGGGGAAGTCCCTTGTTCAGGTATGTGTTAAAGGGGGACTCGATTTTCAGGTCCTCATCCAGCACCCGGCGCTTTTCTCCCAGGATGTACTGGATGGTGGGATTGGCCTGGAGCGGATAGCCGAGCTTCAGACGGCGGTGAAAGACCGAAGAAATCAGCGACCGTTCCTCGTCGTTGGCCGCCTCGGTCTCTATGAGAGAGGCCATCGTCACCGTCTCGTTGACCGTCATGCCCAGTTCCCGCGCCCGAACTTTCAGGGAGTCGCCGAACTCTTCCCTGAACTGCTCCACCATCCGGCGGATAACGTCCATGGCGGTGGAACGCTGCGCGATGAAATAGGTTTCCGGGTAAAGGTATCCCTCCAGTGTGGCATTGTCAACGCCCAGGGTTTCCGCGATGGCGGAACTGGATGCGAACATCGAGAAAGCCGCGGAATCAATGCCCGCCGTTTTCCGGAGAATGGAGGCGATTTCCCTGATGGACAAACCTTCGGGTATGGTGACCCGAATATCCACCGGACCCGGGGGGGTTTCCGCGAGAAACTGGGCGACTTCCGCGGTGCGCATTTCGCGGGGCAGACGATATCGCCCGGCTTTGAAACGGGTGGCGTACCCGTTCGAACGGGCAACGATCCGGAAAAGGGTGACGCTGCGGATAAGGCCCCGGTCGTGAAGCAGGTGGGCGATTTCCGCGGCGGTCATTCCCTTGGGGATGTCCACAACCGCGCCCGCGGTCTTCCCGGTGGGGGCGTCCAGAGATATCAGTATTCCCGTCGCGGCCAGCGCGGCCAGCGCAAAGGCGGCCAGACCGAGCACGGCGTAGCGGATGGGTCCGGAGGGGAGGGGGTGTATCATGGAAGGGTTCTCATGTATTCCTGGAGGATGAGTGTTGCGGATATGCGATCCACGAGGGGTTTGTTCCGTCCGGTTTTCACTTCCATCTCATGGAGAACACGCTGGGCCTGCAGGCTGGTCATGCGCTCGTCCCAGAATATCACGGGGATGGACGTTTCCCGTGACAGCGCTTCCCCGAACGCCCGGACTTTGCGGCTCTTCTCGCTCTCGGTGCCGTCCATGTTCAGCGGCAGGCCGATAACGATCCGTCCGGCGCCCCGTTCCCTGGCCACCGCGGCAACCCGCCCGAGTACCTCTTCCTCGGAGCGGACCACGATGGTATCCAGCCCCTGGGCGGTGATGCCGAGTTCGTCCGATACCGCAATACCGGTGCGCCGTTCGCCGTAATCAACCGCAAGTATCCGCATCGGGGAATCCCGCCTTTCTTGCATCAGCGATCACCTGTTCATGCACCGGAAACGCCAGTGGCGGCACGGCATCCAGATCGTACCACGCTACTTCCGACGCATCATCTCCGGCCACCGGTTCGCCGGTCCATTCCCGGACGAAATAGGCCAGAAGCAGCACGTGACGGCGGGTTCCGGTGATGCTGTCATACGCCCCGAACAGGGTGATCCCGCCGGCGCAAAGGCCGGTCTCCTCCTGGAGTTCCCTCCGGGCGCCCTCTTCCGGGGATTCTCCCCATTCGAGAAAACCGCCGGGCAGACACCACTCGCCGAAATGCGGTTCGATGGCGCGACGGGTCAGGAGTACGCCGCCGTTCCGGATAACCACAAGACATGCCGCGGGGTAGGGGTTTACATAAATGATGTGGCCGCACCGCGTGCATACCGGGCGGAGCCGTCCCTCGCTGGGAACGACACGGACCGTACCCGCGCACACGGGGCAGAATAAGTATTCCGGGAGTTCGAGTTTCATACAGGTAATATAATGATTGAGCAAAGGAGGGAAAAGTTCGAAAACAATGGATACCGCACCCCTCTTGAATTCCGCCATCCGGCGGCGTCTCATCCCCCGGATTCGAAATGGAGGAATCGGCGGGCGATCAGCGGCACTCCCGGATCATGTGCTCCGGCTCACCTCGCATCAGCCGCTTGAGTGAAGAGAAACAAATTGCGTTGCCGGGCCCCCTGCGAGCCATGCCCCACCCCGGAACCGCCGGTGTGCTTCATCGATTTTCAGTACCGGAAATCCGGAGCCGGACCGGCGACATGACAAGAAAACGCTTGACAACGGGAGAGGCTATTTGTGTATAATGTATAATGAAAATATATTTATAGAATTGTTCGCTGCCGACCGAACGATATGCGAGACCACCCGTCGGACAGGCTCTGATGTGTGGTAAACAAGCAGGACACAATGACGACAATGAAATCCGGACGGGGACGGAACCCCGAGGGATAGCATTCAACCCCGGCCATCGGAACTCTGGCGCACCCTCCACTCGCAACCGCCTCGGCTTTCCCTTCACTCCGGTTCACCCTGTGTAAGGGGTGGTACGGACTCCAACTCTGTATTGCAGGATTGAGGTAACGGAAACGTGCGAAAGAGGGTCTGCCGGGTTATCAGGACGTTCCCCAAAGCACACTCTCCTCAACCGGCTCGCAAAATCAGGTTTTTCACGCTGCGCTTCCCGCCGCGGAGACGACAGTGCACATACGGAAATGTGGGTATCGGGTTGAGTCAGAAAACAGGGCCAAATCGTGGCGAGCGCAGCCAAGACCCCCTTCCGGCCTTGCGGCCACCTTCCCCCTTGCAGGGGGCAGGAAAGACATCACTCATGCGCGTGAGTCTTGCTTGTGCTGCTTCGGTTCGTTGCTGACTTAACCCGATAACCGTATACGGAAATGATTTCGGGAACACCGGTGATTTCGCTGCCTGGATACGGAATTTCAGGATATGCCGGAGTCGCCGCAGTGTGACAAATGCATGCATGAGTAGTCCGATAATCCGGGGAGAAGGTGACATTCACATGAATAAAAAGTATGTTGTGATAACACCCGCCCGCAACGAAGAACAATGCCTGGCGCGGACCATTGAATCTCTCCTGACCCAGACCGCCCTCCCCGAGCGCTGGGTGATCGTGAGCGACAATTCCACCGACGGTACCGACCGTATCGTGGAGGAGTATTCCCGGAAGGCCGGATTCATGCGGCTTGTCCGGGTACGCAACGACCAGAAGAGGGATTTCTCCTCCAAGGTCAATGCCTTCAATATCGGCCTTGCCTCCGTGGAGTGCGACGACTATGGATTTATCGCCAACCTGGACGCCGACGTGAGCCTTCCCGAAGATTACTATGAGCGTGTGCTCAATGCGTTTCAGCGCAATCCCGGCCTGGGGGTCGCCGGGGGGGTCATTCTGGAGCGGAACGGAAACCGGTATTCCGAGCGTTTCTCCAATCATTACGGTATCGCCGGGGCCGTTCAGGTGTTCGCCCGTCAGTGCTATGAGGATATCGGGGGATACATTCCGCTGAAGTACGGAGGGGAGGATGCCGCCTCGCAGTACATTGCCCGCATGCATGGATGGAAGATCGAAACGTTGCCGGAACTCGGAGTCATTCATCATCGGCCGAGAAGAAACAGCCTGGCCTTCGCCTTCCAGATGGGGGCGGAAGAATACACCTACGGATCACACCCGCTGTTCCAGTTGATCAAAAGCGCCTACCGCATGCTGGAACGGCCCTATGTAATCGGCGGTATCTGCCGGTTGGGCGGGTATGTGTGGGCGGGGCTGAAACATGAACAGCGGGTACCGGAGCCGGTACGGAGATACATCGGGCGTGAGCAACTGCGCCGGGTTCTGGAGCGGACCGGTCTGAGACGGTACTTTGCTCCGCATCCGGCGGGCCCCCCTCTTGAGGGCAGCCCGCGGGAAAATCCGCCGGTTTCCTTTGTCCGCGATGTTTCCCGGGAGGAGGAGCCCCCCTGGGTGCGGGTTAAGTAGTCCGGAACAGCCACGCCCCCCAGGCCGGACGTCCGGAGAGCCTTACGGTATGTCCGGACCCGGGTTTTTCCGGAGAGACATTTCCTTCCATCCGGAATGTTACAGGATTTCCAGGGATCGGCTTCTGCGCAACTCATCAAGCGCCGCATCCTCCTGTCGCATTCTCCCGGAGATATCGCGGATGATGTTGGTGAGCACTCCGGTCCAGAGTTCCGTGTCCCGACGGAAGAGGCCGAAGAGTTCCTCCCGGCGGAAAGCCAGGACCAGGCAGTCGGTCATCGCGGTTACGGTGGCGGTGCGCCGTTCCCCGGTGACAACCCCCAGTTCGCCAACCATTCCCGCCGGACCGTGGTCTTCAATGACCAGCCCGTTTTCGAATGTCACCCGCAGATTCCCCCGAACCAGGATGAACATCTCCGAGGGTTCGTCTCCCGGAGAGTATATCCGCTCGTTCCGGGCATACGTTTTTTTGGAGCATATCCGGAGCAGCTGCATGTACTGCTCCGCGGAAAGCCCCGCGAACATGGAGGTTGTCCGGAGCCTGCCCACGGTGATATCCGGATCCTTCAGCAGTTCTCTCCGCTCCTGTTCCCCGCGACGGTCATTGCTCATGGGGAAGGCATCCCGGCGGCGGTCCTCTCCCGACCTTCGCTCCATCATACCCTATTCTCCTTGCGTTCCTTCCTTTGGCCGGCACGCCGACACTCCCCGGCTGTCCGGCGGTATGCTTTTCCCACTAAACTACCCCCTCGCGTGAATTTCCACAAGAAAAATTCAGAGCATAATACACTCCTGAATATGCGGGCTGGATTTCCACCTGGAAGTCCCTACGGAACTGCCGTTGACCTGGCTTCCCATCTTTCGTACATTACCTTTTTTCCACTTCATGCGCGCGTTTCCGCACCCGGGCACATCGGACGGGCGGAAACGGCGCGTATTCCGGAATCCGGCGGAGCGGCCGTCGCGAAACGCGGGAACCCGCGCCGGATACATTCACCAGTGGACCGGGACGACAAGCGCATTCCGACGGCTTCCCGGAAATTCCGGTTGACCGCCGACCGGAGGGGACGCGCCTCTCCCGGGCTGTTTCGCGGTGACAAGGAGCGATCATGGATTCATTCGACGAACTGGCTGCGGTCATGAAACGGCTTTTGGCGCCCGGCGGGTGCCCCTGGGACCGGGAGCAAACCCACCAGAGTCTCAAGCCCTACCTCATCGAGGAGGCCTACGAGGTCATCGAGGCCATAGACTCCGGCTCGGACGAGCATCTGGCCGAGGAACTGGGCGATGTGCTGCTGCAGGTGGTGTTCCACGCCGAACTCGCCGAGCGCGACGGCCGGTTTACCATCGACGATGTCGTCCGGGGCATCACCGCAAAGCTGAAACGCCGTCACCCCCATGTCTTCGGGGATGCCTCGGTGGACGGTTCCGAGCAGGTGCTCCGGAACTGGGAACAGATCAAGCGTCAGGAAAAAAGGGAAAAGCGCGAGGGGGGATCGGTCCTCGACGGGCTTCCCCGGAGCCTACCCGCGCTCATCCGGGCCCGGCGTATCCAGGAGAAGGTCTCCCGGGTCGGGTTCGACTGGGCCCGCACCGAGGAGGTGCTCATGAAAATCGAGGAGGAACTGGGCGAACTCCGCGAGGCCAGTCTCCAAAACGACAAGGCGGCCATCGAGGAGGAACTGGGCGACCTGCTGTTCTCCGTGGCCAACCTGGCGCGCTTTGTCTCGGTCTGCCCCGAGGACGCCCTCCGCAAAACCATCGACAAATTCCAACGCCGCTTCCAATATATCGAGCGCGAGTTGCCGAAACGCGGCAAAAAGCTTGGCGAGGCCTCCCTGGAGGAGATGGACGAGCTGTGGGAGGAAGTGAAGAAGGAAGAGAAATCCGGGAGCTGAACCGCAGGACGGGGAAGGTGCTTGTTTTCAGCAGGGACAGAGGGGCAAAAGAGCGTTTTCATCCAACAGGGGGAGTATACATGAACATCGATCTTTCCGGCAAAGTCATTCTGGTCACCGGCGGTTCCAGCGGCATCGGCAAATGCATCGTCCAGTATCTCGCCAAAACCGGCGCGACCATCGCCATCCATTATAACCGCAACGCCGAAAGCGCGCAGGAACTCGCTTCCGAGGTCGGCTGCAACTCTCAAATTTTCCAGGCGGACCTGGCGAAGCCCGAGGCCTGCTTCAAACTCTTCGCCGATGTGCTGGACTCCTATGGAGCCGTGGATGTGCTGGTGAACAACGCCGGGATGATCTGTACCCGTCCGCTCGACGCACCCGCCGATGACTGGCTCGAAGGCTGGAACCGCACCATTATGGTCAATCTCACCGCGGCGGGCATCCTCACCCGCGAGGCGGTCAACCACTTTGTCACCCGGGGTGGCGGCCGCATCATCAACATCGCCTCCCGCGCGGCATTCCGGGGCGACACCCCCGAATACCTCGCCTACGCCGCGGCCAAGAGCGGCATGGTGGCCATGAGCAAGTCCATTGCCCGGGCCTTCGGCAAACAGGGAGTGAAGTCCTTCGTGGTGGCCCCGGGCTTCGTGCGCACCCCGATCAACGACCCCTACCTGGAAAAGTACGGTGAAGACTTCCTGGTCCGGGATCTCGCCCTCGACCGTCTCACCGAGCCGGATGATGTCGCCCCCACCGTGGTCTTCCTCGCCAGCGGATACATGGACCACGCCACGGGCTGTTCCATCGACATCAACGCCGCGAGCTATGTGCGGTAGGGAGAAGAAGGAGTCAGGAGCCGGGAGCCAGGAGAAAGACGATGCAAAGGCTGTCGGCGTACGGACGGGCTCCGGAATGCGAAAAGGGACGGGATTTCACCCGCCCCTTTTCTCTTTTTTTCTTAGGACTTTCAACTATTCTTTTCCCTGCTTCAGCGTCACCGTAAACGTGCTGCCCACGTCCGGGGTGCTTTCCACCGCGGCATCGCCGCCGTAAAGCTGGGCCAGCTTTTTCACGATGGAGAGGCCCAAACCGCTGCCGAGGATATTGCGGGTCTTGTCGTTTTTGATGCGGACGAAGTCGTTGAAGAGCTTGGCGGCCTCTTCCGGGGTCATGCCGATGCCGGTATCGCTCACCGTGATGGTCACCGTATCCTCGTTCGGGGTGATGTCGATGTCCACCCGGCCGTTGTCCCGGTTGTACTTCACGGCGTTGGAGATCAGGTTGTTCAGGATGATTTCCAGTTCCCCGCTGTCCGCAGTGATGTAGAGGGGACGGTCGGCGTGGAGCGTAACCGTGATGCCCCGTTTGGCCGCTTCGAGCTGGTTGTTCTCAGTCACCCGCTTCGCCACCGCGACAATATCCACCTCGGAAAGCTCCCGCCGCTTCTCGCCGGACTCGATGCGGGTCATGTCCAGAAGGTCCACGATGAGCTTCCGCATGCCGTCAAGCCGCACCAGGCTGCGGTCCACGATCTGGTCGTAACCGCCGATGTTCTCGCCCGCGGAATGTCCCTTCATGATCTGGAGATAGCCCTCGATGGCCGCCAGCGGGCTTTTGAGTTCATGGGCCAGCACGGAGATGAACTGGAAGCGCACCTTGCGCTTTTCGTCCGCCAGCTTGCGGGCCTGACGGGTGAGGATGAGACGGCTGGCCGCCTTGCGGATGGTGTTCTTCAGCTCTTCCGGAGTGAAGGGCTTGGCCAGGAAGTCGTACGCTCCCCGCTTGGTGGCGGTCACCGCGGTTTCCAGCGACGCATAGGCTGTAATCATGACCGTCAGCATCTCGTTCTGACGCCCCGCGATCTGCTCCAGCACATCCAGTCCGCTGATTCCGGGGAGCTTGTAGTCCAAAAGCAGGATATCGGGAGACACCGCCGCGACCTTCTCCAGGGCTTCCTCTCCGGTGGCGGCCTGCTCCACGGCAAAGCTCACTTCCTCGTCCACGTCGGGGAGATGCACCCTGAACCCGCGCAGGGACCGTTCCACCGCCATCCGCATCCCGGGCTCGTCGTCAGTGATGAGTATCTTCAGGGTTTCCAAAGGGTTTTTCCTCTTCGTTGATTCCAGGGTAAGCTGATAAAAGTAACGAAATCGGGCGGAGAAAAGCAAACGGAAAGAGGAAGTTCTCGCTGCATGAAAATGGTGCGCATCGGTTTTTTGACTGGAGCCGGGCGGGCTGATACCCTATTTTACCGGGACAAGATCCGGCATCCCCCGAACTCCGAGGACTGGTATGGCAAAGAAGTTTGAAATCGAGGTGGAAAAGGTCAACGGCCGGTGTTCCTACTCCTATACCGTCGGCCAGAAGATCCCGGTCAACGGTTTCGACACCCCCGGAGGGTTCTGCGGGGGCGCTTACACGACCCTGTTCCCCATTATCGTCGCCCTGATGTCCGGGGCGCGGTTCGATTTTGAGAAGGACCCGCTCTGCAAGACCGGAATGGCCTGCCCGGACAACGGAAACGTGGTGTTCTCGGTGCGGCTGGTGGAAGCGCGGGACTCGACTCCCCGCTGACCGTTGGACTTTCTCTTCCGATGTAGTATATTATTCCCATGCATACCCTTCCCTACACCGACCTGAACACTCACCTGCGCACCCGGTTCGGCTGCCGCGTGCACAAGATCACCGTGGACGCCGGGATGACCTGCCCCAACCGGGACGGCTCGAAAGGATTCGGCGGCTGCATATACTGCAACGCGCGGGGTTCGGGGACGGGGGCGTCCGCCCAGGCATCCATTGCCGCGCAGATACGCGGAGCGCAGCCCTTCCTGCGCGACCGCTACAAGGCGGAGAAGTTCATCGCCTATTTCCAGTCCTTTTCCAATACCTACGCCCCGGTGGAACGGCTGGCCGCCATGTACGCCGAAGCCCTCTCGGTGGAGGACGTGGCCGGGCTGGCGGTCGGCACCCGTCCTGACTGCGTTCCCGACCCCATCCTCGACCTCCTCGCCGGAATTTCCGCCCGGACATACCTCTCCCTGGAGCTGGGGCTCCAGAGCATCCACGACCGCACGCTCGCGCTCATCAACCGGGGGCACACCGCCGCGGAGTTTTTCGACGCCGTCCGTCGCGCCCGGGAGCGTGATATCGAACTCTGCGTCCACATCATCCTAGGTCTGCCGGGGGAAAGCCGCGAAGACATGCTGGAAACCGCCCGGGTCATCGGGGGCCTGGGTATCCGGGGCATCAAGCTCCATCTCCAGTATGTCGTCCGGGACACCCCCCTGCACCGCATGTACGAGCGCGGCGAATACCGCTGCCTCGCCCGGGAGGAGTATGTGGATATCCTCTGCGATTTCCTGGCCCTTCTCCCCCCGGACATGGTGATCCACCGGCTCACCGGCGACCCGCACCGTGACGAACTCATCGCCCCGGCCTGGGCCCTGGAAAAGGGAACGAACCTGCAGGCGGTCCGGAACGCGCTCCACGAGCGGAACCTCCGCCAGGGGGCGCGCTGTGCGGGATCTCGTCACGGATAGCAACATATCGGATTTCCGCTTTCTTCCCGGCATTGCTTCCGTATATTACCCTGCACTGCGTATCGTGGTATTCCCGTTCTCTTACGGAGGTGAACCCATGTCGAATTTCTTCCGGAGTGTATCGCTCGTTCTTCTTTTGCTTGGCGTGTTCCCGCTTTCCGCTCCGGCTCAGGGGAAGGTGTTCCGTATCGGCATCATCGGGCTGGATACATCACATTCTCCCGCCTTCGCCAAGCAGATCAACGAGAAGTCCGCCGAATACGGCTGCCGGGTGGTGGCCGCCTTTCCCGGCGGGTCTCCGGATATCCCCTCCTCCCGGGACCGGGTTGAAGGGTTCACCAAGCAGGTGCGCGACGATCTCGGCGTGGAAATCGTCGGGTCCATCGAGGAACTCCTGAAAAAGGTGGACGGCGTCCTGCTGGAGAGCGTGGACGGGCGTCCGCATCTCGCCCAGGTCAAGCCGGTCTTGGCGGCGAAAAAGCCGGTTTTCATAGACAAACCCATGGCCGCAAGCTTGGAAGATGTCATCGAGATTTTCCGTCTGGCCCGCGCGGCGGGGGTCCCCTGCTGGTCGGCTTCCTCGCTCCGGTACTCCCCCGGGATCGCCGGGATGCGGAACAACCCGGAGATCGGCGACATCCTCGGCTGCGATGCATTCAGCCCCGCCAGTCTCGAAGAACACCATCCGGATCTCTACTGGTACGGTGTCCACGGTGTGGAAACCCTCTATACCATCATGGGGACGGGTTGCGACACGGTGCGCCGCGTGCAGGTCAAGGACTTCGAGCATGTGGTGGGGACATGGGGGGACGGCCGCATCGGGACATTCCGGGGACTCCGCGCCGGAAAGCATGACTACGGGGCGTTTGTCTACGGCTCCAAGGGTATTGCCCCGAGCGGCGGTTACGGCGGCTATGCTCCGCTGGTGGAGGAAATCGTTAAGTTCTTCAAAACCGGTGTCGTTCCCGTTCCTGAAGAGGAAACCATAGAGATATTCGCCTTCATGACCGCGGCGGACGAGTCCAAAAAGCTCAACGGCGCCCCGGTTTCGGTCCGGGAAGTGATCGAGAAGGCAAAACGGGGGAAATAACCGGATTTGTTGTTCCGCAGAAACAGTACTACCAACATACGTATATGAACAAGGGCATTGTCCCGGGAGACATGATGTGAAGAGATGGATGCTGCTCGCTGCGATTGCACTGGTGTTTTTGTCGAACTGCGCCGCCCCGGGGAACAGTGGGCCGGATGAACTGCTGAAAATCGAGGAACAGCGGTACCGGGCCATGGAAAAAATCGACCGTGCCTTTCTGAACGGCGTGTTCCATGAAGATCTTCTCTTCGTGCATGCCAGCGGACGAACGGATACCAGAGATTCTTTCATGCAGCGTCTGGGCGAGAACGGACTCATGTACCGGAGCATCCGCAGCAGGAACCTCCGCGCCCGCGTGTATGGGAACTGCGGTATCGTGACCGGAATATCGGACCTGGACCTGTTGGTGCAGGGAACGCCGCGTACGCTCAATCTCATTTTCACCTCGACCTATGCGAAGCAAAACGGAGCATGGAAGCTGGTTTCCTACCAGTCCACCAACCTGCCCGCAAACGAGTAGGTCCCGGGGCCGGAATGAACAAGACGGGGAAGAACCGAAGGGGGGATACATGAAACATCTGATTACCGCTGGTTTTCTGCTGCTTGCTTTCGTCGCGGGCGTCGTTGCGGCGGATACCTCCGCGTGGTACGAGGCATCCTTCGGCAGCCAGGACGCCGCTTACCGGGGAGAGGCCTCCGCCCGGCGCCGGATCAGGGTGAACCTCGTCAACTCCCTTGATATCGAACGGAAGGATTGTCCGGTGGTGATCCCCCGTGACCGGATGCCCCTGCCGGACCAGTACCCCGAATGGATCACCGTGGTTGACCCGGGTTTGCCGCCCCGGGAGGGCGAGAAAAACGGGTCCTTTCTTGTGTCCCAGCTCGACGACCTCGACAAGGACGGTGTCTGGGATGAACTCTTCTTCATGGCAGACCTGAAGCCGCGTGAACGCAAAACGGTGTATATCTACATCGGCCGCAACATGATCGATCAGTCGAGACACTACACTCACGCGGAAATCGGTATGTACGGCAAGCATGTCATGCCGTGGTGGGAGTCGGAGCACATCGGCTGGAAACTCTGGTATCCGGACAGCGCCGACATGTACGGCAAGCGCGAGGCGAAACTCACCGCCAATATCATGCTGGCCAACCATTACGGCCACGACACGCCCTACTCGGTCGGCGCGGATATCATGTGGGTGCGAAAAACCTTCGGCGCGGGCGGGATGTGTCTTTTCGAACACCCGAACCACCCCGACTCCCTTTCACGTCCCCGCTTCAGCCCATTCGCGGGAACGGGGCCGTTCTCCGATACCCGGTATTCCTATGATGTTGTTATCAACGGCCCGGTGCGGAGCATGGTACGATCACGCACCATGAACTGGAGAACCGGGAGCGGCAGTTATGAGTTTGA